>QBYE01000007.1 GCA_003282985.1 Pelagibacteraceae bacterium AG-325-E08
CTGGAGCTCAAGCAAAACTAATACAAGCAGAAAATGATTTCTTAACAAGCAAACTAAATTATGAAAATGTTATTGGTAGCATAAATGATCCTGAAACATTAGATAAGAAGTCAATCAAAGAAGTAACTTTGCCAGAACAATTAAATTCTGCAATTGAAATATCAATAAAAAGTAATCCCGATTTAATTATTGCTAAACTAGAATATGAACAAGCCAAAAAAGACACAATAAGTGCTAGATCTGATTTAGCTCCATCAGCGACCTTATCTTTTGATAGATCAAAAACTGAAGATTTGAGTACTACTTTTGATGAGAGGGAGAAGGATACTCTTAAAGCAACAGTGTCATGGCCATTTTTTTCAGGTGGAAAAAATATTGCTTCATTAAAAAAAAATAAAAGTTCCGAAACTCGAAAAAATTTATTACTTGATAATATGACTAAAAAAAACCAAACGGATGTGGCTAGTGCATGGTCTAATTATCAATCAAATAAAAGTTTATTAAATTCAGTTCGAGCACAAGTTAACGCTGCTGAAATTGCCAACGAAGGGATTGTAGCTGAATATAACAGTGGTTCAGATAGGACTACTTTAGAAGTTATCCAATCGAACTCTTTATTGCTTAATGCTCAAATCTCGTTAGCTGATTCTGAAAGAAACTACATTCTCTCTCAATTCAATCTGCTTAAATCTGTTGGATTATTGAATAGTAACCACCTAAAAATCCAGTAATATAAGGCTTTTTAAGCTAAATTAATTAAATCTTGCAAATGAGAACAAAAGTAGTACATAATAACTATATGATTCGAGTGTTAATAATTAATAAAAAAAGAGGCTTAAATGACAAAAAATAATTTAAAGGTAGTTAAATCTACCAAAGATCAAGAAATGGATGTTAAAGAAAAGAATAAAGCATTAGATGCTGCGATCAGCCAGATAACTGACAACTTTGGAAAAGGCTCAGTTATGAAGCTAGGTGAGAAAAGAGCTATGGATATCGAGTCGATATCTACAGGATCTTTAAGTTTAGACTTAGCTTTAGGAATAGGCGGATTACCTAAAGGAAGAATTGTAGAAGTTTATGGACCAGAGTCTTCTGGAAAAACAACATTAGCATTACAAGTTGTTGCTGAAGCTCAAAAGGCTGGTGGTATTTGTGCATTTGTTGATGCAGAACATGCTTTAGATCCAGTTTATGCAAAAAAATTAGGTGTGAACACTGAAGAGCTTTTAATCTCACAACCAGATGCAGGGGAGCAAGCTTTAGAAATAGCTGATACACTAGTAAAATCAGGCTCTATTTCAGTAATCGTAATTGACTCTGTTGCAGCGTTAACTCCAAGAGCTGAAATTGAAGGTGAGATGGGTGATCATCATGTTGGTCTTCAATCAAGATTAATGAGTCAGGCTTTAAGAAAGTTAACTGGTTCAATTTCTAACACAAACACAATGATGATTTTTATTAATCAAATTAGAATGAAAATCGGAGTTATGTTTGGAAGTCCTGAAACAACATCAGGTGGAAATGCACTTAAGTTTTACTCATCTGTAAGAATGGATATTAGAAGAATTGGTGCCATCAAAGATAAAGATGAAATTATTGGTAACTCTACAAGAGTGAAAGTAGTTAAAAATAAAGTTGCACCACCATTTAAAGTTGTTGAGTTTGACTTAATGTATGGAAAAGGAATTAGCAAAATGGGTGAGTTGGTAGACCTTGGTGCTAAAGCCGACATTATTGAAAAATCAGGTGCATGGTATGCTTACAAAGGAGAGAAAATAGGACAAGGAAGAGAAAATGCCAAAGTCTATTTAGCTCAAAATCCACAAGTTGCTGCAGAAATTGAAATGGCAATTAGGGAAAAAGCTGGTGTGATTTCTAAAAAGATTGAAGGAAATCCATTAAGTCCTGAAAAAATTGAAAAAGAGAAGAAAGTAGCTGAAAAAGAAGAAGCTGAAAAAGAAGCTACTCCTCCTAAAAAGAACTAGAATTAAAGGTCATCTTTAAATTATAAAGGCGCTTATTTTAAGCGCCTTTACCCCCTTATCGTTATCTAGACATAGAATAAAAAAGCTGTATTTTAAAAATATGGCTCAGAAATCATTAAATCAGATAAGAGAAACTTTCTTAAAATATTTTGAGAAAAACGATCATAAGATTGTTGAGTCTAGTAATTTAGTTCCTAATAACGATCCAACATTAATGTTTGCTAATTCTGGCATGGTTCAATTTAAAAATGTATTTACAGGGCTAGAGAAAAGGGACTATCAAAGAGCAACTACCTCACAAAAATGTGTAAGAGCTGGAGGAAAACATAATGATTTAGAAAATGTTGGGTATACACCGAGACATCATACATTTTTTGAAATGTTGGGAAATTTTTCCTTTGGTGATTATTTCAAAGAAAAAGCAATTCATTATGCATGGGATTTAATTACAAAAGATTTTGGAATAGATAAAAATAAACTTTATGTAACAGTTTTTCATAAAGATGATGAAGCATTCAATTTATGGAAGAAAATAGCGGGTTTTAGTGATGATAGAATAATAAGAATTTCTACATCAGATAATTTTTGGTCAATGGGAGAAACGGGACCTTGTGGACCATGTTCAGAAATTTTCTATGATCATGGAGATCATTTAAAAGGAGGTTTGCCGGGCACAAAAAATGAGGATGGAGATCGATTTATTGAGATTTGGAATTTAGTTTTTATGCAATATGAGCAAGTCACAAAAGAAAAAAGAGTAGATCTTCCAAAACCATCTGTTGATACTGGTATGGGTTTAGAGAGAATTGCAGCACTATTACAAGGAACACATGATAATTATCAAACTGATCATTTTAAAAAATTAATTAGTTCTATAGCAGATGTAACAAAGGTTGATCAGGTAGATAATAATATTTCAAGTTTTAGAGTTATAGCTGACCACTTAAGAGCTAGCTCATTTCTTTTAGCAGAAGGTGTGTTACCATCAAACGAGGGACGTGGGTATGTGCTCAGAAGAATAATGAGAAGAGGAATGAGACATTCTCATTTATTAGGATCTAAAGAACCAATTTTTTATAAAATATTTGACTCACTCAAAAATGAAATGTCAGGTAGCTACCCTGAACTTAAAAGATCTGAGTCTTTAATTAAAGAAACTCTAAAAATGGAAGAAGAAAAGTTTTTAGTCTTGCTTGATAGAGGTATAAAAATTTTAAATGAAGAAATTTCTAAAATAGATAAAGTTTTACCAGGTGAAGTAGCATTTAAATTATATGATACTTTTGGTTTTCCTTTAGACCTAACTGAAGATATTTTAAAAAATAAATCTTTGAAAGTTGATCACAATAAATTTGATGATCTGATGAAAAAAAGTAAAGAGCTAGCAAAAAAAAACTGGAAAGGTTCAGGTGATAGCTCTGAAGAAGCTATTTGGTTTTCAATAAAAGACAAAACAGGACCTACAGAATTTTTAGGTTACAAGTCTAATCAATCTGAGGGAGTAATATTAAATCTTTTAAAAGATAATAAAGAAGTAAAAAAATTATCAACTAATGAAAAAGGTATTATTATAACAAATCAAACACCCTTTTACGGAGAGTCAGGTGGTCAGCTTGGAGATCAAGGTACAATAGTTTCTGGAAACTCTGTATTTGAAGTTGAAGATACACAAAAAAAACTTGGAGATTTATTTGTGCATTATGGATCAGTAAAAAGTGGTGAAATAAAAATAAAAGATGTAGTAGAAATGAAAATTGATGTTGAAAGAAGAGACAATCTTAAAGCTTATCATTCAGCAACACATTTACTTCATGAGTCTCTTAGAAGAACTTTAGGAAAACATGTTATGCAAAAGGGTTCATTAGTTGCACCTGATAGACTTAGATTTGATTTTAGTCATATGAAACCCATTACTAGTGAAGAATTACAGAAAATTGATAAACTTGTTAACGAATATGTTGAAGCAAATACTGAGGTTACAACTAGAATTATGACTCCAAAAGCTGCAATTGATAAGGGTGCTTTAGCATTCTTTGGGGAAAAATATGGAGAAGAAGTAAGGGTAGTTTCAATGGGTAAAGAAAAAGAAACTTATTTTTCAACAGAATTGTGTGGTGGAACACATGTCCAAAGTACAGGAAATATTGGTAAATTTAGAACAATTAGTCAGGCTTCTATTGCTGCAGGCGTCAGAAGAATTGAAGCATTGAGAGATAAGCAGTTAGAGGATTATATTAAAAACAAAGAGAAATTATCAAATTTATCAACTCAAAAAGATGAAGAAAATATAAAAGAATTGTCATCTCAAATAATAAAATTAGGTGGCAAGCCAAACATTGATAATAATGATCTTAAAGAGCTTATAAAAAATCTCACAAAACAACTTGAACAATTAAATGTTAGTTCTGTGCTGAAAGATAAAACCAAAAACATTATCAGTGATAAAAAAATAAATGGTGTAAAAGTTAGATTTCAAAAAGTTCAAGATCTACCACCTAAAGATTTAAGAAAATTAGTTGATAGTGGAAAAAAAGAATTAGGAGAGGGGATTGTTGTTGTTTTTGCAAGTAGTGATAATAAAGTTGGTCTTGCAGTTGGTATAACAGAAAAATTAATTAGTAAATATGATGCAGTTAAATTTGCTAAATTAGGATCAGAGATAATTGGTGGCAAGGGCGGGGGTGGAAGGAAAGATTTTGCTCAAGCTGGAGGTCAAGACCAAAATAAAATTGATGAAGCTTTTGAAAAAATAAAGGCTTTAATTTAATTTCTTTTTTAAATTACCATCTATTACATCTAAAAATTGATTGGTCGTAAGGTATTTACTAGATGGACCAACTAATATTGCTAAGTCTTTTGTCATTGATCCACTCTCAACACAACCAATACAAACTTCCTCAATGGTATTAGCAAACTTTATAAGTTCTTGATTTCCATCCAGCTTACCTCTATGCGCTAATCCTCTAGTCCAAGCGAAAATTGATGCTATTGGGTTAGTTGATGTCTCTTTACCTTGCTGGTGCATTCGATAGTGTCTAGTTACTGTACCATGAGCTGCTTCAGCTTCCATTATTTTTCCATCTGGAGTTAGTAGCGTACTAGTCATTAACCCTAACGATCCATATCCTTGAGCCATTGTATCTGATTGAACATCACCATCATAATTCTTACACGCCCATATATATTTACCACTCCACTTCATTGCACATGCTACCATGTCATCAATTAATCTATGTTCATAAGTCAATTTATGTTTCTCAAAATCTTTTTTGTACTCTTTATCAAAAACCTCTTGAAATATATCTTTAAATCTTCCATCGTATTTCTTTAAAATAGTATTTTTAGTTGACATATAGACTGGCCATTTTTTTATAAGTCCATAACTAAAACAAGATCTGGCAAAATCCTCTATTGATTTGTCTAAATTATACATTGAAAGAGCAACTCCAGGTCCAGTAAAATTAAAAACTTCATACTTAATTTCATCTTTACCATCTTCTGAAGTCCATTTAACTTCCATTTTACCTTTACCAGGGACTTTAAAGTCTGTAGCACGATATTGATCACCAAACGCATGTCTTCCAATCACTACGGGATCTGTCCATGAAGGAACTAATTTTGGAATGTTTGAACAAATTATTGGCTCTCTAAAAACAGTACCACCAATAATATTTCTTATTGTACCGTTTGGAGACCTCCACATTTTTTTTAAATCAAATTCCTCAACTCTTGCTTCATCTGGGGTAATAGTTGCACATTTTATACCAACCCCAATTTTTTTAATTGCATTTGCAGAGTCAATTGTGATTTGATCGTCAGTATTATCTCTACTTTTCATTCCAAGGTCATAGTATTCAATACCTAGATCCAGATACGGGAGAATTAATTTGTTTTTAATGAAATCCCAGATGATCCTGGTCATTTCATCCCCGTCTAACTCAACAACAGGGTTTTTTACGTTAATTTTGCTCACTTATTTTATATTTATCTTATTAATTGAATTTCGCGATTTTATATACATATTAATGAAAAATTATCAAATAGAAGAATATGTTTAGTAAAATATTTCCAAAAATTCACGCAGAAGGATACAAGTTTTTAGTTATAGCTGGGATTATAACTATAATATTTTATATTTTTAGTGATTTTCTTGGATTAGTAGGTTTTGTTTTAACTATATGGGTTTACTATTTTTTTAGAGATCCTGAGAGAGTTATTATTAATGATGATAACTTCCTTGTCAGTCCTGCTGATGGAGAAGTGATAAAAGTTGAAGAAGTAGATGGCCCTAAAGAACTGAATTTAGAGAATAAAAGATTTAAAAAAATTAGTATTTTCATGAATGTTTTTGATTGTCATGTAAATAGAAGTCCTTGTGGCGGAAAGATTGAAGAAATTTTATACAAACCTGGTAAATTTTTTAATGCTTCACTTGATAAAGCGAGTGAAGATAATGAGAGAAACTATTTTAAGATAAAAGATAATCAAAATAACGATATCGTATTAGTCCAAATTGCAGGTTTAGTTGCTCGAAGAATAGTTTGTGAAGCAAACAAAGATCAAGAATTAAATCAAGGTGATAGAGTTGGAATGATAAGATTTGGAAGTAGAGCTGATGTTTATTATGAAAATTATGAACCATTAGTTAAAGTAGGTCAAATAGCTGTTTCAGGAGAAACATTGTTAGCTAAAAAGTAAAATGGAACAACCAAAGAATAATTTAAAAATTGTAGCAGATAAAAAAAGCGCCAGGATGCTTTTGCCAAATATGCTAACTTTAATTGGTGTTTGTATTGGCTTAACTTCAATCAGATTTGCTTTAGATGGAAGGTTTGAATTAGCAATTATAGCAATAATGTTTGCTGCGTTGATTGATGGTCTAGATGGAAGAATTGCCAGATTAATTAAAGGTACATCTAAAGTTGGTAAAGAATTAGATTCACTCACTGACATGATAAGTTTTGGAGTAGCCCCAGCATTTATAATGTATTTTTGGAAATTAAATACGTTAGGAAGGTTTGGATGGTTACTGTGTTTAGTATTTGTGATTTGTGTAGCATTACGTCTAGCAAGATTTAATATTAATTCAAATCAAGAACCTTCTTGGAGAGACAACTTTTTTGAAGGTGTCCCATCTCCAGCAGGTGGTATATTAGTATTAACTCCATTAATTATAAGTTTAAGTGGATTTGATTTTTTTCAATTAAACTATGATATAATTGTACCCATATTTTTTGTATCAACTTCTTTTCTATTAATTAGTAAATTTCCAAGCTATTCATTTAAAAAGATAGTCATACGAAGAAGAACTACAATATTTCTGTTATTTGGAATTGTTTTATTTTTTGGTCTACTGTTAATTTACACATTTAACGTAATTGCAATAAGCGCAATAATTTATCTATTATTATTACCTATTAGCTATTTTCATTATCAAAAAATTAAGAATAAACATGAAAAAGACAAAATTCAGGACGAAGATGATCTTGAAGACGTACTTTAATGAAAAAAAATGTAATTGTTTCTTTGGCTGATGCCAACTATTTTCCATTATTAGAAGAGCTAATTAATTCAATTAAGCAATTTAAAGATAGTGAAAGTGTTGCAATCTGTATTCTAGATGCAGGACTTACTGAACAGCAAAAGGAAAAACTATCTAACAAAGTAGATGAAATAAAATCTGCAGAGTGGGATATTGAGGTTCCAGAATTTAAAGTAAAAGGAAAAGAGTGGCTAAAAAGTCAGGTCTCAAGGGCCTTTTTACCAAAATATTTTCCTAACTACGAAAAATATCTCTGGATTGATTGTGATGCTTGGGTCAACGATTGGAATTGTATAGAATTATATTTTAGAGCTTGTGAAAATGGAAAATTAGGAATTACTCAAACAATTGGCCCAGGATATAAAGTTCTATCAAAAGTTAGTTGGTTACTAGGAAAGTTAGCAATTATAAAATCGCAAAATTTTAAACATGCTGTTAAATCAAGGATTGGTTATAACAATGCAAGAAAATTAGCTTTTGCACCTCATATAAATATTGGAGTATTTTCATTAGAAAAAAATTCTGAAGCTTGGGGTTCTTGGCAAAAAAATTTAATTAAAACTCTAAAAGCTGGTAATATTTTTGGATCAGAAGGGTTAGCAATAAATATGTCAGTTTATATTGATAATTTAGATACAGAATTCTTACCCTTAAATTGTAATTGGATTACAAGTAATTTGCTTCCAAAATATGATCAACAACAAAAAACATTTGTTGAACCATATTTACCAAACTATAAAATTGGAATTATGCATCTTGCTGCTGGAATATGGAAAGATGGTAAAGATATGAGGGTTGATAAAACTATACAAATAGAGATTGAGACTTTAAGTAAAAATAAAATCTTCAAAAGCCTTAGATACGATAATTAATTGAAAAAAAATAAAATTTCAAAAAATTGGGTAAATAAACAAAGAAGAGATATATATGTACGTCAGTCTAAAGTTGATGGCTATCGTGCAAGATCAGCATACAAATTGATTGAATTAGATGAAAAATTTAAAATTTTTAAGGGAGGTATCAATGTTATTGATATAGGTGCCGCCCCGGGTAGCTGGTCTCAATATGCCTCAAAAGTTATTAAAAATGGAAAATTAATTTCTATAGATCTTAAATCTATGGATAAAATTGAACACACCATTCAAATAAAAGGAGATTTTACTGAACTCAGTACTCAAAATCAAATTAAAGAAATTCTTACAAAAAAAATAGACGTTATCATGTCTGACATGGCTGTTAATACAACAGGTATAAAAAATATAGATGCAATTCAAACTGGAGAATTGTGTATAGAAGCTATGCTTTTTTCGAAAGATATAATTTCTGAAAAAGGTTTTTTTATTTCAAAAATTTTTATGGGAAGTTCATTTAATGAAATTGTCGCACTTGGAAAAAAAATTTATAAAGAAGTTAAGGTTTTTAAACCTAAATCAAGTCGTAAAGACTCAAAAGAAAGTTTTATCATTTGTAAAAATCTAAGATAGACACTTTAAATTTTAAAGGAATCGTATATAAATGATTATGGTTCCTATAAAAGAAGCACTCACCTTTGATGACGTTACACTTGTACCGAAGTATTCTGAAATACTTCCTTCTGAAGTAGACACTAGCATCAAATTAACTAACAATTTAAAATTAAGAATTCCTCTTTTATCTTCTGCAATGGATACTGTTACTGAAAGTAAAATGGCAATTGCCATAGCAAAAGCTGGAGGATTGGGTGTAATACATAGAAATTTAGATATTAAGACTCAAATATCAGAAATTAAAAAAGTAAAAATTAAAAAACTTTTAGTTGGTGCAGCCGTAGGTGCAGGTCCAAGTGAATTTAAGAGAGCTGACGCTATTTTAAAAGAAAATATCGACATGATTGTTGTTGATACTGCCCATGGTCATACAAAGAAAGTTTCAGAGATAATCAAATTTATTAAAAAAAGAAAAAATAAAAAAACAGCACTGTGTGCAGGAAATATTGCTACACCAGAAGCTGCAAAATTTCTTTTAAAATTAGGGGTAGATATAATCAAAGTGGGTATAGGCCCTGGATCTATTTGTACCACACGATTAGTGGCAGGTATTGGAGTTCCTCAGTTAAGTGCAATTTTAACAGTTAGAAATGGAGTTAAAAATAAAAATGTTAAGATTATCTCTGATGGAGGTATTAAATACTCTGGTGATTTAGCCAAAGCTTTTGCTGCAGGAGCAGATGCCGTTATGGTAGGTTCATTATTTGCAGGCACCGACGAGACCCCAGGTAAATTAATTAGAAGAGGTGGAAAGCTATTTAAAAGTTTTAGAGGTATGGGATCAGTGGGTGCTATGAACAAAGGTTCAGCTGATAGATATTTTCAATCAAAACAAAAAGATATCTCAAAATATGTACCTGAAGGTGTAGAAGGATTTGCTAAATATAAAGGTAAGGTTGAAAAAATAATTTTCAAACTTATTGGTGGTTTGAAATCATCGATGGGTTATCTTGGTTCTAAACAAATTAAATATTTAAGAAATAAACCACAATTTGTAAAGATTACAAAAGCTGGATTTTACGAAAGTATGGTACATAACGTTGATATAGTAAAAAGTGATGATTGATAATAATGATTAAAATTTTAAAAAAAACTGTATTAATTTATTTTTTCATAAATTTAATAAGCACTTCTTTTGGTAATGAGAATTTTTTTGATAAAGGCTTAGAACTTTATAAAAATAAGAAATATGACGATGCAAGATTTATGTTTGAAAGAAGTATTGTTTTTAATCCTAAAGACTCAAGTTCATATTTGTACTTGGCAAAGATTTACAATTTGGAAGAAGATCAAAAAAAAGAAAAAAAAAATTTAGAAACAACATTATTAATTGAACCTGATAATGAAGAGGCCATATTAATGTTAATGAAAATTGCTTTAGAAAAATCAAATTATTCAAAAGTAAAAGATCTATCAAATACTTTTACAAAAGTTTGTAAGAAACTATGTGATGATAATAAAGATATTTTGGAGACTCTGGCGAATATAGAGCCAAAAAATGATTCTTGATCAAAGTTTAAATAAAATATTAATCATAGATTTTGGTTCTCAATTTACCCAATTGATTGCCAGAAGAATAAGAGAACTAGGGGTATTCTCAGAAATTATTAGTCATAAAAAGATTAAAAATAAAAATATTGATATAAGTATTAAAGGTATCATTTTATCAGGAGGTCCCCTTAACGTTTATGAAATTAATAGATATTCTTTCGATAAAGAAATACTTAAAAACAATATACCAATATTAGGTATTTGTTTTGGTCACCAAATCTTATCAAAATTAAATGGTGGAAAGGTCAAGCAATCAAAGCATCGGGAGTTTGGTTTAGCTAATGTTTATAAAAAAAAAGATAGTCTTTTAATAAAAAATTTCTTTAATCAAAAAAAAATTCATAAAGTATGGATGAGTCATGCTGATCAAGTTTCAAAATTACCTAAAAATTTTAGAGTAATTGCATCAAGTCAAAATTCAAAATTTGCAATTGTTGAGGACAAGACAAATAAATTTTATGGTGTTCAGTTTCATCCTGAAGTTACGCATACAGAAAATGGTAAAAAAATTATAAAAAATTTTATTTTTTTAATATGTAAAATTAAAAAAAACTGGTCATCAAAAGATCAAAAGATGAAATTAATTAAAGAGGTTAGAAATCAAGTTGGTGAAAATAAAGTTATTTGTGCTCTTT
Organism: Pelagibacteraceae bacterium AG-325-E08; assembly: GCA_003282985.1. GTDB lineage: Bacteria > Pseudomonadota > Alphaproteobacteria > Pelagibacterales > Pelagibacteraceae > Pelagibacter. The sequence continues at coordinate 11,243 of QBYE01000007.1, forward strand.
CAGGAGGAGTTGATAGTAGTGTAGTTGCTCAATTATTGAATAAAGCTATTGGTAAAAAGCTATATTGTATTTTTGTTAACACTGGTCTTCTTAGAAAAAATGAGGAAAAACAAGTAGTTGATACTTTTAAGAAAAGGCTCAAGATGAATTTAATATACGTTAATGCTGAAAAAGAATTTTTAAAAAAGTTAACAAACGTTTCAGATCCAGAAAGAAAAAGAAAAATAATTGGAAATTTATTTATTAAAATTTTTGAAAGATATGCAAAAAAAATTAAGAATGTAAAATTTTTAGCTCAAGGAACTCTTTATCCAGATCTTATTGAAAGCAGATCAGTAACAGGAAGCCAAACGTCAAAAATCAAATCTCATCATAATGTAGGTGGATTACCAAAAAAAATGAAATTAAAATTAGTCGAACCCCTTAAATTCTTATTTAAAGATGAAGTAAGAAATTTAGGTTTAGAGCTTAATTTGAATAAAGAAATTATCTCAAGACACCCTTTTCCAGGTCCAGGTTTAGCAATTAGAATGCCTGGTATTATAACTAAAGAAAAAATTAACATTTTAAAAGAAGCTGATTATTATTTTATACAGGGTCTTAAAGAACATGGTCTTTATAATAAAATTTGGCAAGCATATGCAGCCTTACTTCCAGTAAAAACTGTTGGAGTAATGGGTGATAATCGAACCTATGAATATTTGTGTTTACTGAGAGCTATAACTTCAGAAGATGGTATGACTGCTGATTTTTATGAATTTAAAAAATCATTTTCACAAATGATTTCAAATAAAATAGTAAATAGCATAAGAGGAATAAATAGGGTAGTTTACGATATAACTTCAAAACCACCGAGCACTATTGAATTAGAGTAGTTTAATAAAATGAATGCCAAGATTAAAAATATTCTTAACAAAAAAAACAAATCTAAAATTTTGTGTCTCACTGCATATTCAAAAAATTTTGCTGAACTTGTAGATAAATATGTTGATATCACTTTAATCGGAGATTCATTGGGATCTGTTTTATATAATTACGATACTACAAAAAAAGTAACTTTAACTAATATGATTGATCATTCAAAAAGCGTTAGGCTTGGTGTCAAGAAAAGTTTAATGGTTGTAGATATGCCTTTCAATACATATAGGTCTAATTTATCTGCTTATAAAAATGCGAAACGAGTTATTAAAGAAACAAAATGTGACGCAGTTAAATTAGAGGGTGGAAAAAAAATTATTTCACAGATTAAATATCTTATTAAAAAAAAGATTCCAGTTATGGGCCATTTAGGTCTTCTTCCTCAATCTGCCAAAGGAAAGTTTAAGTCAAAAGGTAAATCCACTAGGGAAACAAAACAATTAATAAAAGATGCTCTTCTACTACAAAGTAGTGGGGTATTCGCTATAGTAATAGAATGTGTAAAAGCAGCTACTGCAAAAAAAATTACACAATCCTTAAAAATTCCAACAATAGGTATTGGATCATCAGTTCATTGTGATGGCCAAGTACTTGTTACAGATGATTTGATCGGATTAAACAGTACCAAAATAAGATTTGTTAAAAAATTTATTAATATTAAAAAATATATAAATATAGGTTTAAAAAAATTTTCTAAAGACGTTAAACTTAAGAAATATCCAACAAAAAAACACTCTTATTAGAAATATTTTTTAAATTGTTCGTTGATTGATAAAATATCTAGGTCAACTAATCCACCTATAACTAACTGAATTGCCACTAATAATATGAAGCCTAATCCAATATATGCAATCCATAAATGTTTTTGAATATAATTAGCAAGATATGTAGCCATCGCTCCTGTAAGAATTACAGAAAGTACTAGACCAAAAATCATAAAACTAAAATTACCTTTAGCAGCTCCAACAACACCTATGACATTATCAAAACTAATTGTAATATCGGCAAATAAAACTTTATATACACTCTGAATATATGATGGTTCTTTTGATTTTTTAGTTGGAGATTTCACTTTTTTGATTTCGAAAAGATCTTTTCTTAAATCGTTTACAATCCAAATTAAAAGTAATCCTCCTAAGATTTTGATGAAATAGAATTCAAACAAGTATGTGGCAAATACTGCAAAAATAACTTTAAATATCAAAGCTCCAGCAACGCCCCATAATATGATCTGTTTTCTATTTTTTGGAGCAAAATTTGCTGCGATTAGACCAATAATTATTGCATTATCGGCTGCTAAGATTATGTCTATGAAAATAATCTGAAGTAATATGAGTGACTGTTCTAACAAAGTGGAAACATAATATTAGATATTAATAATAATTCAATCAAAAGTAGTATTATTTTTTTATTGATAATCTTTTTAATACATAATGAAATGCATTTAAACAAATTGGAGGAAAAATGAAATTCATAAAATACTTAATAACTGTTTTAGTTTCATTAATTTTGTCAATTAATCTTGCGATTGCGGAGAAATGGGACATGGCTCTTGCTTATGGAGCTGGGAACTTTCATTCTGCAAACGCAACTGAATTTGCAAAAAATGTAACTGAAAAAAGTGGTGGCAAACTAACAATCGTTACTCATCCAGGTGGATCACTATTTAAAGGTGGAGAAATTTTTAGAGCAGTGAGAACTGGACAAGCACAAATCGGTGAAAGATTTATGTCAGCCTTAGGAAAAGAAGATCCATTATTGGAAATAGACTCACAACCATTCCTGGCATCATCTTACTCAGATGCTATGAAATTATATAAAGCATCAAAAGATGAAATCATAAAAGGTTTGGATGCTAAAGGACTTGTCTTCCTATATGCTGTACCGTGGCCAGCACAAGGCTTGTATAGCAAGAAAGAAATTAACTCAGTTAATGATTTAAAAGGTTTAAAATTTAGAGCATACAATTCTGCTACAATAAGAATTGCTGAATTAACTGGAATGGCTCCTACCAAAATAGAAGCAGCAGAAATAAGTCAAGCGTTTTCAACAGGTGCTGTTGAAAGTATGATTACATCTCCAACGACTGGAAAAAATTCTAAGATTTGGGAAAATGGTGTGAAATATTTTTATGACATTGCAGCTTGGTTTCCAAAAAATATGGTGATCGTTAATAAAGAGTCTTGGAATAAATTGGATAAAGCAACTAAAGATTTAGTTATGAAGCAAGCAGCCTTAGCAGAAAGAAAAGGTTGGCAATTATCAAAACAAGGAAACGTTGGAGATAAAAAAGCTCTAGCAGATGCCGGTATGGTAGTTGGAAAAGTTAATGCATCTTTACAATCTCATTTTGAAAAAGTTGGAGAGACAATGGCTAAAGAATGGTCTCAAAAAGCTGGATCAAGAGGAGCGTCAGTTTTATCAGCTTATAAATAATTAAATTAGATATATCTTAAGGCCACTTAAATATTTTGAGTGGCCTTAAATTATTATGTTAAGTACTATCGATAAAACTCTAAATAAACTTTATAAATTTTCTGGTTATATTGCTGCAATTTTTTTAATATTAGTTGCAGTTTTTATTCTTATAGGTATTTCGTCAAGAATATTTGGCTTCTATATAAGAGGTTTAGCAGAATATTCTGGTTATTGTATGGCTTCAGCATCTTTCTTTGCACTAGCTTATACTTTTGTAGAGGGTGGACATATACGAATTACTCTTTTTTTAGAAAAACTTTCGGGTAGTAAAAGATGGTTGATTGAAATTTGGTGTTTGAGTTTGGCCAGTTTTTTTTCAGGATATTTAGCATTCTATTTTATTAAAATGTTAATTATATCTTACAAGTTTCAGGAAAGAAGTGAAGGTGCAGATGAAATATTAATCTGGATACCTCAAACAAGTGTAGCAATAGGTTCAACAATATTCTTTATATGTGTTTTTCATCAATTTATCCTAAATATAAAAAAAAGATAAATGGCTGAGATATTTTTAACAATTTTTTTTATTAGTGTTTTATTATTTTTTTTAGGCTCTGGTATCTGGGTTGCATTGAGTATGATAGGGGTATCAGCAATTGGTATGATGCTGTTTACTTCAAGACCAGTAGGTGATGCAATGGCTACTACAATATGGGGAACTGCATCCTCGTGGACTTTGACTGCATTACCTTTATTTGTTTGGATGGGTGAAATTCTTTTTAGAACTAAGCTATCAGAAAATTTATTTAAAGGGTTATCTCCTTGGATGCAAAAGCTTCCAGGAGGCTTAATTCATGTAAATGTTGTTGGATGTGCTCTATTTGCTGCAATATCTGGATCATCAGCAGCAACTGTAGCTACAGTTGGAAAAATGTCTATCCCTGAGTTAAGAAAAAGAAATTATCCAGAAAAAATCTTATTAGGTAGTTTAGCTGGCTCAGGTACTTTGGGATTACTAATACCTCCATCAATTATTCTAATTATTTATGGTGTAGCTGTTCAAGAGTCCATAGCAAAATTATTTATAGCAGGAATTATTCCAGGGATAATGATTGCACTAATATTTATGTCATATGTTATTATATGGTCTTTAATTAATAAGAAAGAAATGCCAAAAATTCTTGAGGAATATTCTTTTTTAGAAAAAATCAAGAGATCAAAACAACTTTTACCAGTAATATTACTTATCTCTGCGGTTATAGGTTCTATATATACTGGAGTAGCAACCGCAACTGAAGCTGCTTCATTAGGTGTCGTTGGTGCTTTAATTCTATCTTACTTCCAAAAAAGTTTAACTTTAGAAACATTTAAATCATCTTTATTAGGTGCAACTAAAACCTCATGCATGATTGCTTTTATTTTAGCTGGTTCTACTTTTTTATCTTTAGCGATGGGTTTTACAGGATTACCAAGAAATTTAGCAATATGGATACAGGGCATGGAGCTTTCTCCTTATGTTTTAATTTTGGTTTTAATGATTTTTTATATTATTTTAGGAATGTTTCTTGATGGTATATCTGCCGTCGTACTAACAATGGCAATAATAGAGCCAATGATAAGACAAGCTGGTTTTGATATGATTTGGTTTGGTATTTTTTTAGTCATTGTTGTTGAAATGGCACAAATTACCCCTCCTGTTGGATTTAATTTATTTGTACTTCAAGGAATGGCAAATAAAGATATGGGTTACATTGCTAGAAGTGCTTTTCCACTATTTTTATTAATGGTTTTAGCAGTAATACTTGTAGTTATATTTCCTGAAATCGCTTTGTGGATGCCTGAACAAATGGTAAAAAATTTAAATTAATACTTAGAAGGTTGACCAGCAATTACTGCTTTTAATTGTTCATACTCTTCACAATTACAACCTTTTAGAACTTCTAATCTTTCAACGGCAAGGTTATGCCTCTTTGTTGCTACATATAGTTCACCAAGATATTCATTAATACCTTTGTGATTTGGATCAATAGCTAAACCCTGAAGATAATATTTTTCTCCGTTTTCAAAATCACCAAGTTTTCTAGTAGTAAAACCCAAATAATTTAAGGTATCCGCATCGTTAGGTTTTTTATTGTTTGATTTTATTAACAACCTCTGTGCTTTTGCATATCTTTTATTCGCTTTTTCTAATTTACCTTTTTTCTCATGTTTTTTTGCTGCTTTTATATGAGTTACAGCTTTTTCATAATTTGATTTAGTTTTAGCATTATCATCACTGCTACTAGAGCCTGCTGAAAATACATTTCCAGTAATTAAAAGCAATATAGATAAAGATAAGATTATTTTTTTCATATTAAATAAATTTTTTCATTTTGTTTAAAGTTTTAAGTTCTAAGCCATTTTCAATCAAATTTTCTTTTATTGATTTAGCTGTAGCTAATGAACTTAGATTATCACCATGTATACACACAGAGTCAATTTCACAAGGTATTTGCTTCCCGCTGTGACAATTAAGCGACTGGGTTTGAACCATTTTTAATACGTGTTTTTTTGCTTGCTCTGGGTCCATAATTAATGCATGAGATTTTTTTCTTGATACAAGATTACCATCATCCTCATAATTTCTGTCAGCAAATATTTCACAAGCAAATTTCATGTCAAATTTTTTTGCTGCTTCTTGCATTTTTGATCCTGTAGGCACTAGATATATTATATCTTTGTTAATATCCTTAATAGTTTTGGCTAGTATTGTAGCTAGCTCAATATCTTCACAAGCCATATTATTTAATGCTCCATGAGGTTTTACATGAGATACTATTTCGCCATAGGTTAAGGCTATTTTTTGTAGAATTTCGTATTGATCAATTATTAGTTTTCTTATTTCACTTTCAGAAAGATTCATTCTTTCTCTGCCAAAATTTTCTGGGTCTTTAAAAGAGGGATGTGCGCCAATGCTTACTCCATTATTTTTTGAAATTTTTACCACTTGATTCATAGTTTCCTCATCCCCAGCATGGTAACCACAAGCTACATTGGCTGAATTGACGATTTCTAATAAATCTGGATCATATTTATTTGAGTGATGTTTTGATTTTTCACCTAAATCACAATTTATATTAATTTCCATACTCATTTTTTGTAAGTATAACATGGCATGATAAAAAATATATCAAATCTTGGTGACGCAGCTTTATATTGTGATTTTGGAACTGAGGTAAATAAAGAAGTAAATAACAAAGTAATACGTTATTTTAAAAGTATTCAAAAAGAAAATATTGATGGCATTAATAATTTAACTCCATCTTATAATAAATTAATAGTTTCATTTGATTTACGTAAAAAAAATTTTCAAACTATTAAAAAATTAATTGAAAATTTAAATGTTATTAATGATGACAAGTTAGAGAGTAATAATATTAAGATTCCAGTTTGTTGCGATGAAAAATTTTCACTGGACATAAAAAGACTAGAAGAAAAATTAAAAATAACTCGTAATAAAATTTATGAAAAATTTTTTAATAAGGAATTTTTTTGTTACATGACAGGTTTCATTGCAGGGATGCCTTTTTTGGGTGATCTAGAAACTGAATTGCGAGCAAAACGTTTAGAGACACCAAGGGTAAAAGTGCCAAAAGGTTCAGTTGGACTTACAGAACAATTCGCAAATGTTTATACTTTTGAAAGTCCAGGTGGATGGAATATTATCGGGAATACACCAAGTGTTATTTTTGATAGCTCTAAGGAGAATAATCCAAATTTAATTAATCCAGGTGATACGGTCACTTTTGAGCAAATTACAAAAGATCAATACAATAATTACAATGAATAAAAATTATTTTGAGATTAAAAGAGCTGGAATAAACACAACATTTCAAGATCAAGGTAGAAGCAATCTTTATCATATTGGCATTCCATTTAGTGGGGCAATGGATAATAGAAATTTTCAAATTTCTAATAAACTTGTTGGGAATGAAACAAATTCTCCAGTAATTGAATTTGCTTATCAAGGTCCATTATTAAAGTATTTTGGTGATGATATTAAATGCACAATTACAGGAGATGTAAAATTTATAATTAGAAAAAATGATAATGATATTGAAGGGAACTGTTATCAATCTTTCACATTAGGAAATGGTGATGAAATAGACATTATATCAACTAATAAATCTGTTTATGGATATTTAGCAATTAGTGGTGAATTTAATTTAGAATATCAATGGTCTAGCTGCTCTATCAATACAAAAGCAAATATAGGTTCAAATAATGGAAAAAGAATAGAAGATACACAAAAAATATATATTTCTAAAATTAATAAGGACTTAAATGATAAAAAGCTAAATTACATAAATACAAAAATAGAAAAAATTAGAGTAATTAAAGGAACAAATTTTAATTATTTTTCTGAAGAGGGAAAAAATATTTTTTTTGATAAGGAATTTGTTGTATCAAAATTATCAGATCGTATGGGAATGAGATTAGATGGACCAAAAATTGAAAATATTGTTGATACCAACATAAAATCTGAAGGTTTAATAAAAGGGGTAATCCAGGTACCTGCAGATGGAAATCCAATTATTATGCTTTCTGATCATGGGACTATTGGAGGTTATCCTAAAATAGGAGTTGTTATAACTGCTGATTATGACAAATTGGTGCAACTTACGCCTGGTTCAAAAATTAAATTCCAAGAAGTCGAATTATCTAGCGCAGAAACTTTATTTAAACTATATGACTTAGAGACTCAAAACTTAATTTCACAAATATAATGACTTTCATAAGAAATTTACCTGGCCCATTATTAATCTTTTTAGGAGCATTAAGTTTAAGTTTTGGTGGATTACTTGTTAAATCATTTGAGGGTGCAACTTTATGGCAAATTTTATTTTGGAGATCTTTATTTTTTTCTCTTACTGTTTTAGCTTTCTTAATTATTAGCTATAAAGGAAAAACTTTTAAATCATTCTATGTTTCAGGTTTACCAGGATTTTTTGGCGGAATAATATTATCTATTGGTTTCTGTGGTTATGTTTTTGCAATGTATAATACGACAGTTGCAAATACTAATTTTATAATTTCACTTCAAATACTATTTCTTTCAATATTTGGGTATTTTTTTTTAAAGGAAAAAATAAACACTACAACTTTAACTTCAATTGTTTTAGCAATGACAGGTGTTTTATTGATGGTTGGAAATTCACTCACACCAGGTGAATTATCTGGAAACCTGGCAGCATTTTCAATGCCAATAGTTTTTGCAATTTTAATTATAATAATAAGAAAATATCCAACTGTAGACATGGTCCCAGCTCAATTTGTAGCTGGAGTATGTTCATGTTTAGTTGGGTTTTTGCTCTCGACAAAAATAATGATATCTCCTCATGATATTTTTTTAGGTTTTCTAGCTGGTTTTTTTCAAGTTGGTTTTGGTTTTATATTTATTACAATTGGAGCAAGAACAACTCCTTCTGCCACAGTTGGAATAATTATGCTTTCCGAATCTGTACTTGGTCCGATATGGGCATTTATTTTTGTAAGTGAAAGACCTTCAATGTTTGGATTAATAGGAGGTGCAATTATACTTTTTGCTGTATTACTTCAGTTTTATTCACTTTTAAATAAGCGAAAAAAGATTGTTTCTGATTGACTTTCTCACATACATGTAAGATTATTCATTTACGGGAGAGACTACAGAAAATCGTAGCGCCGAAGGAGCAACCACCCAGGAATCTCTCAGGCAAAAAGGACCGTAGCATATTAACTCTGGAAAGAGATTTAATTCTCGCCGAAGGAGCAAAACTCTCAGGCAAATATACAGATGGGTACAAAGAGTTAATATGAATATAAAAAAAACATCACTATACCAACTACATCAAGAAAACAGTGCAAAGTTTGTTGAATTTGCAGGCTATCAAATGCCAATACAATATTCTGAAGGTATAGTAGAGGAGCATAAATTCACAAGGAATCATTCTGGTATTTTTGACGTTTCTCATATGGGTCAATTATTTATTTATGGTGATGAAAACCTAATTAAAGATTTAGAAAAAATCTTTCCTTTAGATTTAAAAAATTTAAAATTAAATCATTCTAAATATAGCTTCTTAATGGATAAAGACGCTGGGATACACGATGATTTAATTATAACAAAAATATATCAAGGTTTTTTAATAATCCTTAATGCGGCATGTAAAGATAATGACTTTAAAATTTTAAAGGAATTACTAGAAGAAAAGTACAAAATGGTTTTAGATGAAAACAGATCTTTAATTGCAATTCAGGGACCTAAATCGTCTCAAATCCTAAACGATATTATTGATGGAGTAAAAGATCTAAATTTTATGTCAGGAAACTGGTTTTCATTTCAAGATCACAAAGTTTATATTACTCGATCTGGGTATACAGGGGAAGACGGTTTTGAGATATCGATCCCAAATGATTTTGTAGATAAATTAACCAGAGAATTAATCAACAAAGGATCCAAATTAATAGGTTTAGGAGCAAGGGATACTTTGAGATTAGAAGCTGGTTTATGTTTATATGGTCATGATCTTAATAAAGACAAAACTCCAGTGGAAGCAAATTTAAAATGGGCAATTTCAAAAGAAAGAATATCCAAGGGAGATTTTATTGGCTCTGATATAATCATTAAACAATTAAATAATGGTGTTAGTAAAATTAGAGTTGGAATTAAACCTGAGGGAAGAATAATTGCTAGAGAAAAAACAAAGATATTTAATCAATCAGATGTTCATATTGGAGAAATTACAAGTGGTACGTTTGGACCAAGCGTAAATGGACCTGTAGCAATGGGCTATATAGAAAATGAATTTTCAAAAAAAGATACAAAAGTTTTCTTAGAAGTAAGAGGAAAAAAACATCCAGCAAATATTTGTGGATTACCGTTTTATAAAAAAAGTTACGTGAAAGGGGCAACAAAATGAGTGAAGTAAAATATTCTAAAGAACATGAGTGGATTAAATTAGAGGGAGATGTAGCAACAATTGGAATTACAAAACATGCAACAGAGATGTTGGGTGATATAGTTTTTGCAGAACTTCCAGAAAAGGGTTCTAACGTAGAAAAAGATGGAACTGCTGGTGTTGTTGAGTCAACGAAAGCTGCTAGTGATGTATACACTCCTGTGAGCGGTGAAGTAGTTGATACAAATCAAGCCATAGTGGATGATCCATCAAAGATTAATCAGGATCCAGAGGACTCAGCATGGTTTTTTAAACTTAAAATAAAAGATCAATCAGAAATGGATACTTTAATGAATAAAGACGATTATGATAAATTTGCAAAGGAGACTTCAGTATAATGTTACCAAATTCAGAAAAAGATTTTTTAAAAAGACACATTGGACCTTCTAAAGAAGACCAATTAAAAATGTTAAAAGAATTAAATTATAAATCATTAGATGATTTAATTGATAATACTGTTCCAGAAAAAATAAAATTTAAAGGCGAACTTAATATTGGTGAGTCAAATTCAGAGTATGAGGCTTTAAGAAAATTAAGAGTAATGTCTAAAAAAAATCAAGTTTACTCAAATTTTATTGGTATGGGTTATTACGGAACATATACACCCTATGTAATCTTAAGAAATATATTAGAAAATCCTGGTTGGTATACTTCATATACACCTTATCAGCCTGAGGTAGCTCAAGGAAGACTTGAGATGTTATTGAACTTTCAACAAATGATCGTTGACTTTACAGGAATGGATATTGCTAATGCTTCTTTATTAGATGAAGGTACAGCAGCAGCAGAGGCTATGGGTCTAAGTCATAGATTAAATAAAAAAGATAGTAATTTAGTTTTTGTTTCTGAGGATTGTCATCCTCAAACAATAAATGTAATTCAAACAAGAGCTGAACCGATGGGATTAAAAGTTTTAGTTGGTAAAGAAGATGAAGTTTTAGACCAGTTAAAGGAAGATTTAGTTTGTGGAATTTTACAATATCCTGGAACTTTAGGGAATATTAAGAACCCAAGTGAAGCAATTAGTAAAATTCATAAAAAGAATGGGAAGGCAATATTAGCTTGTGATCTGTTGGCATTAGCAAAACTAAAAACACCAAGAGAGCTCGGTGCCGATATAGCGGTTGGAAGCTCTCAACGATTTGGAATTCCAATGGGATATGGTGGTCCACACGCAGCTTTTTTTGCAACAAAAGATGACTACAAAAGATCAATGCCTGGAAGAATTGTTGGTGTATCAGTTGATCGACATGGTAACAAGGCATATAGATTATCCTTACAAACTAGAGAGCAACATATCAGAAGAGATAAGGCGACAAGTAATATTTGTACTGCTCAAGCTTTATTAGCAATTGTTTCTGCAGCATATGCTATTTATCATGGTCCAGATGGAATTAAAAATATTTCTGAGAGAGTGTCTCAATTAGCAAAAAGTTTTGCTGATAAAATAAAACAATCTGGATATGAACTTTATTCTAATTATTTTTTTGATACTGTTACGATTATTACCAAAGACAAGACTGATCAAATTTATAAAAATGCCCTGAATCAAAGAGTAAATATAAGAAAAGTAAATTCTGAAATGCTTGCCGTTTCATTCGATGAGAGAAAAAATGTATATAGAGTAAATCAACTATTAAAAATTTTTAATGCAGCAGAATCAATCAAAAAAGAGGATCCATCAGTTAGTTTACCCAATCTTCCAAAAAACTTATCAAGAACTTCAAAATATTTAGAACACCCAGTTTTCAACTCATATCATTCCGAGACTGAAATGCTCAGATATTTAAAAAGATTAGAAGATAAAGATATAGCATTGAATAGAACAATGATCGCACTTGGCTCATGTACAATGAAGTTAAATGCTGCTGCTGAAATGATCCCAATTTCTTGGAAAGAATTTGCAGAACCTCATCCGTTTGTTCCAATTGAGCAAATGGAAGGGTTTAGAGATTTATTTACTGATCTAAAAAATTGGTTACGTTCTATAACTGGTTTTTCAGGTGTTTCCCTACAACCTAACGCAGGTGCTCAAGGAGAATATGCAGGTTTAATGGTTATTCGAAAGTATCATTTAGATAGAGGCGAGGGTAATCGTAACATATGTTTAATTCCAAGTTCAGCACACGGTACTAATCCAGCAAGTGCTCAGATGGTTGGAATGAAAGTAGTTGTTGTTAATTGTGATAAAGAGGGAAATGTTGATTTTGATGATTTAAAGAAAAAAGCAGAACAACATTCTGAAAATCTTGGGGCATTAATGGTAACTTACCCATCTACCCATGGAGTATTTGAGGAAAAAATAATTGATATTTGTGAATTAGTTCATAAACATGGTGGTCAGGTCTACATGGATGGAGCTAATTTAAATGCATTAGTTGGAATTGCTAAGCCTGGAAATTTTGGTCCAGATGTTTGTCATATAAACTTACACAAAACATTTTGTATTCCACATGGTGGAGGAGGGCCAGGAATGGGACCTATTGCATGTAAAAGACATTTACAAGTTTACCTTCCTAATCATCCAGTTATAGAAGATTGTGGACCAACAACTGGAATTGGAGCAGTTTCAGCAGCTCCTTGGGGGAGCTCTAGTATTCTATCGATCTCTTGGATGTACATTAAAATGATGGGATCAGAAGGATTAAAACTTGCTTCTCAAGTTGCAATACTTAACGCAAATTATATTGCGCATAGACTAAAAGATTATTTTCCAATTTTATATAAAGGATCACAAGGAAATGTTGCTCATGAATGTATTATTGATATTAGAAATATTAAATCAGAAACAGGTGTAACTGAGGAAGACATAGCAAAAAGATTAATTGATTTCGGATTTCATGCGCCAACAATGTCATGGCCTGTAGCTGGCACTATGATGATTGAGCCAACAGAGAGTGAAAGCTTATCAGAATTAGATAGATTTTGTGACACTTTGATTAAAATTAAGCAAGAGATAGATAAGATTAAATCAGGTAAATTTGATAAAATTGATAATCCAATTAAAAATGCACCTCATACAGACTCTGAGCTTGCATCAGATAATTGGGAACACAAATACACAAGACAAGAAGCAGCTTATCCAGCCAAATTTTTAAGAGCTAATAAATTTTGGCCACCAGTAGCAAGAGTAGACAATGTTTACGGTGATAAGAATATTTTTTGTACTTGTCCTAGTATGGATGAATTTAAAGAAGATGCAGCATAACATTTAATGAAAATTGCTGTAGTTGGATCAGGCATTTCAGGATTAAGTGCTGCATATTATTTATCAAAAAAACATCATGTCGATCTTTTTGAAAAAGAAGATCATTTTGGAGGTCATTCTCATACTATTGATTTATCATTTGGTCTAAAAAAAGTTTCTGTGGATATAGGATTTATAGTTTTTAACTTTGCTACTTATCCTCATTTAATTAATTTTTTTGATGAAAATAATATCGCAATAGAAAAAAGTGATATGTCTTTTTCTGTATCAGTTGAAAACTCTTCATTTGAGTACTGTGGCAAAGGATTAAGTGGAATTTTCTCCAATAAAACTAATTTATTTAATTTTAAATTCCTTAAGATGTTTTTTGACATAATTAAGTTTTATAAAAAATGTGATAACATGAAAAAAAATCATGAGGAGAAAACTCTTGGTGATTATCTAAATAATGAAAATCTTTCAAAAGAATTTATTAATTATCATTTGATACCAATGGTTTCAGCTATTTGGTCAATGCCGCCTAGTGCTGCTAGCCAAATGCCATTGAGTTTTTTTTTAAAGTTTTTCCAAAATCATGGTCTCTTTAAATTAAAAAATAGACCACAATGGTATACGGTTTCAAATCGAAGCAGAACATACGTTAAAAATATTCTTTCAAAAATCAATGGGGAACATTTTAAAAATTACCCAATAAAAAAAATTAAGACTAAAACGTCAGGTATAGATTTATATTATGGTGGAGAAAGTGAATACTTTAATTACGACAAAGTTGTTCTAGCAACACACGCAGATGAAGCTCTATCGATAATTGACAATCCTACTGATCAGGAAAAAAATATATTATCTAATTATAAATATAAAGAGAATATTGCTTATGTTCATACTGATGAAAAAGCTATGCCAAAAAATAAAAAAGCTTGGTGCTCATGGAATTCTTCAATCAAAAAAGATGAAATAGAAAAAAATTCTATAACATATTGGTTAAATTTATTACAAAACCTTAAATGTGAGGAAAATATTTTTCTAACATTAAATCCTTATTTTGAGATTGATGAGTCAAAAATTCTAAAAAAAGTAAGATTTACCCACCCATATTTTGATCAATCCTCATTAAATTTTCAAAGTCAACTCATAAAGTTACAAAATAGAAGAAATATACTTTTTTGTGGTAGTTATTTTGGTTACGGTTTTCATGAAGATGGAATAAAGTCATCGATTGAAATGATCAAAAACTTTGATGACTAGTTTTATATATAATGGCACTGTTATTCATAAAAGATTTAAACCAAAAATGCATTTTTTTAAATATGATGTATTTTCTTTATTAATTGATTTAGCCGAATTAAAAATTCTTGATAAGGAAATTAAGTTTTTTTCATATAACCGTTTTAATCTGATTAGTTTTTTTGAAAAGGATCATGGAGATAGAGATGGCTCATCTTTGGTAGACTGGGTTAAAAGAAACTTAGATCAAAATAATATAATTTATAAAAATATTAAGATTAAACTTTTATGTTATCCAAGAATTCTAGGATATGTTTTTAATCCATTGAGTGTCTTTTACATCTATGATGAAGAAGAAAATTTAATTTCAATACTTTATGAAGTTAAAAACACATTTGGAGAACAGCATACTTATATTTTCAAAACAAAGAATAACGATAATCTGTTGCAGCACAATTGTTCAAAAAAATTTCATGTTTCTCCTTTTATTGAGATGAATTGTAATTATTTCTTTAGACTTTTAAAACCAAATGAAAAAATATTAGTTATAATTGACCAATATCAAGATAATGAAAAGATATTATATGCTTCTCAGGATGGAAATAGAGTAAATTTTACAAGCATAGAGTTAATTAAGTCTTACCTAAAACACCCATTAATGACTTTAAAAATCATTTTAGCGATACATTTTGAAGCCTTTAAATTGTGGGCTAAAGGAATTAAGTTCATTAAAAAAAAAATAAAAATCAAAAATAATATTACATTTGAGAATTAATGAATTTATATAAAATTTCAGACACATTAGTTTTTAAAACTCTTAAAGATATCAAATTTGGTTATTTAGAAATTAAGAATTATCATGGAGAAGTTTTTAAGTTTGGTGATGTTCAGAGCGATTTAAGGTCAAATCTAAAGATAAAAAAAGCTGATTTTTGTTTTAATTTGATTAAAGGTGGAAGCATTGGTTTTGCTGAAAGTTATATGAGAGATGAATTTGAAACAGATAATCTTTCAAACCTAATAGAAATAACAGCAAGAAATATTAATACTATTCATAAATTCTCAGGATTACTAGATCTCCCTCTACTTAATTTGTTTAAAAAATTTTTTATTAAAAATACAAAAAAAAGAAGTAAATCAAATATTGCTAAGCATTATGATTTAGGGAATGAATTTTTTTCTTTATGGTTAGATAAATCGTTGACCTATTCAAGTGCTATCTTTGATCAAACAACTGAAAATTTGTCAGATGCTCAAAATAATAAATATCAAAAACTTATTGATTTAATCCAGCCAAGTAATGGTGATCGAGTTTTAGAGATAGGCTGCGGTTGGGGAGGTTTTGCAGAGTATCTTGGAAAAAAATACGATGTTAAATTAGATTGTATTACTATCTCAAGAAAACAATTTGAATATGCTAAAGAGAGAATTCATAAATGTGGATTAAATGAGAAAGTAAATATTGAAATAAAAGATTATAGAGATTTAAATAATAAGTATAATTCAATTGCATCAATTGAGATGATTGAAGCAGTGGGACAAAACTATTTAGAGGGTTACTTTAAAACAATAAAAAATAATTTATCAAATAATGGAAAAGCTGCCATTCAAGCAATTACGATAGATGATACATTATTTGATCGATATAAGAATAAACAAGATTTTATTCAAAAATATATCTTTCCTGGAGGATTTCTGCCAAATAAAAATAGTATTAATAGATATGTTTCTGATAATGGGCTCACTATAAAGTCGTACGAGTCTTACGCAGACCATTATTCTAATACTTTGGCTTTATGGAGAAAAGAATTTAATAAGAAATGGAATTTAATTAAAAATCAAGGTTTTGATTTAACTTTTAAAAGAATGTGGGAATTTTACTTGTGTTACTGTGAAGCGGGTTTTAAATCAAAAAATATAGATCTAATTCAATTTTCAATTCAAAACAAATAATCTTAAGGAGAATCGTGCAAAACAAAACTATTAAATCAATTTTATTGATAATTTCATTATTCTTAATTACAAGTTGTACAAAAAATAGTTCTATGAAACCAGAAGATTTTAAAAATAAAGAACCAAGATTAATTATTGAAAATTATTTATCAGGCAATGTAAAAGCTTGGGGAGTACTTCAAAACCGATCAGGGAAAGTTACAAGACAGTTTTCAGCTGATTTAAATGGAAAATGGGATGGTAAACAATTAATTCTTGATGAAAAATTTAATTGGGATGATGGAGAAGTCCAAACTAGACAATGGCAGATTACAAAAATTGATGATAACAACTACGAAGGTACCGCAGGAGATGTTGTGGGAAAAGCAAAAGGTTATTCTTTTGGACCAGCATTTAAATTTGAATATGTGTTATTGGTACCTGTCAAAGGTAAAGAAATGAAAATCACATTTGATGACTGGATTTTTAAACAAGATGAACGAGTAGCTATCAATAGAGCAGTGATGACTAAATTTGGTTTTAAAGTTGCTGAATTGACAGTCGTATTTGTTAAGGATTAATCATTCTTCTGATATTTCGTCATTTTTCCTATCAAGCCAAAATAAATTTTACTTGGTAAAAAGCTAAGCATTTTAAGTATTAAAGTAAGAGATTTTGGAAAATGAATTTCAAAAACTTTCTTATTTATTAAACCGTCATAAATTTTCTCAGCTGCATACTCTGTAGTTTTTAAAAAGGGCATTTTAAAATCATTTTTATCTGTCATGGGTGTTTTTATAAATCCGGGACTTACTAAACAAATTCTCACATTTGATCTTTTAAAATCAAAGTATAAACTTTCTGCTAAGTTGTTTAAGGCTGATTTTGAAGGACCATAGCCAGTTGAATTTGGTAAACCTCTATAGCCTGCTATAGACGAAACAATAGTTATTGTTCCATTTTTTTTTTCTTTAAAGTATTTCTCTACACTTTTTATACTATTAAGTGTTCCAAAAAAATTTACTTTAAATACATCTTCTATTTGTTCAACATCTATATCTTTTTCTTTTTTTGGATTCCATGTTCCTGTAGAAAAAAAACAAATATCAATATTTTCAAATTGATTCTTTATATTATTGAAAACCTCTTTACATTTATCTTTATTAGTGACATCTAATGGAAATGAATTTATATTTTCATGATTATCTGAAATTTCTCTAAGAAGATTTTCTCTTCTTGCTGAAATTGCTACATTCCATCCTTCATTTGCAAATTTGATCGCTAAAGCCTTACCTATGCCTGTACTTCCACCGGTTATCCAAATTGTTTTTTTATTCATCTTATACTGATGTATAATACTTATATGCTCAAAAATAAATTTTTTTCATTCGTTCTGTTTTTAGTTATTACCTATTCTGCATCATTTATTGGTGGATTAGTGACAATAAGCTTAAAGGAACCATGGTATTCACAATTAATCAAGTCAAACTACAATCCTCCAGACTGGGTTTTTGCACCTGTTTGGACGACTTTGTATTTGATGATGACATTAGCCATTTGGTTTTTTTGGAACAGTAAAAATAGGGATATGAAAACTGTATACATTTATTTTATTCATATAGTTTTCAATACAACTTGGAGTATTGTTTTTTTTGGACTTCATCAAATTTTATTCGCATTAGTGGTATTGATGATTCTAATCTTTTTGATCTTTATTCTGATTATAAGATTTAAACGTGTCAATTCTGTAAGCTATTACCTTATGATTCCTTATTTACTTTGGTGCTGCTATGCCTTATTCCTCAATATAAATTTACTTATTTTAAATTAATGGACGACGTTGTTATAATTGGTGGTGGAATAATTGGTACTGCAACTGCTTACTTTTTATCTAAAGAAGGCAGAAAAGTAAAAGTTATTGAAAGAGATCCAACTTATAAAACTGCATCTTTTCCACTCTCCCTAGGTGGTTTCAGGAGACAGTTTTTTCAAACGGAAAATATTTTACTTGGAAAATTTGCAAGAGAATTTATCTTTCAAATTCCTGATTTACTTAAAACCGAAAAAAATCCGAAACCAACAGCAAGTATGGTCACTAATGGATACTTATTAATGTTTGGACCTGAACATGCTGAGGAGCAATATAAAGCTCTTGAGAATCATAAAGCTTGTGAAGCTGGAACAAAAAATATTAAAGGATCTGAGTTGCCGAAATTTTTTCCTTATATCAATAGCAATGGCATAGAAACAGCAACATTCACTGATAACCAGAGTGAAGGCTGGATTGATCCATTCATGTTTCATGGTGCATTAAAAAGTAAAGCTATGGAACTAGGTGCAGAATTTATAAAAGGGGAGGTTAAAACACTTTCAGAGATTAAAGCAAAGACAATTATATCTGCTGCAGGATGTTGGACTAAAGAACTCTTAGAAGATATTCCAGTTGAGCCTCAAAAACACACTGTTTTCAGAGTTAAGTGTCCAAAACATATTCCTGAAATGCCTTTGACTGGTGACTTGACTACAGGAGTTTATTGGAGGCCTGAAGGAAAAGAATATTTAGCTGGATCACCGAAATCTGTTTTTGAAGCAAAAGATTTAGAGCCAGCTTGGGATGATTTTGAGGAATTAGTATGGCCTGCACTTGCTCAAAGAATTCCTGCTTTTGAAGAATTAAAACTTACTGGTGGTTGGGCAGGTTATTATGATTGTAATCGATTAGATAATAACGCTGTAGTAGGTAAGCATCCTAAATTTGATAATGTTTATTTAGCAACTGGTTTTACAGGTAGGGGTTTGATGCAAGCTCCAGGAATAGGTAGAGCTTTAACTGAACTGATAACTACAGGTTCATATCAATCCATTGATATATCTAATATGGCTGTAGAAAGAGTTTTAGGAAAAAAAGCAAGACCAGAACCTTACGTTCTTTAGATTAAGTTCCACAAAAAGTTTGATATTTTTCTTTTGCAGCTAAGGGAATTTGGTATTCAATTGTATCTTTATTTTTTTTGTAGGGATTATTTAAAATTTCCAATAATTTAAGAAATGGTTTTAAATCATTTTGATTAGCAGCATTAAGTGCTTCTTCAACTTTATGATTTCTAGGAATAACTAGAGGATTTACACTTTTCATTAATTTCAAATATTTTTCAGGGGAGTTATTATTAGTTTTTAATCTTTCATTCCATCTTAATTTCCAATTTTTTAAATCTTTATCTTCATAATTTTTATTTTTTTGAATTTCATCTTCCATTAAATGACAAAAAGTATTTGTATAATCCATTTTTTTGTCATGCATCCAAGTCAGTAGGTCTATGAATAAAAATTTGTCTTTTTCATCTTTTCCAGATAAGCCTAATTTATCTCTCATCATATCAAGCCATTTTTCTTCATATTTATTTTCAAAAGAATTGATTATCTCAGTAGCAGCTTTTACTGCTTTATCTTGATTTTCATCAATTAAAGGTATCAAACTTTCAGCAAATCTTGCTAAATTCCATTTTGTAATTACAGGTTGGTTACAATACGCATATCTTCCCATTTTATCTATTGAGCTGAATACTGTCTTAGGATCATAACTATCCATGAAAGCGCATGGACCATAATCGATTGTTTCACCTGAAATACTCATATTATCTGTGTTCATCACTCCATGAATAAAACCAACTCTCATCCAATTAATGACTAGATCAACTTGTTTTTCTAGAACAACTTTTAAAAGTTCTAAACCTTTATTTTTAGAGCTTAAAATCTTTGGAAAATGTCTGTTAATTACATAATCTAATAATATTTCTAATTCATCTTTTTTATTTCTAGCCGCAATATATTGAAATGTTCCTACTCTTAAATGACTTGAAGCTACTCTGGTGAGTATTGCTCCTCTTAGAGGCGCTTCTCTAATCACATCTTCACCTGTTTTAACAACAGCCAAACTTCTTGTTGTTGGTATGTTCAAATAATGCATCGACTCACTTATTAAGTATTCTCTTAACATTGGGCCTAATGCAGCTCTTCCATCACCATTTCTTGAAAATGCAGTTTTCCCTGATCCTTTAAATTGAATATCATATCTTTCTTTATTTTTAGACAAATGTTCTCCAATTAAAACTGCTCTACCGTCTCCAAGCATTGTAAAATGACCAAATTGATGACCTGCATAAGCTTGAGCGATTGAATTACTATCTTCAGGCAATTCATTTCCTGCAAATAATGTAGATAATTCGACCTTATTTATATTAGAAAAATCTAAATCTAGATCTGAAGCTAAACTTTTATTAAGTATGATTAATTCAGGATTCTTTACTTTTACTGGTTTAATATTTTCTTTGAAGGATTCAGGTAATTTTGAATAAGAATTATCAAAATTCCAATTGATATTAATATTCATAAAATATTATTTATTCCAGATTTCCTTCAAAGTTTCTTCTCTCTTACAAGCATTTTTATATCTTAAATAATTTTGAAAATATACTTTATAAAAATTTTGATGACGATTTTCAGCTATATAGAATTTTTTGAATTCCCTGAGATATGTGACTACTTTTTTATTAAATTTTTTTTCTAAATTCTTTACGTCTCTTTCAATTGATTTTTTTTCTTTATCATTTTGGTAAAATGCAACAGACCTATAACTATAACCTTTGTCACAAAATTGACCATACGCATCAAATGGATCTATATTTATCCAATAGTTTTTGAGTAGCTTCTCAAAGGATATTATATCTTTATTATAAATGATCTCTACAACCTCAAAATGACCAGTATTTCCATAAGTTACCTCTTTGTATGTTGGATTTTCTGTAGTACCACCAGAATATCCTGAGATTACTTCGATAACACCATTAAGTTTTTCAAATGACTCTTCTACACACCAAAAGCATCCTCCAGCGAAATATGCTTTATCTTCCCCCAAAGCCTTTAAAGGATTATTTACTAAAAAAACAAAAATTATAATGATAAAAAACTTCATTTAATACATATACAAAAATTACTAAATGAGTCTAGAATATTAAAGGTAGCTACTTTTAAAGTAGCATACCTTTAATAATATATAATAAGTTATTTCTTCTTATATTTAGCTGCTTCTTCAGATCCACCAGTAGCAGATCCTTTACTATATGAGTGAGCACCCATTCCAGCTAGTTGACCATCTTTTACGATAAGATATTGATCTCTAATCTCTTTACCTTCAAAGAAACATTCTAAAATTTCTCTTACACCATCAGCATATCTAGTTTGAGCTGATAGCGATGTCCCTGAAGTGTGAGGAGTCATTCCGTGATTAGGCATAGTTCTCCAAACATGATCGTTAGGAGCTGGTTGTGGAAACCATACATCACCAGCATAACCACTTAGTTGACCACTCTTTAATGCTTTTGCAATTGCTTCACGATTACAAATTTTTCCTCTAGCTGTATTTACAATGTAAGCACCTTTTTTCATTTTACTTATCATTGCATCATCAAATAGATTTTCAGTCTCTGGATGAAGAGGACAATTTATAGTTACAACATCACAAACTTTAACCATTGACTCAACTGACTCATGAAATGTTAGATTAAGTTCCTTTTCAACACTCTCAGGCAATCTGTGTCTATCAAAATAGTGTAGATGAGTATCAAATGGTTTCATTTTTCTTAAAGCATCTAGTCCAATACGTCCTGCAGCTACTGTTCCAATATGCATCCCCTCAACATCATATGATCTTTGAACAGCATCAGCAATATTCCAGCCACCTTCATTTACAATTCTATGTTGATTGTGATAATCTCTTACCATTGAAACAATCATCATTACAATATGTTCAGCGACAGATCTTGAGTTACAAAATGTTACTTCAACAACGTCAATTTTATTATCCATTGCAGCTTGTAAATCAACATGGTCAGATCCAATTCCTGCAGTAACAGCCATTTTTAAATTTTTAGCTTTAGCTATTCTTTCTTTAGTTAAATAATATGGGAAAAAAGGTTGAGAAATCACTATGTCTGCATCCACAATATGCTTATCAGCTTCACATCCATCTCCATCTTTACTATTGGTCACTACTAATTCATGTCCGTTACTCTCTAAGAATTTTCTTAACCCTAACTCTCCTGACACACATCCTAATAATTCTCCAGGGTTAAAATCTCTACCTTTTGGTGAAGGTAACGTCATACCATCAGGATATTTTTCCAATTTTGGAAGATCCTTAATAGGATATGATTTGGGCATTCCTCCTTTTGGATCATCGTATAATACGCACAATATTTTCATTCTCTCTCCGTGGTTACTTTAAAATATTAATTTATTTGAGCCATCTAACATTATTTTAAAGGGGCTAGCAAACAAATTATTTTGATTTTGGATAAAACTTTTTAAGAATAAATCGATTGATTATTATACCAAAACCCAAAATGATTATTGAACCAGAAATAACAGGATTTAATAAGTAATCTGGAGAAACGCTTCCCATAATTACTATAATAGGATTTCCACCTGCAGGTGGATGAGTTACATTTAAAAATATCATTAAGCCTACACCAAATCCCACAGCTAAAGGTAATATTAAATATAATGGCAGAGGCACTAAGTATAAAAATATCATTCCCACAACAGCAGTAAGAAGATGACCGAAAAAAACATTCTTAGGCTGTGCGAATGGACTTTCAGGATATCCATATAACAAAACCATTGATGATCCAAAAGAAGCTATTAAGAATATTCCGAAATCAGTTTTATAGGTTAAAATAGTTAAAACACCTATTGTGATTACAGAAAACAAACCAGCAAAGAAAGATTGTTTAAAATTATTCATTTAGAAATTAGTCTGATACAATTTTTTGTACAGTTTTAAAAGGTAATAAAATACACTCTTTACGAGCTTTATTTTTAGATTTAAATAGTTTCTGCATAAGTTTCCATTTTTTTTTAATAATATCACTATTACCATCAAAAAATGATTTTGCATCATCACATAATTCATTTATTTTTGATTTTTTTTTATTAATTGAAATCTTGGATAGTAAGCTTGCAGATGCCTGACAATAAACACAGCATTTACCCTGATAACCAAAATCAATAATTCTCTCTTCATCTATGATTAGATTTATTTGCATTTCATCACCACATAATGGATTCTTCAACTTTGAATGGTGTGTATGATTCTGGATATATTTATTGTTATTATTATCTGAGGCAATTCTAAGAATTTCTAAATCCATAGGAATTTATTATCTTAGATTAGATTAAATTTGAATAAAATTTTTGTATAAAGATCTAATTTTTGTTGTAGTTCAAACCAATAAGAATTAAATATTCAAATATGGTAGAACTGAGAAATGAAAAAATTGCTGTACCTATAGTATTATTTGCTGGAATTCTTTGGTCCTTTGGTCCATTGGTTGTGAGATACATGAATGATCCTCACATGGTTCCATGGCAATATATATTTGGTAGAGGATTAACTATTTTTATAATATTAAATTTGTACTTATATTTTGAAGAGGGAATTAACTTTTATAAAAATTACAAAAAAGTAGGTAAGTCAGGACTTGTTGGAGGAATAGGTCTAGGTATAGCTATGATATCTTTTATTTATTCTATAACTAATACTACTGCAGCTATTACACTTTTATGTTTAGCTGCAATGCCATTTTTTACAGCTTTACTTGCTTTTTTGTTTTTAAAAGAAAAAATCTCTCTTAATGTTTGGATATCAATGATTATTGCAACGGTAGGAATAATAATTATGGCTGTAGGAAATACAGAAAAGAATTCTTTAATAGGTTTCGTTTTTGGACTTACATCTTCTATTGGTTTTTCTATATTTTCAGTGACACTAAGATGGCGAAAAGAAACTCCAAAGTTTACAACAGTTGCGGTAGCTGGTTTATTTTGCTTTTTGATTGCTACAATTATGATTTTAGCAAATAATCAACCATTTTTTGCCACTAGCTATAATAGTGCAATGTTTTCATTGCATGGAATAATAGTATGTTTGGGTTTAATATTATATTCCATTGGGTCAAAAGCAATACAAGCAGCAGAGCTAACGTTACTATCTTTAACAGAAGTAATTGGTGGAATTTTTTGGGTATGGTTACCATTATTTGGTATTAATGAAATACCATCAACAAATACAATAGTAGGTGGTTTTTTTCTTTTTGTTTCTCTTATTTACTATAGCCTAATAATGAGATGGAATAAGAGATATATTGCTCTCAATTAATTTCTTAACGAATGAGTATAGATAAAATTATTGTAAATAGTTGGAATGAGTGGGATCCCTTAAAGCATGTAATAGTTGGTAAGGCAGATGGTGTTTGTATACCTGCCCCTGAGCCTGCATTAGATGCAAAAGTTCCTGAAGATTCTGATATGAAAGGGCAATTTGGTCCTAGAACTAAAGATACTGTAGATAAAGCAAATCAATTACTTGATGATTTCTCTAGTATGCTAACTAAGCGAGGTATAAAAGTAGATAGACCTTCACCAATAAATTTTAATCAGAAAATATCAACTCCTGACTGGAAAGCTGAAAGCATGTTTGGCTGCATGCCACCAAGAGATGTTTTGTTAACTGTTGGAAATGAAATATTAGAGGCAACTATGAGTTATAGGTGTAGATGGTTTGAATACCTTTGTTATAGACCCCTTTTAAAAGAATATTATAATTCAGACACTAACATGAAACATGAGTCTGCACCTAAACCAAGATTGACCGATGCAGATTATCGAAAAGATTATTTGTCTGATAAGATTGGAATTCAAAAAAGATTAAAATGGACTGAGGATAAATTCTTTGTAACAACTGAAGAAGAACCATTGTTCGATGCAGCAGATGTACTTAGATTTGGTAAAGACTTAATTGTTCAACATGGATTTACTACCAATTTAAAAGGGATAGATTGGTTAAGACGTCATTTTGAAGATCATAGAGTCCATGCAGTAAACTTTCCAGGTGATCCATATCCAATTCATATAGATGCAACTTTCACACCAATAAAAGAAGGATTAATTATAAACAATCCTCAAAGAAGACTTCCTAAAGAACAAAGAAAATTATTTGAAAAAAATGATTGGAAAATAATTGATGCAGCTCAACCAGCTCATAATGAGCCTCCACCACTTTGTTATTCATCAGTTTGGCTATCAATGAATGTTTTAGTTTTGGATTCAAAAACAGTTTGTGTAGAAAAAAGTGAAAAATATCAATCTGAACAATTAGATAAACTTGGCATGGAGGTAATCCCAGTGGATTTAAGAGATGCCTATGCTTTTGGTGGAGGGCTTCATTGCTGTACGGCAGATGTTCATAGAGAAGGTAAATTAAAAGACTATTTTCCTAACCAATAAAGTCTAACTTGGGTTTTTTTTTAAAAACTCTATATATTTTAAGATTTCTTCATATTTATCATCAGGGATATCTTTGTAACTAGAATCAAATTTATTTTTGATACAAATTGCTACATGAGCATATGGATTTCTCCCATTAGGATGATTTGGGTGGTTTGGTAAACGACCCTGCAAATAATCACCTGTTTCCTGAATTATTTTCCACAATTTTTCAGCATTCTCTTTATTCATTTACTGAATTTAATTTGAAATTTTTTAGTGTTCTTTAGTTTTGTCTATATTAAAATTTTCTAAAGTTGAGGACATATTATTTTCTTTTTCCTCAAAAGCTCCCAATTTTTCAAGTTCTTTTTGTTTAAGTCTTTGTTCTCTTAAATTCTCTCTATGTTCCTTAGCCTTCTGTTCACGGTCAAATTTTTCTTCCCACTCTTTAATTTTGATATACTCTAATTCTTTCTGTTTTGTTTCTTCTTCTTTGATTATTTTTAGAGCTCTTTCTTTTCTTCTCTTTTCCTTGAGTTCAAGATTTTTTTGTTCTTCTTCTCTAACTTTTAAATCAATATCTTTTCTATTCTGTTCTTCTTCTTTAGATTTTAGTTCTTTTTCTTTCGTTCTTAATTCTTTAGCAATCTGAATTAAATCGTCGTCTTTTTTAATTAAACGATCAGCCTCTAATTTTTGTTTTTCATCTTTTGATTTGAATTCCTTTTCTTTCAATCTTAATTCATCCTCATTAAGTTTAATCCTATTACTTTCTTTGATTAATCGTTCTTCCCAAATTTTAAGATCTTTTCTTTCTCTTAAGATTTGACTTTTCTCTTCAAGTTTTTGCAGCTTGATAGTTTTTATTTTCTCAAGCTCTTTATTCTTTTTATAATTTGAAAGCACACTTCCAAAAGATTTTGAAGTTAAATTTGCTATTTTAGCTAACCCATTTTTTTTATGGGTATCCTTTATTCTTTTTTTTCGTTTTTTGACCATTTTATAATTTAACTATTTCACTAGAGAAAATATTTTTTTTCAATAAGTTTTTTATTAAATTTAATTTGGAACTGATTAAATTGGGTACAACCTGAAAGTGTTTTATTTTTAAAAAAATTAATAATTTTTAATTTCTTCTGGGCTTTTTTCTGGTTCGTCAATTGGTTCTGTTGTTGGATTTAACTCAATTCCTGCAGGCGTAATTGTTGATGGCATAGCAACAAATTGTGAGTCTGGATTTTCTACAGTTTGTCTTACTCTCATTCTATAAATTCCAAAAACTCCTATAATTCCATGGAAGAAAAGAAGAAAAATAAAAAATCCATTTGGACCAACCACGTCCATGAATATTGAGCACAAAAATGGACCACTCATTGCTCCTAGTCCAAATACAAATTGAAGTCCTGCACCCGCTGCTACAAATTTTTCTTTTGGAATATAATCATTCGTATGTGCTAAAATTTGTGAAAACATAGGTAAACTACAAAAAGAAAAAAGAATTAAAAAAATATAAAACCAAGTTTTACTTGTTGCTAATCCATCTGGTAAATACATTTGTCTTGAAACTAATATCGCAAGAAAAGCAAATGTAGATGCACCAAATGTAGAAATAACTATTACTTTTCTTCTATCATACAAGTCAGATATTTTTCCAACTGGAAATTGAGATACCGCACCAGAGATTGCTAACAAAAATGTTACAATAGATATTTCAAGTATCGTAAAATTCATTGATGTTGCATATACCGCTAATAAAGTGAATAAAGCTGCTTGTATTGTTCCATAGAAGAAAGAGCTCACCATACCAAAAGGAGATACCTCATAAAGATCCATAAGTTTCATTGCTTTAATTTTTTTAAAGGTTGGTGGTTTTTTTTTAGTAAGCAAGATAGGAATTAGAGCAATTGAAGTAATTACTGATATCAAAATAAAAGGCTGAAAATTTTCTGGACTGCTAAAATTAAGAAGAAACATTCCAGTGCCCATCGAACCATATAAAATGACCATATATATTGATAGTACACTTCCTCTATTTTTATTTGTTGATCTATCATTCAACCAACTCTCAGCAACCGTATAAATACAAACCATACTTATTCCTGTTAGAACTCTTAATAAAAACCAGATAAATGGATTAATTAAAATAGAGTGTATCAAAATTACCAATGAAGCTAATGACGCAAAAGCTGCAAAGACTCTAATATGGCCAACTCTAGAAACAATGTTTGGAATGGTTGCTGCACCTATAAAATATCCAACAAAATAGCCAGACATCATAAACCCAGTTGCTGTTAAACTAAATTCTTCTTGTACAGCTCTCACACCTAATAATGAGCTTTGAAAACCATAAGCCATCATTAAGAAACCCATCCCTAAAAATAGCGCCCAAGAATTTTTTAAAACTTTATTCATAAAAACCGATGTAACTATTCGCGATCTATTATTAAATCAAGTCTTAATTGTGACAAGCTTATGAATTTCTAAGCTTTAAAAATGAATGAGTAGCGATTGTGATAATTATAACCGCACCTCCATAAAGTGTCTCAACACTTGGCTGTTCTTTAATTATCATCCAAACCCATATTGGACCTATAATTGTCTCTAATAAGAAAAATAAATTAACCTCTGCAGCTGGTATAAATCTTGGGGCTATTGTGACTAATACAAAAGGTATAGCAACACATAGAATACACATTAAAGGGACAATAATTAAATCTTTATTTTCAAGAACAAAACTTTCAATGAAAAATAGAGCAAAAGTGGCTACAAATAATTTACCCACTACAGCTGCGGGCACTAAATTTTTAGATTTCGCCGAACGAATTGTTACTGCTCCAACAGCTAGTCCAATAGCCGTGATAAATCCTAAAATATCTCCATAGAAATTTCCTAATTTTAAAGAGTCAGAAAAAATATAAATTATTGCAATAAATGTAATAATAATAGAAATCCATGTTTTTTTATCTGGAGGTTCTTTTAAAAAAATTGCCCCAAGAATAGCTGACAACATCGGAGCCGTAGCAATCATGACTAAAGTATTTGCCACATTAGTATTTTGTATTGAAACAACAAAAGTAATATTTGTTATACTAAACGTTCCAACATAAATTAATCCATGATACCCACTAGATAAAAGAATCTTAAAAAAATTTAATTTATAAATTATCAGCATACCTAAAAAAACTGTAAAAAAAGGGATAATACCTCTATAAAAAACTAGCCCCCAAGTATCTACATTTGAAAGTCTTATAAATAAAGAGTCTGGAGTGATAAAAATTACTGCAATAAACGCAAGTAAAGAGCCTTTCTGCTGATCAGTTAAATTGTTCAAGCTTTAAGTTCTTTCCAAAATGTTTTGGCTAAATTAATTTTTGTTAAATCGTAATAAGTTTTTAACCCAGTAGGCGATGTAACATTGATATCACCATTTAGTTTTTGATCAATAAAATCTATTCCAGCAAAAAAAATATTTTCTTTTTTTAGATCATTAGCAACCAGTTTTGATATTTTCTTTTCTTCTTTAGTCATTTTTGTATTGATTGGTTTGGCTCCTTTGCTCATATTACTTAAAAAAGAACCTTTTTTTGGAACTCTTGATATTGCACCTACAATTTTACCATTAATTAAAAAAACTCTTTTATCTCCAAGTATTATTTTTGGTAAATATTTTTGACAACTTATGTGGTCATGTTTTTTTATAAACTTTTTAATGAACTTTAAATCAAATTTTTTTAATAAATGAATATTATTTCCACTATAACTATTGATAGGTTTTAATATAACTTTTTTGTTTTTTTTAAAAAAACTTTTTATTTCATTAATATTTTGAGTAAAAATAGTGTTAGGCATAAATTTTTGATATTTAGCAGAATAAAGTTTTTCAGATATACTTCTAATTGATGATGGATCATTAACAATTCTTACCTTAGTTTTAATTGAATCTAAAATGTGAGTTGTTGAAATATACTCCAGATTAAATGGAGGGTCCTGTCTTATTAAGATAAACTTACATTTTGTAAGATCTAACTTTTGTTTTTTTATTATTTTAAAAAACTTTTTTTGTTTATATGTAAACTTAATAAAAAACCCTTCAGCTATGACTTTAGAATTAATTATAGATAGATTTTTAGGATCATAATAAAATATTCTGTAATTTTTATTTTGAATTTCGTTTGCTAAAAAAATACTTGTATCAGTTATTGGGTTAAGTTTTGAGGGATGATTACCTTGGATAGCAACAATATTATTTGTCATACAATTCATTTAAATCTTCATTTTTAGAAAATTTACTAATCATATGATCTGCGTTTGTTTTTTTATTATCAATTACTTTCTGTAAGTGATTGAGAAATAAAGTTTCATTTTTTTTACTTTTGTTAAGTAAGTCTCTATTTTCTAAACCCTTTTTAGATAAATTTAATAAGTGCGAGGCCCAGTAAAGAAGGTCTTTACCCATTAATTGAGTATTAAATCCTTTCTTAGGAGCTTCTAAATAAGCATTGATTATTTTATTTTTATCCCATTTAGATATCAATTCATAAACCTCATCAAGATTACCATACAGCATTCCAACATTAAAAGCAGGACCTGAACATAAACAATCCCACCCACATGTATCCATTGATCTAAGTTCTATATACTTTTTTAATCTATTCTCTGTGAAAATTGTACTAAGATGAGTAGATAAATCATTTTCATTCGGCAAACGATTTTCAATCTCTTTAATTTTACCATTCATAAAATCTTTAAATAAATATTTTTTTCCAGAAATATAATTTTCTTTTTCTTGAATAAATAAAATTGGAAAATTCATGACAAATTCAGCATATTTTTCAAAATTTAAATTTTCAAAAAAAACTTTTGGTAATCCACCTCTGGATGTATTTTGCCAAACTTTAGATCGGTATGATAAATAATTACTATTTTGTTTTTCTTTAATTGAAGAATTGGCAAATAAAGCAATTGTAATTGGAACGATTGAATTAACAATTTTAAATTTTTTAATAAAATCTTGTTCTGAATTGTAATCGATATTGAGTTGGGTTCCACAAGTTCGATACATCATATCAAGACTTAACTCACCTCCCTCTGGCATATCTTTTGTCATTAATTCGTATCTTTTTTTTGGATTGTTAGGAACCTCATTAAGTTTTGAAATTGGATCAAACCCTGCACTTACGATCTTAATACCTATTTTTTTTGTTACTTGTCTTAGCTCAAACAAATAATCATGTGACTCAGCACATGCTTCATGGATATTATTTAATTTATCCCCAGATAGTTCAATTTGATTTCCTGGCTCAAGAGTAATGTTTTTACCACCTTTGTTTAAACCAATTATATTTCCTTTTTCTAAAACTGGATGCCAGCCAAACTCAAGTAAAGCTGTAAACATTTCCTTTATTTTAAAGTAATTTACTCTTTTATTATTATCATTATTAAATAGAAATTTTTCATGCTCAATCCCAATTTTAAAATTTTTAGTTTCCTTAATACCAGTTTTAAAATATTCTATTATTTGTTCTTTGGATGAGATCATTAGATATTAAATAGTACTTTATTATTAGATTTAAAGTAAAGAATACGGCTTTCTAGAAAAAATTTTTTTTACTATTGGTCTAAAGAACTCCAATGGCAATGATTTATAATTAGGATCAAATGAATTTTGATCATATTTTTCACAAAAATTGATTGTGTCATTATAATATTTGTGATCTTTATAATCATCCCTTTTATTTCTATTTCCACCTAAATGATGGGCATAATAATACATCTGAAATTCTCCATGTTTTTCTATTATCCAATGAGTTTTTTCTGAAACATATGGTTTAAGAATTGATGCAGCATATTCAGAATGATTCATAGGGGCGAGTTCATCTCCAATATCATGTAATAAAGCTGCAACAACCATTTCTTCACTCTCACCATTATTATAGGCTCTTGTTGCACTTTGAAGTGAATGTTCTAATCTTGATATCTGGTAACCTTCTAATGTTTCAGTAAGATTAGACATAAAATCTAATATTCTATCTGAGGTTTTGTTAGCAAAATCTTTTTCATGTTTATCTAAAAAAAGATAATCATCCTTAGTTCCATTTTTCATTTCTGTAAAACTTACTTTTTTCATTTTTAGTTGTTTGACGCTGTACTCAATAATGATAATTGTGTTATTTTACTGTCACCTAATTCATCAACTGGTTTTACAGGATAATCCCCTGTAAAATAATGATCTGTTAGTTGTGGATAAGTTTCATTTCTTTTCTCAAAACCAATAGCTCTATACAAACCATCTATTGATAAAAACTTTAAAGATTTAGCACCGATATACTCTCTTATTTCATCATTTGATTTATTTGCCGCAAGTAATTCTTTTTTTGTAGGTGTATCAACTCCATAAAAATCTGGATATCTTATTTCCGGGCAAGCTATTCTTACATGAACTTCTTTTGCTCCTGCATCGTATAACATTTTTACGATCTTGTGTGATGTAGTTCCTCTCACAAGAGAGTCATCAATAAGAATTATCTTCTTATTTTTTATTGTAGTTTCATTCGCATTTAATTTAAGTTTAACACCTAAACTTCTAATTTTTTGACTTGGTTCGATAAAAGTTCTACCAACATAGTGATTTCTTATTAAACCATGTTCAAAATTAATATTTAAATTTTGCGCAAATCCTAAAGCTGCAGCATTTCCTGAGTCTGGTACTGGAACTACTATATCGGCTTTAATGTCATTTTCTTTAGCAAGTTCTTTTCCTAAGTTTTTTCTGTGTTCATAAGCAGTTTTATTATCTATTAGGCTATCTGGTCTAGCAAAATAAATATATTCAAAAACACATGGTCTGACTTTTTTTGGAGGGAAGGGCTTAATACTTTTCAATTCATTGTTTTCTATTAAAACAATTTCTCCATTTTCAACTTCTCTTAAAAACTTTGCACCAATAATATCTAAAGCACATGTTTCAGATGCTAATACATAGCTACTTCCTAATTTACCGATTACCAGTGGTCTAATTCCATAAGGATCTCTTACTCCAATTAAAGAGCTCTGAGTCAACATTACCAAAGCATAACCACCTTGTATTTGAAATATAGCATCAACAACTTTATCTATTGTTTTTGGTCT
The DNA here is from genome assembly GCA_003282985.1 of Pelagibacteraceae bacterium AG-325-E08. Taxonomy (GTDB): domain Bacteria; phylum Pseudomonadota; class Alphaproteobacteria; order Pelagibacterales; family Pelagibacteraceae; genus Pelagibacter. Next base: position 44,375 of record QBYE01000007.1, read on the forward strand.
TTTAGATTTAGCAATTAGCTGCACAATTGTTTCAGTATCTGAAGTGGTATAAAAAATAGCTCCATCTTCAACTAACTTATTTCTGAGTGAAATTGAATTTGTTAAGTTTCCATTATGAGCCACACCAATACCACCCGCATTTGTGTCAGCAAAAAAAGGCTGAATATTTCTAAGAGTATTATTACCAGTTGTACTATAACGATTGTGACCAATTGCATAACTACCCTTTAAATTATTAAGAACTTTTTCTTTATTAAAGTTGTCACCAACTAACCCAAATCTTTTTTCTGAATAATATTTTTTTCCATCAAATGAAACAATTCCACATCCTTCTTGTCCTCTGTGTTGTAGAGCATGAAGACCAAGAGCAGTTAATGCAGCAGCATCCTTAGCATTACTAATACCGAATACACCACATTCTTCTTTTAATTTAGGATCAAAGTTCTTCAATTTTTTCTTTTGAATCTTGATATGTTTTTTCATTAGGAAATTCTTTTAATAAATAATTACTACCTTTTTCTAAATATGGAAAGATGTATGATTGGTCAGTATTTAACGGCCATTTATCGTAGTTATATACGATATGGATAGCTGAAAAGATACAAACAGAGATAATATAAGATCTAATAAAACCAAAAAAGAATCCAAATATAGTATCTAAACTTCCAAGACCAGTATACTTGATAGCTCTACTTATACCTTTACTAATAAGAAGTACTAAAAAAACTACAATTACAAAAACTATAACTCCAAGAGTAATATCCAAGATGTATTCATTATCAATTATATCTTTAACGTATGGTTTTATTCTTGGGAAGGCGATCAACGTTATTACATAAGCAAATAACCATTTTGCCATTGCTAAAACACTTAGTACAAAGCCTTTTGAGTAGCATTTGATTAAAGAGAGAATTGTTATAACTATATAAATTAAGTCTATAATAGATATCAAATTATAAAGTTCTTTAACGATTTCCATTATTTAAATTTATTTTCCAAAAGGCTTTAGCAATAAAATTAATGATGGAAGAAGAGTCAAAACTGAAACCATTGCCAACAACATAGCAATCCCTGTAAAAATTCCAAAATAAATTGTTGGAATAAATTTAGATAAAACCAAAATTGAGAAGCCAAACACAATTGTAATAGAGGTATTCAAAATTGCTTTTCCCACAGTCGAATGACATAAATTTATTGTTTTATTGTAATCTTTAGAAATAGTAAACTCTTCTTTAAACCTATAAATATAATGAATACTGTTGTCTACAGCGATACCAATAGTAATAGCAGCAATTGTAATAGTCATCATATCCAAAGGTATCCCAAGCAATCCTATAATTCCTAATATGAAAAATGCAGCAATAAAATTTGGTATTACTCCTATTAATGATAATTTGATATTTTTAAAAAGAATTATAAACATGAGAAATATTCCAATCATTACCAATCCTAAAGTTAAAATTTGTGATTTAAAGAGACTTTGAAGTAAATTATTAAATAATATTAAAACCCCGGCAAGTTTGAATTCATCTTTTTTTAGTCCAAGTTGATTTTTCAAATCATAATTTATTTTTTTTATTAAATCATTTCGTCTTAGATTTTCTTGAGAGTCGATTATTCTAAGATTAATTCGAGCTTCATTATTTTTAATTGATATATAAGGATCAATAATTTCTGTTTTTATACTCTCAGGTATTTTTGTATATAAAACACCCATTTCTAAAGTACCCAGAGGTTTATTATTATTAAGTAATGTTGCTACATCAATAATTGAGGAAAATGATAGGACTTTACCAACTTGAGGTAAACTATCTAAATAGTTATGAACAGAGGAAATTTTATCAATTTTATCTTTTGTAAACCAATATTTCTCTATATCATTTTCATTTTCATCCCCCCAATCTTCAAATTCATCATCTTCTTCAGTTTTTACTTTTTCTTTTTTTGGAAACTTTAAAATAACCTCGAGTGGCGTGGTCCCACCAAGTTTTTCGTCTATAAGTTTCATTCCTTTGTAAATCTCAGTCTTTTTATTAAAATAATTTATAAAACTATTTTCAACTTCAAGACGACTTATTCCTATAAGACTTAATATAATTAATATAACAGTAATCATAAAAATAATTTTATGATTATTTTGTGAAACTTTTGAAAAAAAAGATGTAATTATTGAGTCTTTATTTTCTTTCATTGAAATATTTTCTGTAGGTACAAAATTAATCAGTGATGGCAAAAGTGTAAAAGTAATTACGAAAGAGGTAATAAGACCCAAGGTCATCATCCAACCAAAATCAATAATAGGTTTTATTTCACTAAATACTAAGGAAAGAAAAGCAATTATAGTTGTTAAAACAGTATAAAGTATAGGCCAAAACATTTTTTCTGTAGTTAAAGTTATCAGTTCTAAAATACTCATTTGAGGATAGTTTTCTCTGATCTGTAAAAATCGAGTACTCATATGAATATTCATCGCCATTGTTAGAATTAACATTAAAGCAATAAAATTTGAGGATATAACAGTTACTTTCCACCCAAGCAAACCCAGTATTCCCATCATGATTATTACAGAAAAAAAACAACTGCTAATTGGAACTATAATCCAAATTATTCTTTTAAAAACAAACCACAAAGTTGCAATAATAAATATCAGAACTCCAAGGCCAAATACTATTATATCACTTTTAATAAATGACATCATATCATCAGCAATCATGGGTATACCACCTAAGTGTATTTTACCAATATCCTCATAACTTTTAATAACATCTCTAATTTCAAGTATATTGTTATGATTTTGTTTTTTTAATTGATCTTTATATTTTTCAATCTCTTCTTTTGTTTTTTTTTGAATATCTTTTAACTGTTCATTTTTTTTAATGTATACAATAATTCCACTTGTTTTTCCGTCCTCACTAATTACAAAATTTCTAAAAACTGGACTATTAACTATTTCATTAAAGCCTCTATTTTTATCAATCTCCTCATCTTTGAGAGTCTTGAAACCTTCAAGCCTTTCTTGAAGAGGTGCATCTGAACTATTCAGCAAAGGAATATCTAACAATGTAACTACATTGTGAACCCAATCTAAACTTTGAATTTTATATTTAAGACTTAAAAGATTATTAATTGATACATCTGAAACCATTCCTTCGTTTGGGGTATAAGTTAAAATTAAAAATTCTTTTGAACCGTATCTTTCAGATATTTCTTGAAGATATTTAAGATCAGGATCACCCTCAATCAATAAGGTTTCAGAGGAAGCATCTAATCTAAAATTTTTAGAATGATAACCAAAAGAAATTAATGTTATTAATAAGATTATGAAAATAGACTTAGGATTTTTGAGTATTATATTTTGATAAAATTGGGCTATCATTTACCCTTTTATATTGGAATTTAGTTGTTTTGAGTATCTCTAAATTTAGTAAACATTGCCTCAAATTCTAAAAATACAGTTCCAGTTGGACCGTGTCTTTGTTTACCTATAATTAATTCTGCGATATTTGAAACCTCATTCATTTTTACTTGCCATTCTGCATGTTCCACAGTTGCAGGTTTTGGTTCTTTATTCTCTAAATAATAAGCTTCCCTATAAACAAACATAACAACATCAGCATCTTGTTCAATTGAACCTGACTCTCTTAAGTCAGATAATTGAGGTTTTTTGCTATCTCTTTGTTCAACTTGTCTCGAAAGTTGAGAAAGAGCAACAACAGGTATTGATAATTCTTTAGCCATAGCTTTTAGACCTTGAGTTATTTCTGAGACCTCTTGAACTCTTCCATCTTTATAATTTAGACTACCTCTCATTAACTGAATGTAATCAACTACAATCATATCAAGACCATGCATCCTTTTTATTCTTCTTGCTCTATTGCTCATTGCTGCAATAGAAATTGCAGGAGTCTCATCAACATAAAGAGGAAGTTCTGCAATATTTTTGGATGTTTCTATAAACTTATCAAATTGTTCATCAGAGATTCTACCTCTTCTTATATCATTTGATTTAATTCTAGATTGTTCAGCTAAAATTCTAGTTGATAATTGTTCTGAAGACATTTCGAGTGAAAAAAAAGCTATACAAGATTTTCTTCCACTATCCTGTAATTTTTGTGCAGCATTAAAAGCAATATTTGTTGCTAAAGCTGTCTTACCCATTCCAGGTCTTCCAGCTATAATAATTAAGTCTGATCGATGAAGACCACCTAGTCTATCATCTAAATCTCTTAAACCAGTTGGCACACCAACAATTCCTTCCTCATTTTTATATGCTGCTGATGCCATTTCAATTGTTTGTCTTATAGCATCATCAAATTTTATTAATGAAGAATTGAATGAACCTTTTTCTGCTAAATCAAATAATAATCTCTCAGAGTTTTCTATAATATTTTGACCATTTGTATTTAAATCGTTTAATTTGGCTGTGTCAATTGTTTGTTCTGAAATCTTTATTAATTCTCTTCTGACATACATGTCATAAATTATTTTAGAGTATTCAGTGGCCTGTCTTGTTGAAGTAGAAAATTTTGTAATTTTCACTAAATATTCTGGGATATTTAATTCGTCTTTTTCATCTTCAAAATGATTTTTTAAAGTAATTGGGTTTGCCAACATACCTTTGTAGATTAATTTTTCTATTGCACTAAAAATTTTTTGATGCATTGGATCATAAAAATTGTTGCCAGAAATGATAGTATTTATTTCATCAAAAATTTCATTTGTAACTAATATTGAACCAATTACAGACTGTTCAGCCTCTATGTTATTTGGAAGTTCTTTAAATTTATCTTTTACAATTGATAGATTATTTTCCATTAACAAATAAATATAATATTTAAAAAATAAATAAATTTAAAAAATTGATTGGGGAAAAGATTGTATAATTATTGAATGGTTTCTGCTGACTCAACTACAATTAGTATTTCTGCATCAATTTCTGAGTGTAAAGAAATCTTAACTTTAAATTTACCTAAAGATTTAATTTCTTTTACTGGCTGTATCATTGATGGTTTAATGTCTAAACGCTCTTTTTCTTTAATTAATTTAGAAATCTCAGTTGGTTTTACCGAACCATATAATTCTTTATTTTCTGTACTTAATTTCTTAACTACAAATTCTTTATTATTAACTTTTTCAGCTATTTTTTTTGCCTCTAATTTTTTTTCGTTATCTTTTTTAGAAAGTTGAGTCTTAATTTTTTCTACTTGATTAATATTTTCTCTAGAAGCGTATAATGCTTTTTTATTTGCAATGAGAAAATTTCTTGCATATCCTCTTTTCACATCAATTATTTCACCAATTAATCCAATTCTTTTTAGATTTTCTAGCAATATAACTTTCATATTATAATAAGGCCAGATTTCTAGCTCTTTTAATTGACAAAGATAACTCTCTTTGTTTTTTTTGGCTCACGTTTGTTACTCTTGAAGGTAAAATTTTACCATTTTCAGTAATATATCTCTTCAAAAGTTTTATATTTTTATAATCAATTTTGGGTGCTCCTTTAATTGATAAAGGACAATTCTTTTTAAATTTGTACTTGTTATTTTGAAATATACTTAGTTTTGCAAAATTACTTTGTTTACCTTTTTTATTTCCACTTTGTCTTTTAGGCATTTTTAATTTTTAATACTTTCTTTTGTTTCACTTTCATCTTTTTTTGAGAAATAATTTGTTTCTAAGTCAAATTTTTTGACTCTTACAGTTAAAAATCTTAAAAGTTTTTTATCTATAGATTCATTTTTTTCTAATTCACTAATAACTGATCCCTTACCTTTGATTTTAAAGTGTATGAAACTACCTTTTTTATTTTTTTTAATTAGATAGGACAGGTTTAGTAGACCCCAATCTTCAGTTTTAACAACCTCCCCATCATTTTTTTCTACAATTTTTGAATACTTTTCTGTTAATTGCTTAATCTCACTTGGAGAAGTGTCTTGTCTTGCTATAATTGTATGCTCGTATAAATTCATATAAGTTATTTAATAAAAAATGAGGATATACTATTATAAATCTTTAATTACAATAGCAAAAAGAGTAACAAAACAGGTTTATTTAAGATGTTTTCTGTAATTTTTCCAGGACAAGGATCCCAAGTTATTGGCATGGGAAAAGAATTTTTCGAAAAATACAATATAGTTAAAGAATTATTTTTAGAGGCAGATGATGCTTTAGGTATTTCATTGTCTAAAATAATTATGGATGGACCTAAAGAAGAACTTGATCTTACAGTCAATACTCAACCTGCAATATTTTTAATTAGTTACTCTATATTTCAAGTTGTAAAAAAAGAATTTAATATTAATTTAAATGATGCAAAATTTTTTGCTGGGCATTCATTAGGAGAGTATTCAGCACTATCAGCTGCAAATTATTTAAATTTTTCTGAGACTATTAAACTATTAAAAGTACGAGGAGACGCTATGCAAAATGCAGTTCCAAATGGAGAAGGTGGAATGTTAGCTGTATTAGGTTCTAAAATTGAAATTTTAGAGGAAATTATTACAGAAAATAAAAATACTTTTATAGTTCAAATTGCGAATGATAATTCAGAAGGGCAGATAGTTTTAAGTGGAAAAAATACCGAACTATTAAAATTAGGTGAAATCCTTAAATCAAAGAATATTAAAAATATTAAATTACCTGTTAGCGCTCCTTTTCATTGTTATCTTATGAATAAAGCAACAGAAGTCATGAAAAAAGAGATTGAAAATACCAATTTCCAGGATTCGAAAAATGTATTAATCTCAAATGTAACAGCAAATGAAATAAATAATAAAAATGATTTAAAAAGATTATTAATAGATCAAATTGAAAATAGAGTTAGATGGAGAGAAAGTGTTTTAAATATGATTAACAAAGGTGTTAACCAGTTTATTGAAATAGGCCCTGGAAAGGTGCTTTCAGGTTTGGTTAAAAGAATAGATAAGAATGTAAAAATAAATACAATTAATAATGAGAGTGATATAAAAGAACTCAAAATATGATGAATTTGGAAAATAAAAAAATAATTGTTACTGGTGCAACAGGAGGAATCGGTAATTCAATAGTAAAAGCGTTAAGTGATTCTGGTGCAAAAATATTAGCTACTGGTACAAGACTTGAAAAACTTGAGGAACTAAAATCTAAATTTAAAAATACTGATATTTTAAAATTTGATATTTCAAAAGGTGAGGAAATTGAAGAGTTTATTGAAAACGCAACAAAACAACTTGGCGGAGGATTAGATTGTTTAATAAATAATGCTGGTATAACTCAAGATAATTTAGCTATTAGAATGAATTTTGATGAATGGAAAAAAGTAATAGATATTAATTTAACTTCAACTTTCTTGTTAAGCAAATTTGCAGTAAAAAAAATGCTTAAAAATAAATATGGAAAGATTATAAATATAACTTCAGTTGTAGGTCATACAGGAAATTTAGGACAAGCAAATTATACAGCTTCTAAAGCAGGCATTGTTGCAATGTCGAAAAGTTTAGCGATTGAATATGCAAAAAAGAATATAAATATAAATTGTATTTCACCAGGTTTTATAAAAACAGTGATGACAGATAAAATAGATGAAAAATTTAAAGAAACTATAATATCAAAAATACCTTCTTCTAGGTTGGGAGAACCAGAAGATGTTGCTAATGCAGTTCTTTTTTTAGCCTCAGATCAATCAAATTACATTAATGGAGAAACAATACATGTTAATGGAGGCATGTATATGGCTTGACAAAATAAGTTTTTGAACTATTAAGAATTTAAAACAAAAGGATCAATATGTCAGAAGATGTTTCGAGCAAAGTAAAAAAAATAGTAGCAGATCATTTAGGTATTGAAGAAGCAAAAGTAACTGAAGAGTCTAGTTTTATAGATGATTTAGGAGCTGATAGTTTAGACACTGTTGAATTAGTAATGGCGTTTGAAGAAGAGTTTGGCTCTGAAATCTCCGATAGTGAAGCTGAAAAAATTTTAACAGTAGGTGATGCTGTCAAATTTATTGAAGGAAAAGCAAATTAATTTTTCTGATGCCCATAGAGAATGATGGGGTAATGATTATCTTATCCTCTCCTTCAGGAGCAGGAAAAACCACTTTGGTAAGTTTATTATCTAAACTAGATAATTTTGAAATCTCGGTTTCACATACTACCCGAAAACCTAGAGCAAAAGAAATTCATGACAAAGACTATTATTTTGTAGAAGAAAATGAATTTGAGAGACTTATAAAAAATCAAGAGTTTTTAGAATACGCAAAAGTCTTTAATAATTTTTACGGAACAACTAGAACTCCTGTAATTAATAATTTGAATAAAGGAAAAAATGTTTTATTTGATATTGATTGGCAAGGTGCAGACCAAATTAAAAATAAAAAAT
>QBYE01000008.1 GCA_003282985.1 Pelagibacteraceae bacterium AG-325-E08
TAAAATATTTTTCAAACTTATTTTGCTCATCTTTATATTTTTCATGATCCATTGGGGGATCTTTTTTTTCAGTTATATTAGGCCAGATTTCAGAATATTTTTTATTGACTTCTAACCATTGTTCACTCCCTTTCTCTGTATCAGCCTTAATAGCATCAACAGGGCACTCAGGTTCACAAACGCCACAATCTATACACTCATCAGGTTTAATTACAAGCATATTTTTTCCTTCATAAAAGCAATCAACTGGACAAACTTCAACACAATCCATCAATTTACATTTTATACATTTATCATTAACTATATAAGTCATTACAAAATTTCTTTTTTAATTTTCCCTTGTATACTTCCCATTATTTTATTATCAATGTACATTAATCCTGCAAGTCTTCGCATCAAATTAGTTTCATAAATATCAGCGTCTTTATTTGAATATATTATTCTCCAAAGAGTTTCTATAATTTCTATTTTCTTTTCTTCATCCATCATTTTTACTTCTTTTGTAAAATCTAAAATTTGATTTGTATTTTCCTCAATTACTTTACTTTGCTCAATGATTTGTTCTATATTTTCAGTATTTGCACCCATTTTTAATAAAGCTTGTTTTATAATCATTTCTTCTTGTTTTGAAAAATTTTCATCAATTTTACCAGCATGTATCATCAAAGCTGCTATTTTTATTAATTGGCTATTACTTTGTTTCTCTATTTTTTTTTTAAAAAACATGATTTAATTTAAATTTAAATTTTTTAAAATACCAAAAGGATTTTCTTTTTCTATCTTTTTACCTGCTTTTTTAAATATTTTTTTAGGTTTATATTTAAAATAAGTTTCATCATTTTTTTCTAAAACAATATAATTCATACTTTTAAGAAGTTTTTTAAAATTTTCTTTATTACATCCTAATAAATTAAGCATTTCTGGCATCATTTTAACTTGTTTTTCTTTTTCAGAACTAGAATTAATGATTTGGACAAATAGTCTCTCTAAAATATCAATTCTTACAAAGAAATTTTCAAACTTTTCAAATCCACAAAGTAACATAAAATTTCTATCTTTAACTTTATTATTATCTAAAAAGTTTAATCCAAAAGTAGGAGGTTTTAGACTGAAATTTTTTTGGTTGTAGTTTTTCCAAAGCAAGGTTCGTAATGAAACAGCATCAGGCTTTATTAATCTATGTAAAAAGACATGATATCTTCCAAATTTAACACCAAGATCTCTTAGGATTTTTCTTTCATTTTGTCCTAACTTTTTTAAATACTCAGACACTTGGTCTCTTTTAAGAACTCCATTATTTTCATAAAGTTGATAAGCTAAAGCTTTCATAGAGGAATTTTTTTCTTTTAGATTTTTTAGATCAATAAGACTTTTTAAAGTTATATTAATTTTATTTTTCAGCCAACTTTCTAAAAATTCAAGTAATTTTTGACTTTGATTTTTTTCTAAAATATCATCAACTATTAATTCAATATTTGGATTTAAGTAGTCTCTACCTGATAATAATCTTGCAATAGGTGAATCTTTCCAATAAATTTTGAAATCATTTTCGAGATTAATTAAACCTGTTTCAATTATAATTTGAATTCTTTTTTCAAGTTCTGGACTAACAGTTTGCCTTGCTGCCTTTTTAAGAGATTTAATATCAGTTTCTAGGGCTCCTTTTTTTAAATCTAGCTCCAATTTAAGACCATTAATTTTACCAATGAATTGATCATCAATCATAACTTCATTATTATCTAAAATTTTTGTATCAAATTTCATATCCTGTTTTAAACCTCTTGCAAGAATACTAGCTCTTTTATCAATAAAGGTTTTTGTAAGTTCTTCATGTAGCCTATCCGAAAGCTTGTCCTCCAATGATTTTGTTTTTTCTATCCAATAGTCTTGATTTTCTATCCAATTTTTTTTATTTGAAACATATGACCAAGTTCTAACATTTGCAATTCTATTTGATAAGGAATCTACATTTCCATCTAATTTATCTAATTTCATTAGTTGTAAGCGAATGTAATTATCACTTATTTTAGCTTTTTTACTGTTTAAATATTTAAATACACTTGCAATTACATCGTAGTGATTTCCATAAGTTTTTTTAACAAAATCTGGTATTTGACAACATTCCCACAAAAGAATTAACTTTTCTCTATTAAACTCGATATCTTTTAAATTTATATCTCTCAAGAAAAACTTAAGAGCTTTTTCGTCTTCGCATTCATGTATTTTTCTCAACCATTTTTTTTTTGGTTTTTCATCTAACGAATTTATTAAAGTTGAGGGATTATTAAAATTTAAATCGGAGTTTCTCCAAAATAGGGATTGAATTTCTTCAAATTTATGATTTTCTAATAAATTAACCTCTTCAGCACTAATCTCTTTACATTGACCTGTAATACCAAAATTACCATCATTTAGATATCTACCAGCCCTTCCAGCAATTTGTCCAATTTCAGATAGATTAAGTTTTCTTAATTTTTTACCATCAAATTTTTTCAAATTTGAAAAATAAACCTGATCTAGATCCATATTAATTCCCATGCCTATTGCATCAGTGGCAACAAGAAAATCTACATCACCTGACTGATATAATTCAACTTGGGCATTCCTTGTCTTTGGACTAAGAGAGCCCATCACTATTGCTGCTCCCCCCTTTTGTCTCCGTATTAATTCTGCGATTGCATAAACTTCTTCTGCTGAAAAAGCTATAATTGCAGTTTTTCTTTGTATTCTTGAAATCTTTTTATGTCCAGCATATGAAAGTTTAGATAATCGGTTTCTATTAATAAATTCTACATCATCATCTAACTTCGAAATAATATTTTTAATAGTATTTGAACCCATTAGCATTGTTAATTTAGTTCCTCTCATATTAAGAAGTCTATCCGTAAAAATATGTCCACGTTCATGATCTGCACACATTTGTATTTCATCTACTCCCACAAAATCTAAGTGTTTATCTATAGGCATAGACTCAACAGTACATAAGTAATATTTTGCATTCGTGGGTATAATTTTTTCTTCCCCAGTGATTAAAGCAACCTTATCTAAACCAATTTTTTTGATGACTTTATCATAAACCTCTCGAGCTAATAATCGCAAAGGAAAACCAATCATTCCACTATCAAAAGACAACATAGTATCTATTGCTAAATGGGTTTTGCCGGTATTTGTTGGACCTAGAACAGCAGTAATTTTATATTTAGTCATTTCTACTTTTAGTATACTTTTTTTTTTACCTACTAGATCTTGTTAGATGTATAGAACAAAAATAGACTAAAACATGACCGAATCAGAGAATAAAAAGTTCTCATTTATCTTTTAGCTAAAATTTTCCAAACTCCCGAAGCTGAGGTAATAATTTTGTCATTACATTTTAATTCACAGAATAAAAAAACCAAAGTTTTTGTTTTCTTAAGTATTTTAACTTTTCCAATTATTTCGTCATCAACTTTTGATGCCCCTATAAATTTTAAATCTAAAGAAATTGTTACACATGGTGAATTTTCAGCAGATCTATGAGCAGCTGTACCAGCACCAGCATCAATTAAAGCAGATAGATATCCACCATGAGTTATACCAGCCATATTTAAATGATTTTTGTTTATTTTAGTTTTAAATTCGTATTCATTTTCTGAAATATTTCTGAACAAAACACCTCCATTATGTTTCATAAATCCAGGATTTAAGCTAATTTGTTCAAAATCTTTAGACATTATTTATTATAATACAAAAGTTAAAATTAATAAAATTATAAAAATTAATATAAAAAAATAGATCACAGATTTTTGTAGTGAAGATTTTATAAACCAATCAAACATATTTACCTTTTCTTGGTGCGCCTGCTAGGAGTCGAACCCAGAACCTCCTGGTCCGTAGCCAAGCGCTCTATCCAGTTGAGCTACAGGCGCATTTTTAATTTTATTTAATTATAATATAACAATTTTTAGTGTATTTTAACTACAAGAGAAAACTAAATTTCATGAGTGATAATTCAAAAGATGTAGTTATAGTAGAGGCAGTAAGAACTCCTATAGGTACTTATAATGGGTCCCTTAAAGACATAAGAGCACATCAACTTGGATCGATAGTAATTAATGAGGTTTTAAAAAGAAGCAATGTAAATCCTGATGAAGTGGATGAAATAATTATGGGTCAGGTTTTAACTGCAGGAATGGGACAGAATCCTGCTAGACAAGCTGCAATCAATGCAGGAATACCTGTTTCAAAACCTGCTTATATTGTAAATCAAGTTTGTGGTTCAGGATTAAGAGCTATAATTTCAGGATTTCAATCAATTAAATTGGGAGACTCAAAAATAGTTATTTCTGGCGGACAAGAAAACATGTCAATCGCCCCCCAAATAGCTCTTAAAGAAAATGAAAAAAAAAATTCAGAAAACAAATTTTTAGATGTAATGATGAATGACGGATTACTTGATGCATTTAAGAATTATCACATGGGTGTAACGGCTGAAAATGTTGCAAAGAAATTCAATATATCGAGAGAAGAACAGGATGAATTTGCATTAAATTCTCAAAAAAAAACTTTAGCAGCAATAAAAAATAATAACTTTGAAAAAGAAATAATTGAGGTAAATTTTAACGGAAATACTTTAAAACTTGATGAACATCCAAGAAATAATTTAACCTTAAAGGATTTACAAAAATTAAAAACAGTCTTTCAAGAAAATGGAACAGTCACTGCAGGAAATTCATCAGGTATCAATGATGGAGCAGCCGCTTTAATGTTATTAAGTTTAGAAGAGTCAGAAAAAAAATCACTTGAGGCGTTAGCTAGAATAGTATCTTGGGCGTCAGTTGGGGTAGATCCTTCACTTATGGGATTAGGACCTATTGGAGCAATTAAAGAAGCTGTTAAAAAAGCTAACTGGAAATTAGAGGATATAGATCTATTTGAGATAAATGAAGCTTTTGCAGCACAAACTATTGCAGTTATTAAAGAACTGAATATTGATATAAGCAAAGTGAATATTAATGGTGGAGCTATAGCTTTAGGTCATCCAATTGGAGCATCAGGAGCAAGAATATTAATTTCTCTAATATATCAAATGAAAAAACTTAATAAAAAAAAGGGATGTGCCTCACTTTGTATTGGTGGAGGTATGGGTATTGCAATATGCGTTGAAAGAAATTAGGAACTAATTTTTCCGTATTTCTTCTCTAATAAAATTTTTTGAATCCATGTTTTAGCATCTATATAGGTGCTAACTTTTGGTTGAATAAGTACATTTAATAATTTTTTAATCATTTTATTAATTTGAACTTAAAGAATGTCAAAAAATTGAACAGAATGTGTTAAAATTTGCAATTTACTAAGCATTTATGGTGTATAAAACATAATTAATGACTGAAAAATTATTAGTTCCTGATATTGGAGAATTTGAAGGTGTTGAAGTAATAGAAATTCTAGTTCAAGAAGGTCAAGAAATAAAAAAAAATGATCCAATAGTTACTATTGAAAGTGACAAATCAAGTGTAGAAATTCCATCAACTATTGAAGGTAAAATAGAAACAGTTGTTGTAAAAATTGGAGATAAAGTTTCAAAAGGTGATTTATTACTTACGACAACAGGGACAAAAATTTCTACAAAAACAGCAGAGGACGTACCCAAAAATACTGAAAATTTAATAAAAGAAGCTGAAAATTCATTAAAAAAATCTCAAGAAGAAATAATTGAAAAGCCTATAGCTCAAAGTCAAAAAACCACAAATAAAATTTTAATAAAAGAAGAAAATAAAACTGATAATATTCAAGTTGTTAACAAAGGTGATATTGATCCAACTGAAACAAATGAGTGGTTGGAGTCTTTGTCTGCAGTAATTCAAAAAGATGGGAATCAAAGGGCTCATTATTTAATAAAGGAGTTAATAAATAAAGCCTATAGAGAAGGCGCAAATATTCCTTATACGCAAAATACCCCTTATATAAATACTATACCAGTCAGTGAGGAACAAAAATCTAATGGAGATCAAAATATAGAAAGAAAAATTAGATCTTTGATTAGGTGGAATGCTGCAGCTATGGTAGTAAGAGCTAATAAAAAGTTTCCTGAACTTGGTGGTCACATAGGTACATTTGCTTCAGCAGCAACTCTTTATGATGTGGGTATGAATCATTTTTGGAGGGCGAAAAATAATAAATTTGGAGGAGACTTAGTTTATTTTCAAGGTCATAGTGCTCCAGGTATGTATGCAAGAGCTTTTTTAGAGGGAAGACTTAGTGAAAAACAATTGGATAGTTTTAGGCAAGAAGTGAATCCTGGAGGTTTATCTTCTTATCCTCATCCTTGGTTAATGCCAAAATTTTGGCAATTTCCCACTGTTTCAATGGGTTTAGGTCCAATGTTAGCAATCTACCAAGCTAGATATATGAAGTATCTGATCAACAGAGGCCTTATTAAAGATGAAGGAAGAAAAGTTTGGGCTTTTTTAGGAGATGGTGAGATGGATGAACCGGAGTCTTTAGGCGCTATTGGTTTAGCATCAAGAGAAAAATTAGATAATTTAATTTTTGTAGTCAATTGTAATTTACAAAGATTGGATGGTCCAGTTAGAGGTAATGGAAAAATAATTCAAGAATTAGAAGGAATTTTTAGAGGTGCTGGTTGGAATGTGATTAAAGTTATTTGGGGATCTTATTGGGACTCATTATTAGCAAATGATAAGTCAGGCCATCTTGTTAAGATAATGAATGAAACAGTCGATGGAGAATACCAAGCGATAAAAGCAAGAGATGGTGCTTTTGTTAGAGAAAAATTTTTTGGAAAATATCCAGAGACAGAAAAATTAGTTTCAAGTTTATCTGACAAAGATATTTGGAGACTAAATAGAGGTGGTCATGATCCCCATAAAGTTTTTGCTGCATATGATAAAGCTTCAAAAAACATTGGAAGCCCAACAGTTGTAATTGCTAAAACAATAAAAGGTTATGGGATGGGTAAAAGTGGAGAAAGCGTTAACACTACGCATCAAACAAAAAAATTAGATATTGATGATTTAATGTACTATAGAGATAGGTTTGATGTTCCATTGACAGATGATCAAGTAAAAAATATTGAATATTATAAACCTGATACTAGTTCAGCTGAGATTAAATATCTAAAAGAAAGAAGACTTCAACTTGGTGGATTTATTCCTGAGAGGACAACTTATGCTAAATCTATAAAAGCACCCCCTAAAAATATTTTTGATAATATGAAAGAATCTACCGGTAAAAAGGAGATGTCTACTACAATGGCGTTAGTAAGAATGCTTACAAGTTTACTTAGGGATAAAAATGTTGCACCAAGACTGGTTCCAATTATTCCCGATGAAGCTCGAACATTTGGTATGGAGGGTTTTTTTCAAAAGGTTGGAATATATGCTCATGAAGGCCAAAAGTATGAACCTGAAGATGCTGCTCAACTAAGTTCTTACAAAGAAGAAAAAAGTGGTCAAGTATTAGAAGAGGGAATTACTGAAGCAGGAGCCATGTCTTCTTGGATAGCTGCAGGAACTTCCTACACAAATCATGATATAGAAATGATACCCATATATTTATTTTATTCTATGTTTGGATTCCAAAGAATTGGAGATTTTGCTTGGGCAGGAGCTGACAGCCAATCAAGAGGTTTTTTAATTGGTGCTACAGCTGGAAGAACAACATTAGCTGGAGAGGGACTGCAACATCAAGATGGCCACAGTCATTTGATGGCATCAACAATACCAAACTGTATTTCTTATGATCCAACATTCCATTACGAATTAGCAGTAATTTTTAGGGAAGGTTTAAAAAGGATGCATGAAAAAAATGAAAATATTTTTTATTATATTACTACAATGAATGAAAATTATTCCCACCCAGAAATGCCAAAAGATAAAAATTGTGAGGAGGGAATTCTCAAAGGTATGTACAAAATCAAAGAGTTTAATAAACATAAAAAAAGTAAAATTCAGTTTTTAGGCTCTGGTACAATTTTAAGAGAAATGATTGCGGGTGCTGAAATATTACAAAAAGAATATAATATAGATAGTGAAGTTTGGAGTGTTACAAGTTTTAATGAATTAAGAAAAGATGGACTAGAGGTAGAAAGATATAATCTTTTAAATCCTAATAAAGATCAAAAAAAATCGTACGTTGAAAAATGTTTAGAAAAAACAGAGGGACCAATATTAGCAGCTTCAGATTATATGAGAATGAATTCTGATCAGATAAGACCATATATAAATAAAAGCTTTTATTCTTTAGGAACAGACGGGTTTGGAAGAAGTGATACTAGAAAAAATTTAAGAAAATTTTTTGAAGTAGATAAAGAACATGTAGTTGCTTATGGATTAAGTATATTGGCAAAAGAACAATTTTTACCATCTAAATATGCTTCAGATGCTATAAAAAAATATAAAATCGACCCTAACAAACCAATGCCATCAAGATTATAAATGTCAAAAAAAGATTTATTAAAAATTGTTCCAGCATCACCAAAAGCAAGAAAATTTGCAAGAGAACTTGGTGTAGATATTAATAAAGTACAGGGCACTGAAAGAGATGGTCGTGTAATAGTAAAAGATATTAAATTATTTGTTTCTAATAAATCAGGTCAAAATGAGAAGGTTCATATTAATAAAAATGAAGAAAATAAATTAGAATATGCTCATTCAGAATTTGGTGAAATTGAAATAAAAGACATTCCTAGAGTAAAAAAAATTTCATCAAAATATTTAGTTAATTCCTGGACACAAATACCTCATGTTACAAACCATGATGAAGCAGACATCACTGAAATGGAAGAATTTAGAAACTCCCTTACAGATATATATACAGGGGAAAAAAAGAAAATAACGCCTTTAGCATTTATTGTTAAAGCTTTATCCGCATCTTTAAAAAAGTATCCTAGTTTTAATTCTTCAATAGATGAAATTGATAATGGAAAAATGACATTTAAAAAATATTACCATATTGGTATAGCAGTAGATACACCACATGGATTAATGGTTCCTAAATTAAGAAATGCTGAAAATAAAAATATTTCCTTAATTGCTGATGAATTAAAAAAGATAAGTGAAGAATGTAGAAATCTTAAAATTGATAAAAAGGAACTTTTTGGGGGATCAATGACCATAACGAGTCTTGGTGGAATAGGAGGTTCATTTTTTACCCCGATTATTAATTATCCTGAAGTCGCGATTTTAGGAATTGGGAAATCACAAAAAAAACAAATTTATTTAAATGGCAGATTTCAAATTCGTACAATGTTACCTTTATCTCTATCATACGATCATAGAATAATTGACGGTGCTGAAGCAGCTAGATTTAATAATGAATTAAAGGAAAATTTAGGAAAAAATTTTGCTTATAAATTAGCTGTTTAAATAAACTTATGTCAAAAACAGTATCTTTACTTAGCGCCCTATTGTGTACATTTATTTGGGGGACAACTTTTATTGCTCAAGACACTGGCATGGATGACATTGGTCCATTTACTTTTAATGCTGTAAGATTTTTTGTTGGTTTCTTGGCGATACTTCCTCTTGTATTTTTATTTGAAATAAAAAAGTTTAAATCTGAATTTAAATTAGATATCAAAACATTTGTTATCCTCTCTACATTAATTGGAATATCACTTTTTTTAGGCTCTGCTTTACAGCAAGTTGCTTTACTTCATACAGATGTGGCAAATGCAGCTTTTTTCACAATTTTTTATGTTCCAATGGTACCAATTATAGTTTTTTTATTTAAAAAAAAATCAATTCATTGGAGTGTATGGCCATCAGTAGTTTTATGTTTAATTGGAGGATATTTACTTACAAATTTTTATGATGCAACTGTAAGATTAGGAGATAGTTTAGTATTACTAGGGGCTTTTTTTTGGAGTACTCATATTATTTTTACTGGCATGATTGTTATCAGGTACAATCTTCCTCTTACAATAGGAGCTCTGCAAACATTAACTGTGGCAGTATTTTCTTTTATAATTGGTTCAATTTATGAAGAGTTTATTTTAAACAATATTTTAAAAGAAATCGATTCTATTCTATATGCAGGAATTTTATCTGGAGGATTTGCATTTGTTCTTCAGATTTATGCTCAAAGAAGAATTGCACCAGCTCCTGCTGCAATAATTTTTTCTTTAGAGGGAGTATTTGCTACTATTGCAGCTTGGCTTTTGCTTAATCAAATATTGGATATTAATAATATTTTAGGATGTTTTTTTATTTTATGTGGAGTTTTATTATCACAACTTTTACCTTTAATGAAAAAAACTGCCTAAGAATATATTATCAAAAATAATATTGAAGCAATAAAAATTCTATAAATAATAAAAACATTCAATGAGAACCTATTTATATAACTTAGAAAAAATTTGACTGTAACATATGAAAATAAAAATGATAAAATTATTGAAAGTATTATAAGATAATTTATTTCAAGAGGTTGATTAGCTGCATTTTTGAGGCCCAGAAAACTTGCACCTGCTAAAGCTGGGATTGATAATAAAAATGAAATCTTGCTTGAGTCAACTCTATTAAACTTTAAAAATCGTGCTGCAGTTAATGTAATACCCGCTCTACTCACGCCAGGGATTAATGCCAGGATTTGAAATAGACCAATAAATATTATAGATTTAATATTTAAATTTGTAGATATATTTTTATCGATTTTTTGCTGATCAGCAAAAAATAAAACTATTCCAAAAAACAATGTTGTCCATGCTATAACTTTTAAATTTCTGAGTAGATAAATAAGCTCAGTTGAGTGGAGCAAGTATCCAAAAATGATTAAAGGTATAGAGCCAAGTAAAATGAGTTGTAAAAGTTTTTTATTATTCTTTAAATCTAGTAGGTCTTTTCTGAAATAAAATATAATCGCAAATAAAGAACCTAAATGTAAACTGATATCTATTAATAAAGAGCCTGTTCTTAAATCATAGAAATTAGAAACTAAAATTAAGTGTGCAGAGGAACTAATTGGTAAAAATTCAGATATTCCTTGAACCGCGGATAGAATAAGGATTTCTATAAATTCTTGAAACATATAAGTGTCGTAACTTAAAAAATATTGATTTTAAACAATTCGATTTACTCATAATAGGTATGCAAAAATTGGAATTCTCATATATATTGCTATTAATTCATTTATTTAGGTCATATATACTGACCTAAATAATTCTTTTACTAATAAAAACAATGTATATTTTGCCTTAAATTTATAAAAAAATATGACTGATAAAATGCTAAAGTTTGTGAAAATAGGTCAACAAACTCCACCTAAAAGAGAGGTTGGCACTAGAAAAGAAGATTTCAATGAAATTTATGATGAATTTATTAATCAAAAGGCCCAAGAACAATCAAGCAGATGTTCACAATGCGGGGTCCCATTCTGTCAAGTCCACTGTCCACTTAGTAATAATATACCAGATTGGTTAAAGTTAACTGCGGAGGGAAGATTAAAAGAGGCTTATGAGTTATCACAAAGCACAAACAATATGCCTGAAGTATGTGGAAGAATATGCCCACAAGACAGATTGTGTGAGGGTAATTGTGTTATAGAACAATCAGGCCATGGAACTGTAACTATTGGTTCAATGGAAAAATATATTACTGACAATGCCTGGGAACAAGGATGGGTCAAACCTATTGAAGTGAAGTATGAAAGAGATCAAAGTGTAGGTATAATTGGGGCAGGACCCGCAGGACTTGCTGCTGCAGAACAATTAAGAAAAGATGGATATAAAATTACAGTTTATGATCGATATGATCGTGCAGGGGGATTATTAATTTATGGAATTCCTAATTTTAAATTAGAGAAATATGTTGTAGAAAGAAGAACAAAACTATTAAAAGACGGGGGTATTGAATTTATCCAAAATTTTGAAATAGGAAAAGATGCCAATCTAGATCAACTTAGAAAAAAACATGATGCAATTTTAATTGCAACTGGAGTTTATAAACCTAGAGAAGTTGAGTTACCAGGAAATGATTTAGATCATATTTTCCCTGCAATGGAATTTTTAACAGCTTCAAATAAAAAAGGTTTAGGTGATGAAGTTGAACTCTTTGATAAAGGGATATTGAATGCAGAAGGTAAAGATGTTGTAGTCATAGGTGGTGGAGATACTGCTATGGATTGTGTTAGAACTTCAATAAGACAGAAAGCTAAATCTGTTAAGTGCCTTTATAGAAGAGATAAAGAAAATATGCCAGGATCTGCTAGAGAAGTTGCTAACGCAGAAGAAGAAGGAGTTGAATTTGTTTGGTTATCAAGTCCTAAAGAATTTCAAGGAAAAAATAAAATTGAAAAACTAATAGTTGATCAAATCAAATTGGGTGAGCCAGATGATTCTGGAAGAAGAAGACCAGAAATTAAAGAGGGTTCAGAGTTTGAAATTAAAGCAGATATGGTTATCAAAGCCTTAGGCTTTGACCCAGAAAATTTACCACTATTATTTGATGCACAAGAATTACAGGTTACTAAGTGGGGAACTATTAAGACAGATTTTGATACTATGGAAACAAATTTAAATGGTGTTTTCGCTGCAGGAGACATAGTTCGAGGAGCATCATTAGTTGTTTGGGCTATCAAAGATGGAAGAGATGCGGCCTCATCAATGAAAAAATATCTTGAAAATATTGCAATAAAAAAAACACAAGTAGCTTAATGAAAAATTACAAAAATAATCTGGAACTACTCTCTAAAAATCATGTTTATTCTCATGAGATGGAACATGATGCTTGTGGAGTAGGTCTAATTGCTTCTACAGAGGGAAAAAAATCAAGAGCAGTTGTTGAGTATGGAATCGAGGCTCTAAAAGCCGTTTGGCATCGTGGTGCAGTAGATGCAGATGGAAAAACAGGTGATGGAGCAGGGATACATTTAGAAATACCAAAAGACTTTTTTATAGAAAAAATTCAAGTTACTGGACATCACCATGATAATTCTGAAATTTGTGTTGGAATGATTTTTTTACCTAAAAATGATTATTCATCTCAAGAAAACTCTAAAACTATAGTTGAAAGTGAATTAACCAAAAATGATTTTAATATTTATGGATGGAGACAAGTTCCTGTAAACCCAAAAGTTTTAGGTGAAAAAGCTTTACAAACAATGCCAGAGATAATCCAAGTTTTATTTAAATCAAACAATCCAAATTTACTTGATAAAGAACTTGAAAGAAAAATTTATGAAACTAGAAAAAAAATAGAAAACTCAGCTAATAGACTATCTTTAAATAATTTTTATGTATGTTCTATGAGTTCTAAATCAATAATTTATAAAGGAATGTTTTTAGCTGAAGCAATTTCAGATTTCTATTTAGATTTAAAAGATGAGAGATTTATTTCAAGATATGCTATTTTTCATCAAAGGTTTTCTACAAATACTGCTCCTAGCTGGAGTTTAGCTCAACCATTTAGGGCTATAGCTCATAATGGAGAGATAAACACTTATAAAGGAAATAAAAACTGGATGAAAGTTCATGAAGAAGAGATGAGTAGTCCTTTATTTGAGAATGTAGAAAATTTAAAACCTGTAATTTCTCAAGGAGTTTCAGACTCAGCTGCGCTAGATAACGTTTTTGAATTATTAAATAAGTCAGGTCAACCTGCTCCTCTAGCTAAATTAATGCTAGTTCCAGATGCATGGTCAAAAAAAAATAAAACACTCTCAAGAAATCATCAGCAGTTATTTAATTTCTTAAACAGCACTATGGAGCCCTGGGATGGACCTGCAGCGATCGCAGCCACTGATAATGAATGGGTTATAGCTGCAAATGATCGAAATGGACTGAGACCTCTTAGGTATGCAATCACCAAAGATAAACTACTTTTTGCTGGGTCAGAAACTGGGATGATAAAGCTGAATGAAAAAAAGATCTTATCCAAAGGAAGATTAGGACCAGGCGAAATTATTGGAGTAAGAATTGAAAAAGGAAAAGTTTTTTCAAACAATCAAATTAAAGATTTTTTAGCAAAAGAATTTAAACATTTTAACTCACAAATTATTGATTTAGATGAAAAAATCTTCATCGCAAAAGAGAAGCATAATTTTGCAGGGGAAGACTTAAGAAGAAGACAGCATACCTTTGGAATAAGTTTAGAAGATTTAGAATTAATTTTACATCCAATGGCAGAGGATGCAAAAGAGGCAACTGGTTCAATGGGAGATGATACACCACTAGCAGTATTATCAGACAAATACAGGCCTCTTTACCATTTTTTTAGACAAAATTTTAGTCAAGTAACTAATCCTCCAATTGATTCCTTAAGAGAAAATAAAGTTATGAGTTTGAAAACTAGATTTGGAAACTTAGGAAATATTCTAGATTTTGACACGCTGACTAAAGAGAACATTTACGTTTTAAACAGTCCAATTTTGTCTAATTCTCAATTTAATAAATTCATAAACTATTTTGGAAAAAACTCTTTATCAATTGATTGTACATTTTCTGATGATGAAAATTTAACACTTGCTATTAAAAGAATTCAAAAAGAAGCTGAAATCGCTGTTAGACAAGGTGTATCACAAATAATTTTAAGTGATAAAGATCTATCATCAAAAAAAATACCAATGCCAATGCTTTTGTGTGTGGGAGCAATTAATACTTTTCTTATTGATAAAAAGTTAAGAGGATATGTGTCAATAAATGTTCAATCAGGCGAGGCACTAGATACGCACTCATTTGCTACCTTGATCGGAGTAGGAGCTACAACCGTCAATCCTTATCTAGCTTTTGACAGCTTATATCAAAGATATGAAAAAAAGTTATTTGGGCAGTACAGTTTTGATGATTGTGTGCATAGATATATAAAATCAATAAATGCAGGTCTTTTAAAGATAATGTCTAAAATGGGCATATCTGTTCTTAGTTCTTATAGAGGTGGATGTAATTTTGAGACAGTTGGATTGAGCAGGACTATTGTTAGTGATTATTTTCCTGGCGTAGTTTCTAAAATCTCAGGGATTGGTCTGATAGGAATTGAAAAAAAGATACGTCAGATTCATAAAGAAGCATTTGAAAGTACAGATACAGTTTTACCTATCGGAGGTATTTATAGATATAGAAAGAATGGTGAAACTCATCAATATCAAGGTAAATTAATACATTTATTACAAAGTGCCGTAGGTTTAAATTCTTATTCAGCGTATAAAAAATATGCTGAAGGAATATATAATTTACCTCCAATCAATTTGAGGGATTTAATTGATTTCAGAAAAAAAAAAATTGGCCCCTCGATAGAATTATCTGAGGTAGAACCTATAGAAAAAATACTCAAAAGATTTGGAAGTGGGAGTATGTCTCATGGAGCCCTATCTAAAGAAGCACATGAAACCTTAGCTATCGGTATGAATAGAATCAAAGGAGCTTCTTGCAGTGGAGAAGGTGGTGAGGATGCAGAGAGATTTAAGATTATGGATGGAGGAGATAGTGCGAATTCAAGAGTTAAACAAATCGCATCTGCAAGATTTGGTGTAACTGTAAACTATTTAAATAATTGTAATGAAATAGAAATAAAAATGGCTCAAGGTGCAAAACCAGGAGAAGGAGGACAACTACCAGGTTTTAAAGTAACTGAGGAAATAGCTAAATTAAGACACTCTACACCAGGGGTAACTTTAATTTCACCCCCACCACATCATGACATTTATTCAATAGAGGATCTTGCACAACTTATTTATGATCTTAAACAAATAAATCCTAAAGCAAGAGTTGGTGTTAAGTTAGTTGCTTCTTCGGGTATTGGGACTATTGCAGCTGGAGTAGCTAAAGCTAAGGCAGATATTATTTTAATTTCAGGGCATAACGGTGGAACAGGTGCAACACCCCAAACTAGTGTTAAATATGTAGGTATACCATGGGAGATGGGCCTAACAGAGGCTAATCAAGTTCTTACATTAAACAACTTAAGACATAAAATAACTTTGAGAACAGACGGTGGAATTAAAACAGGTAGAGATGTTGTTATCGCAGCTATGATGGGAGCAGAAGAATATGGAGTTGCAACAACAGCTTTAGTTGCAATGGGATGTATTATGGTAAGACAGTGTCACTCAAATACTTGCCCAGTTGGTGTGTGTACACAAGATGAAAAATTAAGAGAAAGATTTACTGGCACACCAGACAAAATAGTAAACTTATTTACATTTATTGCTTCTGAAGTCAGAGAGATTTTAGCCAAGCTAGGCTTTAAATCATTAAATGATATTATTGGAAGAACTGATTTATTAATGCAAGTAAATAAAGGTTCACCTAATTTAGATGACCTAGATTTAAACCCGTTATTTGTTCAAGCTGATCCTGGTAGCAATAAAAGATATTGTGAGATACCTGAAATCAATAAGGTGCCAGATACATTAGATCAAGAGATTTGGCCTGAAATTGAAAAATCACTTAACAACTCAGAAAAGATTGAAAAAGAATTTATTATTCATAATACCAATAGAGCTGTAGGTACTAGAATTTCCCACCTTCTTTATAAGAAATATGGTTATGAAAAATTAAATGAAAATTTTCTCACATTAAATTTCAAAGGCTCCGCAGGACAATCGTTTGGAGCTTTTTCGTCTAAAGGATTAAAACTTAATCTTAAAGGAGATGCAAATGATTATGTTGGTAAAGGACTATCAGGAGCAACTATTTCTATAAAACTTTCTGATGAAAGTAATTTAGTTTCAAATGAAAATACAATTATTGGAAATACAGTCCTTTATGGAGCAACATCAGGCAAACTTTTTGCTGCTGGTCAAGCAGGAGATAGATTTGCAGTAAGAAATTCTGGTGCAATAACTGTTATAGAAGGATGTGACTCAAATGGCTGTGAATATATGACTGGAGGCACTGTAATAATTCTAGGACAAGTTGGTGACAATTTTGCAGCAGGTATGACAGGTGGTATGGCTTTTATTTATGATAAACAAAAAGATTTTGAAAAAAAAGTAAATTCTGAGTCAGTCGTCTGGCAAAACGTTGAAACTTCATATTGGAAAAATTTTTTAAAAGATTTGGTTCTTGAACATTCAAATGAAACTGGATCTTTATTATCAAAAAGTTTAATTTCAAATTTTGAGGATGAAATAAAAAATTTTGTTCAAGTTTGTCCAAAAGAAATGTTAGATAAACTCAAAAATCCAATCACTTTGAATGCTAAAGTAAAAGAAGTTAGTTAATAATTAATTTTAATTCTTTTTTTAACATCGTTAAGTGTTTAGGTGAAGATAGACTGTGATCACCATTTTTGATAATTACTAACGTCTTTCTGCTATTTTTAAAAATTTTTAACACTTTTTTTGAGTAGGAAACTGGAACAACTTCGTCTTTTTGACCATGGACCATTGTAATATTTATTTTATAATTTATTTTTTTATTTAAAACCTTATTTTTTCTTCCATCTTTTATTAATTGAAGAGTTATTGGATAAATGTAGTCTCCATGTTTTAAATTATAAATCCTATTTTTTATTATCTCAGCTTTCATTTTTTTTGAAAATTTATTCCACATTAAATTTTCCAGAAATTCTGGTGCTGAACCAATACCCAAGAAACCTTTAATCTGTTTTTTAAAAATTTTGAATTGGTTTAATGAGATCCATGCACCCATGCTAGAACCAATAAAGATTATTTTATTTTTTTTAACTATTTTTTTTATTAAAATACTCGTTTCTTTAGTCCATTTAGAAATATTGCCATTTGTAAATTTACCAGATGATTTTCCGTGGCCAGAGTATTCTAATGCCAAAAAGCCTAATTTATTCTTTTTAGCAAATTTTAAAAATGATTGAGGTTTCTTGCCATCTAAATCAGACATAAATCCATGTAAAAAAACAATATAGTCTCGGTTTTTTTGATAAAGTTTTAGATATCTTATTTTCTTAGTTTTACTTAATTTATAATAGTTAAATTTTGTCATTAAAGTTTATTAGTTTTATCTATTATTATATAATCTTATCTTATGTCATCTAATATAAATGTTTTACAGGTAATACCAAAATTAGGATATGGTGGGGCAGAAACGGGCTGTTATGATATTGCACACTTTCTACCTGAAAACAATTGCAAATCTTTCATTGTAACTAGTGGTGGTGAATTAACCAAGTTTATAGATAAAACAAAAGTAAAATTAATTAAGCTTCCTGTTCATAGTAAAAATCCTATAATAATATTTTTTAATTCAATAATTATAATTGGAATAATTTTATTTTTTAACATTACAATAGTTCATGCCAGAAGTCGTGCACCAGCATGGTCATGTCTCCTAGCAACTAAATTGACTAGAAGAAAATTTGTAACTACATTTCATGGTACTTATAATTTTAGTGGTAAAATAAAAAAACTCTATAACTCTGTGATGGTTAGATCTGATTTGATAATTGCGGGATCGAATTTTATTTTTTCACATATTAAAGATAATTATTCTGAATTTTTAACACTAAAAAAAAAATTTCTCGTAATATTTAGAGGTATAAATGTAGATTATTTTGATCCGTCTTCAAAATTAGAGGAGGATGAAAAAAAACTTCTTTTGAAATGGGAGATTAATAAAGAAAAAAAAATTATTTTGGTACCAGGTAGACTTACTTCTTGGAAAGGACAGGAAATGCTTATCGAGGCAATTAATTTAACTAAAGTTGAATTAGGCTATGAAGCTTTTCATCTTATTATATTAGGAAGTGATCAAGGAAGAGATTTATATAAAAAAAAATTGATTCGTATTACTGAACAACATCGTTTAACTAATCAAATTAAATTTATAGATCACTGTAAAGATATGGCTTTGGCCTATAAAGTCTCAGATATTGTTATATCACCTTCAATAGAGCCAGAGGCTTTTGGTAGAGTTGCAGTAGAGGCACAATCTATGGAGAAGTTAATTATTGCAAGTAATATAGGAGGTTCAAACGAAACAATAGTAAATGAAAAAACTGGATTTTTATTTGAAGCAGGAAACGTTAATTCTTTAAGTAAAAAAATTATTCAAGCAATAACAATGGATGAGTCATCCCTTAAATTAATGGGTAAAGAGGGAAGAAAAAACATTATCAAGAAATTTAATGTTGAAAAAATGTGTTTTTCTACTTATTCAGAGTATAAAAGATTAGTAAATTAAATGCCAACTATTACACTACCAGATGGAAACAGCCTAAATTTTCCAAATAAAGTTACTGGAATTGAAGTAGCTGAAAAAATTAGCAAATCATTAGCAAAACAAGCATTGATAATGAGTGTAGATGAAGAGTTAAAGGATTTATATTTTTCAATAAATAAAGATTGCTCGGTGAAAATTTTTACAGCAAAAGATCCTGAGGGATTAGAAGTCATTAGACATGACACTGCACACATTATGGCTATGGCTGTTCAAGAGCTATACCCGAACACTCAAGTTACAATTGGTCCAGTAATTGAAAATGGTTTTTTTTATGACTTTGCTAGGAAAGAAACTTTTACAGAGGATGATCTTAAGAAGATTGAAAAAAGAATGTCAGAGATAATTGATAAAGATGTCAAAACAAGAAGAGAAGTTTGGGAAAGAGAAAAGGCAATTAAACATTTTAAAAAAATTGGTGAAAAATATAAAGCTGAAATAATTGAAAGTATTCCAAAAAATGAGGAACTTTCTGTTTATCATCATGGTGATACTTGGCATGATTTGTGTAGAGGCCCGCATCTAACCTCTTCTAGTAAAATTGGTAAAGCCTTCAAATTAACAAAAGTTTCAGGAGCTTACTGGCGTGGTGACTCTAATAATGAGATGCTTCAAAGAATTTATGGTACCAGCTGGGCATCCCAAAAAGATTTAGACGAATATTTAAAGAGGATAGAAGAAGCAGAAAAAAGAGATCATAGAAAACTTGGTAAGGAAATGGATTTATTTCATTTTAGAGAAGAAAGCCCTGGCTCTGTCTTTTGGCATGAAAAGGGCTGGTCTCTATTTCAGAAATTAATAAATTATATGCGAGCTAGACAGGATGCTGCTGGATATAGAGAAGTAAACACCCCCGAGGTATTAGATAGATTGTTGTGGGAAAAATCTGGTCATTGGGAAAAATATGGAGAGAATATGTACACTTCAGAAACTCCAGATGAAAAAGTTTTTGCAATTAAGCCAATGAATTGTCCAGGCCATATCCAAGTTTTTAATCAAGGTTTAAAAAGCTATAGAGATTTACCTCTACGGATAACAGAATTTGGAAAAGTTCATCGATACGAGCCATCAGGAGCACTTCATGGACTTTTAAGAGTAAGAGCCTTTACACAAGATGATGCTCATATATTTTGTACTGAGGATCAAATTACTAGTGAATGTTTAATCGTTACAAATTTGATCTTAGATATTTATAAAGATTTAGGTTTTGAAAATGTAGTTCTTAAATATGCAGATAGACCAGAAGTGAGAGTTGGTGATGATAAAGTTTGGGATAAAGCTGAAGCTTCATTATTAAAAGCAGTTAAAGCATCAAAATTAGAATATAGCATTAATAAAGGTGAGGGTGCTTTTTACGGTCCAAAAATTGAGTTTGTTTTAAGAGATGCAATTGGTAGAGATTGGCAATGTGGTACTTTACAAGTCGATTTCAATTTACCTGGAAGATTGGATGCTTCATACATTGATAAAGATGGAACAAAAAAAGTTCCCGTGATGTTACATCGAGCTTTATTTGGGTCTCTTGAAAGATTTATTGGAATTTTAATTGAAAATTATGCAGGAAAATTTCCATTTTGGATTTCACCATTACAAACAGCTGTAATACCAATCTCAGAAGACTTTGAAGATTATGCAGTTAAAGTATCTGAAAAAATTAAATCAGCTGGTATGAGCTCATTAGTAGATTTAAAAAATCATAACTTGAATTATAAAATTAGAGAACATTCTCTTGCAAAAGTCCCTGTTTTATTAATTTGTGGTAAAAAAGAAGTTGACAGTAACTCTGTAACCATTAGAAGGTTGGACTCTAACAAACAAGAAAATATGGAATTAAATACATTTCTAAAAAAATATTCTGCTTTAAATAAAGTATCTTCAAATTAAGTGGCAGATTTCAAACAAAATTATTTTCAAAGAAGAACGAAGGATCGTGGCCCAAAATTTAATAATAGGATTTCTTCACCGGAGGTTCAAGTTATTACAAGTGATGGTGAAAATTTAGGAACTATTAACACAAATGAGGCAATTTCTATGGCTAAAAATCAAGGCTTAGATTTAATAGAGATAGCTGCAAATGCGAGCCCTCCTGTATGTAAGATTATGGATATGGGTAAATTTAAATATGATGCACAAAAAAAAGCTAATTTAGCAAAAAAGAAACAAAAAATTGTAGCTCTTAAAGAAATTAAGATGAGACCTGTAACAGAAACTCATGATTATGAATTTAAAGTGAAAAATGCAAAAAAATTTATAGCTAAAGGAGATAAAGTAAAATTTACAATAAGATTTAAAGGTCGAGAACTTCAACATTCTCATTTAGGCAATGAGCTTATGACTAAAATTAAAGAAGACATGAAAGATATTGGCAAAGTAGAATTACACCCAAAGTTTGATGGAAAACAAATGATAATGGTAATTCAGCCTTTATAAGCCTTAATATAGGTTGTAAATATTCTTTAATCTTTGTATAACCTCGCTCAATTATGCCAAAACTAAAAACAAAAAGCTCAGCAAAAAAACGTTTTAAAATATCAGCTAGAGGAAAAGTCATGATGGCTCAAGCTGGTAAGAGGCATGGTATGATTAAAAGAACAAATTCTCAAATTAGAAAATTAAGAGGCACTACAGCGATGTCAAAACAAGATGCAAAAATCGTTAAATCGTACATGCCATATAGTTTAAGAGGTTAAAATGGCAAGAGTTAAAAGAGGTGTTACAAGTAAAGCTAAACATAAAAAAGTCCTAAAAGCTGTTAAGGGTCAATGGGGAAGAAGAAAAAATACAATCCGAGTTGCAAAGCAAGCTATGGAAAAAGCTTTGCAATATGCTTACAGAGATCGTAGAAATAAAAAAAGGGACTTTAAATCTCTTTGGATACAAAGAATTAATGCAGGCGTGAGATCTGAAGGTATGACTTATTCTAGGTTTATTAATGGATTAAATAAGTGTGGAATTAAAATTGATAGAAAAATTCTAGCTGAGATAGCGTATGATAGTCCAGAAGCCTTTAAAATTATAGTTCAAAAAGCACAATCTGCTTTAAATTAATCTTCACTATTGTTTTATTTTTCTGAATAAATAATCTGTAAAGATGTCTGATCTAAAAAAAATAAGAGATGAATTTATCTTAAAACTAAATGGTAAATTAGATTTCTCAGAGATAGATCAAATAAAATCAGATCTATTTGGTAAAAATGGATTGATTTCATCTCAATTTAAAAAAATTAGAACGATGGTTGAGTCTGAAAGAAAAAAATTTGCATCCGATTTGAATGTTATTAAAGATGAGCTACAAGATCTTATAAATTCAAAAATAAATGAAATTGAAAATGCAGAAATAAATAAAAAATTAGATAAAGAAAAAATTGATATAACTTTACCAGAAAGACCTTTTGTTAGAGGAAAAATTCATCCAGTTTCACAAACAATTGATGAAATATCGTCTATATTTTCTGAGATAGGTTTTAGCGTAGAAGAAGGTCCTGATGTCGAAAATGAATATAATAATTTTACTGCACTAAATACTCCTGACAACCACCCAGCAAGAGATATGCACGACACTTTTTATCTAGATGAAAAAAAACAAAAACTATTACGTACTCATACTTCTCCAGTTCAAATTAGAACTATGTTAAAAGACAAACCGCCATTTAAGATTATTGCACCTGGTAGAACTTATAGATCAGATAGTGATCAGACACATGCTCCTATGTTCCACCAAGTTGAGGGTTTACATATAGACAAAAATATAAATATGGGTCATTTGAAAGGATGTTTAAATTATTTGATCAAAGAGTTTTTTGAAGTAGATAAAATAAAAATGAGATTTAGACCAAGTCATTTTCCTTTTACTGAACCATCTGCTGAAGTTGATATTGGATACGAAATGAAAGATGGGAAAATAATAATTGGAGAAGGTAATCAATGGCTAGAAATTTTAGGATGTGGTATGGTTCATCCAAATGTTTTAAAAAATGTGAAAGTCGATCCAGCAAAGTTTCAAGGTTACGCATTTGGTATTGGCATTGATAGATTGGCAATGTTAAAATATGGAATCAATGATTTAAGAGCATTTTTTGATTGTGATTATAGATGGCTGAATCATTTTGGATTTGATCCTTTAGATGTACCAACAAACTATAGAGGCCTTAGTAGATGAAAATCACATTTGATTGGCTTCAAGATCATTTAAAAACTAATTTAAAAGAAAAACATCTTTTAGAACAACTTACCAATATAGGATTAGAAGTGGAAAGTGTGGATAGTCTCTCTGCTGATAATGAGCTATTTAAAATAGCAAAAATTGTTAAAACTGAAAAACACCCAAATGCAGATCGACTTAAAGTTTGTGATGTCGATGTTGGAGAAAAAGAATTTAAAAAGGTTATTTGTGGGGCTGCTAATGCAAGAAAAGGACTAATTACTATTTATGCACCTCCAGGTGCAACTATTCCTAAAACAAAAACAAAATTAGCTGTATCCAAAATTAGAGGTGTCACTTCTTATGGAATGCTTTGTTCAGAGTCTGAATTAGATTTGTCTAATGAAAGTGAAGGGATAACTGAATTATCAACTAAATATGAAAAAAATATTGGAAAAAAATTTTTTTCAAAATCAAAATCCAATCTTATTGATTTATCAATAACACCTAACAGACCAGACTGTCTTGGCGTTAGAGGAATAGCCAGAGATCTTGTTGCATCAGGTTTTGGAAAACTGTTGGAGTTAAAAGAAAAAAAAATTAAATCAACAACAAAACAAACTTTAAAAGTTAAAATTAATAGAGAAAAAAATCAAGGATGTACTGCTTTTGGTAGCTGTTTAATTACAAATGTAAAAAATACAGAAAGTCCCCGATGGCTTAAGGATAAATTAATTTCAGTTGGTCAAAAACCAATATCAGCGATAGTTGATATTACAAATTATGTTATGCTTGATATAAATCGTCCACTACATGCATATGATGCTGATAAAATTGAAAAAGGTATAATTGTTCGAAGTTCAAATTCTGGAGAAAAATTTACTGCTCTAGATAATAAAAATTATAAATTAGAGAAGGGCATGTGTGTGATAAGTGATCAAAAAGGAGTTTTAGGATTAGGAGGAATTATTGGAGGAACCAGATCAGGAACAGAATTAGATACTAAAAATATATTGTTAGAGTCAGCCTATTTTGAACCAAGATCAATAAGAAATACATCAAAAAAATTAAATCTTGATACAGATGCAAAGTTTAGATTTGAAAGAGGTATTGATCCATCATCCATTGAAGATGGTTTAAATAAAGCAGCACTTTTAATCAAAGACATTTGTGGTGGAGAAATTAGTAAAATTGATATTCAAAGAATTGAAACAAGCAAAATTAAAACTATTAAATTTGACCCTAATTTATTTGAGAAAATAACTGGATTTAAGATTTCAATTAAAGAAATATTTAAAATCTTAGAAGATCTTGGTTTTAAAATTAAAAAAGAAAAAAAAAATTTAAAATTAACTATTCCAACATGGAGACCCGATATTTCACAAGAAATAGATATTGTTGAAGAGTTAGTAAGAATAACTGGATATGATAAGATCAAAATTATTGATCCAAATAAAGAAAGAACTAAATCTACTTTAACTCAATCACAAAAATTATTTCATTTCTTACAAAGAGCAATTGCTTCAAAAGGTTATTTAGAGGCAATAACATGGTCATTTACTAACTCAAATTACAATGATCATTTTAAAGATAAAAATAAAGAAATTAAGATTGTAAATCCAATAAGTTCAGATTTAGGAGTGTTGAGAAACTCAATATTTTCAAATTTAATAATGTATATGAATAAGAATTTAGACAGAGGTTTTAAAGATTTATCAATATTTGAAATAGGTCCTGTTTTTACCGGTTCTAATCCAGGTGAACAAAATACTGTAGTATGTGGTTTGTCGGTAGGTAAAAAATCAAGATTATCATGGATTGAAAGAGAGAGAAATGTTGATGTATTTGATGTTAAAAGAGATGTAGTTCAAACTTTAGTTGAAGCAGGGTACAATTCAAATAATTTTTTTATAGATAATGAAACTCCAAATTATTACCATCCAGGGAAGTCTGGTAGATTGTTTTTAAATAGAGACAAAGATAAAGTCGTAGCTTATTTTGGGGAAATACACCCTAATATTTTAAAAAAGATAGATCTAAAAACAGAGTCTTTAGTAGGTTTTGAAATTTTAATAGATAATTTGAAATTACCAAAAAAAACACTTAATGATCAAAAAACTAAATTCGAAGTCTCTGATTATCAAAAATCTGAGAGAGATTTTGCATTTATAGTTGCTAAAGAGGTAAAAGCTCAGGATTTAATTAATGCTATTTCGAAAGTGGATCAAAAATTAATTAGCAATATTAATGTTTTTGATATTTATGAGGGTGAAAATATTCCCGAAAATAAAAAATCAATAGCAATTAGTTTAACCATACAATCAACCGAGAAGACATTAAATGATAATGATTTAGAAAACATTAATGATTTAATAATTAAAACTGTTGAAAGCAAAACTGGCGCCAAGATACGTTCTTAAAGTAAATGAGCAATATTGATAATATTAGAAATTTTGCAATTATTGCTCATATTGACCATGGAAAATCTACGATAGCGGATAGAATAATCCATAGCTGTGGTGGACTTACTGAAAGAGAAATGAAAGCTCAAGTTTTAGACTCAATGGATATTGAGCGTGAAAGAGGCATTACAATTAAAGCTCAAACAGTAAAGCTCAATTATAAAGCGAAAGATGGCAAAGATTATATTTTAAATATTATAGATACCCCAGGTCATGTAGATTTTAGTTATGAGGTAAGTAGATCTCTTTATGCCTGTGAAGGTTCAATTTTAATTGTTGATAGCACTCAAGGCGTAGAAGCCCAAACTCTCGCAAACGTTTATCAGGCTCTTGATATTAATCATGAAATAATTCCAGTTTTAAATAAAGTAGATCTTCCGGCTTCAGATTTAGATAGAACAAAAACACAAATTGAGGAGGTGATAGGCATTGATACAGAGGGAGCAATTCCTTGTTCAGGAAAAACAGGTGAAGGTATAGAAGATATTTTGGAACAAATTATTAAAGTTTTACCCAGTCCTAAAGGTGAAAGTTTAGGTGATCTAAAATGCTTATTGGTTGATAGTTGGTATGATACATATTTAGGGGTTGTTATTCTTGTAAGGGTTATTGATGGTAAAATTTCAAAAAATATGAAAATTAAAATGATGTCCACTAATCAAGAATATATTGTTGAAAAAGTTGGTGTTTTTACACCAAAAGCTAAAGATATTAATGAGTTAAACGCTGGAGAAATAGGCTTTATAACAACAGGGATAAAAGTTTTATCTGAAACAAAGGTTGGTGACACAATATGTGATGTTGCAAAACCTTTGAAAGAAGCACTCCCAGGTTTTAAACCAAGTAAACCCGTAGTATTTTGTGGATTATTTCCGGTAGATAGTTCTGAGTATCAAAAATTAAAAGATGGTTTAGCTAAATTACAATTAAACGATGCAAGTTTTTCATTTGAAACTGAGTCTTCTTCAGCATTGGGACTAGGGTTTAGATGTGGTTTTTTAGGATTACTTCATTTGGAAATTGTTACTGAAAGATTAGAAAGAGAATTTGACGTAAACTTATTAACAACAACCCCGGGAGTTGTATATAAAGTTCATATGAATAAAGGAGATATAATTGATCTACATAATCCTTCAAGTTTACCAAATCCAACATTAATTAAAATGATTGAAGAACCATGGATAAAAGCAACAATAATAACTCCAGATGAATATTTAGGCTCAATAATAAAGATGTGTCAGGATAAAAGAGGAGTGCAAACTAATTTAAGTTATTCAGGAAATAGAGCAGTTGTAAATTATGAATTACCTTTAAATGAAGTTGTTTTTGATTTTAATGATCGTTTAAAATCAATGACTAGTGGATATGCTA
Organism: Pelagibacteraceae bacterium AG-325-E08; assembly: GCA_003282985.1. Classification (GTDB taxonomy): domain Bacteria; phylum Pseudomonadota; class Alphaproteobacteria; order Pelagibacterales; family Pelagibacteraceae; genus Pelagibacter. The sequence continues at coordinate 27,107 of QBYE01000008.1, forward strand.
GTTTTGATTATGAAATAATTGAACATAAAGAAGGTGATTTAGTAAAACTTGGAATTTTAGTTAATGCAGAACCAGTCGATGCATTAGCAATGATGATACATAAAGATTTTGCTCAAAAGATAGGTAGAGAAGTATGTGAAAAATTAAAAGATTTAATACCTAGACACAATTTTATGATTCCAGTTCAGGCTGCAATAGGTGGTAAAATAATAGCAAGAGAAACGATAAAAGGCTTTAAAAAAGACGTTTTAACCAAGATTCATGGTGGAGGTGCAACTGACAGAAAAAGAAAACTTTTGGAGAAGCAAAAAAAAGGTAAAGCAAGATCAAAACAGTTTGGTAGAGTAGAGATACCACAGGAAGCATTTATAGGAGTGCTAAAAATACAAAAAGAATAATATGGAAAATATAAATTGGGGTATCTTAGGGCTGGGAGATATAGCCAATACATTTTCGAAAAGTTTTGAAGAAACATCAAATGCTAAACTTTTAGCTGTAGCAAGTAAAGATCTTGAAAAACTAAATAAATTTAAAGATAAATTTAATTTCGAGAATAAATTTTTATTTAACAATTATGAAGATTTAATTAATTGCAAGGAAGTAGATATTATTTATATTGCATTACCTAATTTTTTACATCATCATTGGGCATTAAAAAGCATCAGAAATAAAAAGCATGTTCTTGTAGAAAAGCCAGTAACTTTAAATCTTAATGAAATCAAAAATATTAAAAAAAACCTTGATGACAAGAAAATATTTTTTGGTGAAGCATTTATGTATAGGTATCATCCACAAATTAAAATAATTTTAGATATTATTAGAAATAATGACATTGGTAACTTGCTCAATATGAAATCTCAGTTTGGGACTAATTTTTTATCAAAAAAAAAATTATGGTTTTTTAATAAAAAAAAAAAAATTGACCCTAATAGTAGACTTTTTAGTAAAAAATTAGGTGGTGGTTGTATTTTAGATTTAGGATGCTATCCATCATCATTTAGTTTATTAATTTCATCTTTAGCATCAAAAAAAGATAAATCAGAAATAAAACTATCAAATATTTTTAGAGAAATGGGTGAGACTAATGTCGATGTAGATTGTTATGCCAAAATTATATTTGAAGATAATTTTTTTTCAGAAATCTATGCTTCATTTAAAAAAAACTTAGGTAGAAAAACTGAAATTCATGGTGAAAAAGGTTCAATAGTTATCAATGATAGCTGGTTTGGCAGTAAAAGTATTATTAAAAAAGATTATAAAGGAGAACGGGTTATTAATATAAACAATATAAAAAAAAGTATTTACTCTTATCAAATTGAAAATATTAGCGAAGTTATACTTAACAATTTATACAAACCTAAATTTCCAGGTATCAGTTTAAATGAAAGTATAATAAATATGAAAATAATAGAAGATTGGCAAAATGCGTAAGAATAAAATTTATGACTGTATAACTTTTTTTCAAGAAAACTTTATTACAAACATTAGGTTTGAGATTTTAAATAAGCATGTAGATTTCTTTATTGTTTGTGAAAGTATCTACGATCACAGAGGAAAAAAAAAGGATATAAATTTTAAATTAAAAAATCCTTATTTTAGAGACAAAGTAAGACATATTATTTTAAGAGATCCATTTCCAGAAAAATTGAATTCATGGGAAAGACAGGCTTTTCAAAGAGAATATATTTTTAACGGAATTAAAGACTCTCATGACGAAGATTATATTATGTTTTCAGACCCAGATGAAATCCCTAGGCCAGAAGAATTGAAAAATTTTATTTTAAAAAAAAAATATGCAATTTTTCAACAAAAATGTTTTAACTATAAATTTAATCTCTTAAATATAAGTGAAACTCCTTGGTCTGGAACTAGGCTGACAAAAAGAAAGTTTTTAAAATCGTTTGATTATATGAGACAGAAAATACTAAAAAAAAATATAAAAAAATGGTGGAAATTTAATGTTGAGCGAAATATTCAAATTATAGATGATGGAGGTTGGCATTTTAATAATTTATTTTCCCCTGAGATGATATCAATTAAGTTAAAGACTTTTGCTCATAATGAGTTTGCAGCAGAAGAGTATAGTAATATTGAGATTATAAAAGAAAAAATTGATCAAAAAAAAGATTTATTTAATAGAGATCACAAGTTAGAGAGGGTAGATATTGACGAAACATATCCTGACTATATTATTAAAAAAATGTCAGAACTAGAAAAGTTTATATTATAATAATTTTTATTTACTTAAATTTTTATTTTTTTAGGATTTTCTTTAGATCTATCTACATGAGTTTCAACTGCTAAATTAAATATACCAATAGGATTATATTTTTTAAAAATTTTTTGATAGTCTCAGACTTAAAAATTATAAGAGGAGAGATGGCTGAGTGGTTGAAAGCGCACGCTTGGAAAGTGTGTAAAGAGGCAACTCTTTCGTGGGTTCGAATCCTACTCTCTCCGCCAACTCTAATCTTTTATCAATAATTTATTAAGATACTTGTAGTGTTTTTTTGAAATAAATATTATAAAAAAAAAAATTAGGTTGTTCCAAATGTTTATCTTTTTTTTAAATGTCCAATCGAAATTATTATGATCAATGCCTGAACCATTATATGAATAATTAAATTTTAAAAATTTTTTTAATATATTAATTTTTTGATTAAAATCTAATTGTAGATGTTCAAAAGAGAAGTTCGTAATTTCGAATTTTTTTAAGTTTATATCTTGAATAACTTCATAATCCATTCCCTCTATATCAATAGAAAAATAATTAATTTTTTTATCATTGAAGTTTTTATCTAGAAATTCGTTTATTTTTATACAATCAATGTATTTAAATTTAATCCTATTTAAATCTTTGTAATATTTTTTAACATGTTCAATATCATTTGAAAATAGTTGATAGTGTGGAGCGTCGTTCAAACTATAATAAAATTTAATTTTTTTTTCATACTTGACTGAAGAAGAGATCGCAAAATTAAAAATTTTTACATTTTTATAATTTTTCCATGTTTCCTCTAATTTTGAAATATTGGATGGATTTGCCTCTACAACATATATTCTTTTGTCGTCATCATCAATTTGTTTAACAAATTCTGAAAATCCATCCCTAAAAAGTGCTCCTGCATCTAAATCACCAGCACCAGCTCCAATATGAACATAAATCATCTTATATATTTAGAATTTTTTTGAAAAAAACTTTATCCAAATAATCATTGATTTTAAACAACTTTTTAGTTTGTTTTACTGTGTAATTTAAATTTAAATTAAGTAATTTCTTATAAAAAGTGTTATATTTTTTTTTTCCGAATTAAAAAAATGAATTCAAATAAACCATATCAGGCAGACTCTATAAAAGTTTTAAAAGGTTTAGAGGCAGTTCGAAAAAGACCTGGTATGTATATTGGTGACACAGACGATGGCACTGGCTTGCACCACATGGTTTACGAAGTGGTTGATAACTCAATAGATGAATCGTTAGCAGGTTATTGTAAAAATATTGATGTTTTAATGAATGCAGATGGCACAATTACTGTAAAAGATGATGGAAGAGGTATTCCAATTGATATCCATAAAGGAGAAAAAAAATCTGCAGCTGAAGTAATTATGACACAGCTTCATGCTGGAGGCAAATTTGATCATGATTCATATAAAGTTTCAGGTGGATTACATGGTGTTGGCGTTTCAGTGGTGAATGCTTTATCAGAAAAATTAAAGCTCCAAATCAATAGAGATGGTGAAAAATATTTTATAGAATTTGAGAATGGTGAAGCTAAAGCCCCACTTACAAAAATTGGTAAATCTAAAGATACAGGTACTCAAATAACTTTTTTACCTTCCAAAAAAGTTTTTTCCTCAATAAAATTTAGTCCCAATATACTTATAAAAAGAATGAGAGAACTGGCATTTTTAAACAAAGGAATTAAAATTATATTTACCGACCTAACAAATAAAAAAGAAAAAACAAGTGTTTTTAAATTTGATGGTGGTGTTTTGGAGTTCGTTGAATTTTTAGATGAAAAAAGAGAAAAATTACAAAATAAAAATGGTAATGAATTATTTAAAAAACCTATCTATATAGAAGGAAAAAAAGATAATATTGAAATAGAATGTTCTCTTAAATGGAATGCTACTTATTCTGAAGAAGTTCTCCCATATACTAATAATATATATCAAAAAGATGGTGGGACACATTTACTAGGTTTTAGAAGCGCCTTAACTAGAGTAATAAATAAATATTCTAGTGAGCATAATCTGTTAAAAAAAAACAAATTTGCAATATCAGGAGATGATATAAAAGAAGGTCTTTCGTGTATACTTTCTACAAAAATTCCTGACCCTAAATTTTCTTCTCAAACAAAAGATAAACTAGTTTCTTCTGAAATAAGAATGATTGTTGAAACAATAGTTAATGAAAAATTATCCATATGGTTTGATCAAAACCCCTCTATCGCAAAAGTTATTTTAGCTAAGATCATACAAGCTGCTTTAGCTAGAGATGTAGCAAGAAAAGCTAGAGAGAATGTTAGAAGAAAAGGTGCTTTAGAATTAAGTGGTCTACCCGGTAAGCTTGCTGACTGCCAAATTGGCAAACAAGAAGGAACTGAGTTATTTATAGTTGAGGGAGATTCTGCAGGTGGTTCAGCAAAACAAGGAAGAAATAGAACTAATCAAGCTGTTCTACCGTTAAGAGGTAAAATTTTAAATACTTATGTTGATAGTTTACCAACTAAAAAAAATGGAAACGGTAAATCTAATGCTGATGATCAAAGAACAAAAGCATTATCTAAAATGATTTCTTCTAATGAGATTGTAACTTTAATCAATGCTTTAGGACTAGATCCTAAAGCCCATGAGATTGACCTTAAAGATCTAAGATATGGTAAAATAATAATTATGACAGATGCCGATGTTGATGGTTCTCATATTAGGGCGTTATTATTGACATTTTTTAATAATAAACCTTTTAATAAGTTAATCGAAAATGGAAATGTATACTTAGCTCAACCACCATTGTTTAAAATTAATAAAGGTACAAAAGGTATTTATATAAAAGATGAAAAGGAGCTTGAGGAATATATAATAAATAATAACAAAGAATTAAAAAAGGCTAAAAAAGGATCAAAGGATTTTTTAAAATTAGTAGAAGATGAAAAATCAAAAATGAACATCCAAAGATTTAAGGGATTAGGTGAAATGAATCCAGAGGAATTATGGGGGACTACACTAAATCCTGAAACTAGAACTTTATTACAAGTTCAATATTCAAAAGATTTGAAAAAAGACCAAGTACTTATTCATACTTTAATGGGCAGTGATGTATCACTTCGAAAAGATTTTATAGTTTCCAATGCAATTAATGTTCAAAATTTAGATATTTAAAAGATGAAGTTGTTTGAAACTTCAAAGCAATATTCTTTAAAAAAATCAATATACATTAATCTTAGATGGATTGGAACCATTGGTCAATTTATATCAGTATATCTCGTATATTTTTACTTTAATTTTAATTTTAATTTTTTGTATTCAAATATTATTATAGCTATAGGAGTTATAAGTAATCTTTATTTAATTTTCATTTATAAAAAAACTCAACTTAGTGATAGATCAGCTTTAGTTTATTTGTTTATTGATATTATTCAGTTAAGTGGACTTCTATATCTAACAGGGGGGATAGTAAATCCATTTGTAATTTTCTTAATTATTCCAAGTGTTTTTGCTTCATCAAATTTAAGTTTTAGAACAAACACCTTGCTAGTGTTTATTACTTCTATATCAATCTTATTTTTGACATTTTACTCTCAGGAACTACCTGAGCCTCTAAACGACCATTTTCATGTTAGTCCTTATTATTATTATTCTATACCCTTGGCTTTGATAATAGCTTTACTTTTTTTAAATTATTTTGCCATTATTTTTGGAGCAGAGTCTAAGCTAAGAAAAGATGCTTTGAATAAAATGGAAGAAATAATGGCTAATGAGCATGAAATGCTATCTTTGGGTGGTCAAGCAGCAGCAGCAGCTCACTCATTAGGTACCCCTTTATCAACAATTAAAATTATAACACAAGAATTGTCTAAACAACTTAAAGGACAAAAAGACGTAAAACAGGATATCGAACTTTTATCTAGTCAAGTTGAAAGATGCAATGAAATATTAAAGAAATTATCCCTAAATCCCAATGAAGAAGATGATTTTATTGATGAAGATTTATCAATGAGAGATTATCTTAAAGAAATTATTTTATCATTTAAAGAAACAAGTAAAAAAGATTTTATTTTAAATTTAGATCAAGATTTTAATTCTAAAAGGATTACAAAATCTATTGAGATTGTTTATGGTTTAAGAAATTTTATAGGTAATGCAAATAAGTTTTGCAAAAGTAAGGTTTTTATTAGTCTAAAGAGTAATAGTGATTTTACAATAGTTGCCATTGAAGATGATGGAGATGGATATCCTAGTGATATTTTATCAAAAATAGGTGAACCATATTTGAGATCAACTAAGGCTTTTAATAAGGAAAAAAAAGGATTAGGTCTAGGACTATTCATAGGTAAAACCTTATTAGAAAAAAATTTTGCTTCAGTAAATTGTTCTAATTCTGAAACCAGAAGCGGAGCTGAGGTAGTAATTAAATGGAATAATAAAGATTTATTCAATCTTTAGTGTAAATTTTTTTTATTCTTAAATAATTCACTTAGTTGTGAAATCATTACGTCACCCAATTCGTTTACATCTGTAATTTTTATAGCTCTACTATAATACCTTGATACATCATGGCCTATACCAATTGCCAAAATTTCTGTTTCGGTTTTATCTTCAATAAACCTAACAATTTTTTTTAGATGCTTTTCTAAAAAATCTCCTGAATTAACAGATAGGGTTGAGTCATCTACTGGAGCTCCATCTGAAATTACCATTAATATTTTGCGTTCTTCTTTTCTTTTTTTTAATCTGCTAAAAGCCCAGGAAATAGCTTCCCCGTCTATGTTTTCTTTTAATAATCCCTCTTTAAGCATTAAACCAAGATTATTTTTTGATTGTCTCCATTGTGTGTCAGCTCCTTTATAAATTATATGTCTTAAGTCATTGAGTCTTCCAGGTGTTTTTAATTTTCCTTCTTTATTCCATAATTCTCTACTTTTACCACCCTTCCAATTTTTGGTTGTAAAACCTAATATTTCAACTTTTACTGAACACCTTTCTAGAGTTCTTGACAAAATATCTGCACAAATGGCTGCTATAGTTATTGGTCTTCCTCTCATTGAACCAGAATTATCAATCAATAATGTAACTACGGTATCTTTAAAATCTAAATCTTTTTCTTTTTTAAATGATAAAGAATTATATGGATCTAAAATAATTCGTGGCAATTTAGAACTATCTAATAATCCCTCTTCCAAATCAAATTCCCAAGTTCGATTTTGTTTTGCTAGTAGTTGTCTTTGAAGTTTATTTGCAAGTTTTGTTATTATATCTTGAAAACTGACTAATTGTTGATCTAAGGTTTTTCTTAACTTTGAAGCCTCTTCAGAATTTTCTAGATTTTCAGCTTTGGTAATTTCATCAAATTTACTTGTGAAAATTTTATAATCCAAATTTAAATCTGAGACATTTTTTTTTTGAAGAATCTGCTCTTTTTGTTGATCAAAATTTGTATCAACTAATTGTTCATCCAATCTATATTCATCGACTTCATAATCAGAATCAAGACTGGCGTCTGTTTCGTCTTCTTTATTTTGATCCTTTTTATCCTCAGTATCGCTCTCTTGATCATCATTAGAGGGATTGTTTTGACCATCCTCTTGGTTTTCATCATTTTTTTCTTCGTTATCTTCATTTTGAAATATTTCCATTTCTTGTAATATTTCTGAAAATTTTGAGGAATATTCATTTTGGAATTCCAAATTTTCTTTTAAAAAATCTATATGTTTTTCAATTGCTTGATCAAAGTCTTTTTCCCAGAAACTTAACATAGCTTTTGATTGTGTATTTAATTCTATTCCATGAAATTTTTTAAGCATATATAATTCAAAGGCTTCGTTTATGATAACATCTTCTTTGTTTTTTAACTGATCTTTTCTTTTTAATTCAATTATTTGATTATAATTTTCTATAAGATTTTTTTGTATCCCTTTAAGCATTTTACAACCTAAAGATTCATATCTTATTTTCTCAGCAATAGAATAAAGAGATTTACATGAGAAATTAGATGGTGAATTTTTCTTAAAAATTTTGTCATCAGAAAATTTTTTTTTTAAGGCCAAAGAATCAGCCTCAGCTCTTGCTTTAATAAAATCACTTTTTGAGTCTAAATTTTCTAAATTAAAATTGTCAAAAAATTTTGATTTTTCATTCTTATCTGTCTTGTCATTGTATTTGAAATCATCCGAAATTGCTCTTGCCGTGGATGTTAAAGCTTGTTTTAATTTTTCTTTTAAAATTTCATTCTTGTTGTCACTTTTCATCTAAATTTGAATATTTGCTAGAGACTCAGGAAGCTCTTCTCCAAAACATCTTTGATAATATTCTGCAATAGTGTTTTTTTCTATTTCGTCACATTTATTCAAAAAGGTCACTCTGAAGGCATATCCTGTATCCTTAAAAATTTCAGCATTTTCTGCCCAATGTAAAACGGTTCTAGGACTCATTACTGTAGATATATCTCCCGCTATAAATCCTTTTCTGGTTAAAGAGGCTACCTTGATCATATTAGATACTTTCTCTTTACCTTTAGTATTATTTAAATTTTTATTTTTTGCCAAAACAATATCCATTTCTTTTTCAAGATTAAGATAGTTCAACGTTGTTACAATATTCCACCTGTCCATTTGTCCTTGGTTTATTTGTTGTGTCCCGTGGTAAAGGCCAGTTGTATCTCCTAGACCTACAGTATTAGACGTAGCAAATAATCTAAAAAATTTATTTTGTTTAAGAACTTTGTTTTTATCTAAAAGGGTAAAGTTACCTTCTGCCTCGAGGATTCTTTGTATAACAAACATTACATCCGGTCTACCAGCATCGTATTCATCAAAAACTAATGCAACTGGATTTTGAATAGACCATGGTAAAATTCCTTCATTAAATTGAGTAACTTGTTTTCCATCTTTCAAAACAATTGCATCTTTTCCAATTAAATCAATACGACTTACATGACTATCAAGATTAACTCTTATACATGGCCAATTTAATCTTGCTGCTATCTGTTCAATATGTGTTGATTTACCTGTTCCATGGTAACCTTGAACTAAAACTCTTTTATTGAATGCAAAACCGGAAATTATTGCAAGAGTGGTATCTCTATCAAACTTATAACTCTTATCTATTTCAGGCACATATTCACTTTTTTCAGAAAAAGCTTTTACTTCCATTTCAGTATCAATTCCAAAAGATTGTTTTATGGAAACTTTTATATCAGGCTGTACGTTTAAGTTAGGTGTCAATTTTTTTCCTATAAGTATTTTTTAGTTGAGTATAAGCTAATGTAATTAATTTAAGTTTTTCTTCATATTTTATATTTCCAGAATTCATATCAGGGTGAAATTTTTTGACAAGTATTTTGAATTTTTCTTGAACTTTTGTCCATTTTATACCCACTGAGACTCCTAAGATACTAAAGGCTTTTATATCTTTATGATCAAATTTAAATTGACGCATATGATTAAACTCACTTTTAAATTTTTCTTTATCTAATTCATCTTTTAAAGTGTCATTCCATAAAACTTTAAAAAAGTTATCTGAAGAACTAAAGCTTTGTGTGGGTTTATGCCAAATCATGTCAGATTTTAAAAAATCAATTACTTGCTGATCATCCATACCTGAAAAATAATTCCAATTCTTATTGAATTCTTTCACATGCTCTAAGCACAACATTCTGTATTTTTTACTATTATCCTTTTCTATTGGAGCCTTATATTCTCCATATTCTTTACAATTATTCCAGTCACAAATATTTTTCATGATATATAATAAATAATACTTATGGATATAAATCAATTAATTGCAATTATAAAAAAAAAGTTATTAAATCAAATCAAAATAGACAATATCCTGATTGAAGACAAATCCTTCCTTCATAAAAATCATCCCGGCAATCAACAAAATAAATTTCATTTAAAGATTTCTTTAAAGTCCAAAGAATTAAAAAAAATGAATAGAATTGAAAGTAATAAAAAAATTTATAATATTTTAGAAGAAGAATTAAAAAAATTTATTCATTCCTTGCAAATATTAATTGATTAATTCTTTTTTTAAAAATAGGCTTAGGGGAGCCTTTTTATATCTTTTGCTAATTATTGGACTCCCAATCTTTTTTAATAAAACTAAATTTATTTTATTAGAATTATTTTTTTTATCTGTCATCATAAAATTCAAAATTTTATTGAGATCTTTTAATGAAAAATATTTTTTTAAGTTAAATGGTAATTTTGAATTATAAATATGTTTTCTTATTAAGTTGTACTCTTTAAAATTTAAAAATTTATTTTTATAACTAAATGATAAAGCTGTATTCATGCCTAAAATTACAGCTTCACCATGATTTAATTTTTTAGAAAAACCTAATGATGCTTCATATGCATGAGCAAAAGTATGACCAAAATTTAATATTTTTCTCATACCATTTTCTTTCTCGTCTTTTTCAACAACTAATTTTTTTATTTTACAACTTTCATATATAGCCTTATCTATAAATGGTGATTTAAGTTTTATAATATTGAAAAAATTTTTATTTAAAAAATTATAAAAAACTTTATTTGATATAATTGCGTGTTTCAAAATTTCACCATATCCACAAATAATCTCTCTTTTGCTAAGAGATTTTAAAAAATTTGTATCACTAATTACTAATCTTGGCTGATAGAAACTTCCAATAAGATTTTTCCCTTGATTTGTGTTTATTCCAGTTTTGCCTCCTATAGATGAGTCTACTTGAGATAGTAAAGTAGTGGGTATGTTTATAAATTTTAAACCTCTTTTAAACAAACTTGCAGCAAAACCACTCACATCACCTGTAATTCCACCTCCAACTGCTATTAAACAATCTTCCCTAGAAAAATTTTTATCAAGCAAAATTTGAAGTATTGAATTAGTTGTTTTTTGATTCTTATTTTTTTCATTAGCTGTTATTAAAAAAATAAATAATTTTTTATTTCTTAATGATTTCCTTATTTTAGAAATAAATTTTTTTGGAACATTTTTATCTACCACTAATAAGCATTTTTCAAAATTTATTGAGTTATTAATCATTAACTTGGATATATTAGAGATTATATTAGAACCTATTAATATAGGGTATTTTCCAGAACTTGATTTAATTATTAGTTTGGATATTTTCATATTTATCTATAATTTTATTTATTATTTCAGTTTTTGATTTATTATTACAATTTATTTTAAATAAGGCTTTAGCATAATATTTAGATCTATTTTTAATCATATTTGTTAATTGAGTATTAGAAGTATTTAATACTAAAGGTCTTTTAGTACTATTTTTAATTCTTTTTATAAGCAAATCGCTGTTTAATTTAAGCCAAAAAGATAAGTGGTTATTAATAACTTCATTTCTTATATTCTTATTAATAAAAGCGCCTCCACCCAAAGCAACGATAATTTGTTTTTTTTTCAGTATATCTAGTGTTAATTTTTCTTCAAGTTCTCTAAAAAATTTTTCACCCTTAATCTTAAAAATATTTGAAATTTTCATTCCTAACTTATCTTCTATACATTTATCAACATCAAAAAAATCTAATTTAAGTTTTTTAGAAATTAAAAAACCAATAGATGATTTTCCAGATCCCATCATACCTAAAAACACAATATTTTTACTTGATTTCATAATTTTCTTTATTGAAAAATCACAAATATGTCTTAATTTGAAATTAACTAAAGTTATATGCAATTTATAAAAAAAACAAGTTCAAGTAAGAGTATTATTGGGATAATTACTAAAATAGCTTTAGTTTCAATTACTATTCTTTTAGTTATTTTTTTATTAAATAAAATAGATTTTCCCGCACCTAAAAAAGAAATAGAGAAAATAATTACTAATGAAAATTTTAAAATTGTTAAATAAAAACAGTTTATCAATTATACTAATTTTGCTATTTGGACTTAATTCATTTGCAGAAGATCAACCTGTTGATATCTGGAACATTGATAAAGATAAATTAGAAACTAATTCTTCGAGTGATGACGATAAGGCAATAAAAGAAGAAATAGTAATTGAAACAGAATTCAAATCTAATGTTTATAAAATGCAATCAGAGAAAAAGGTAAATGCAATTAACCTTGAAGATAGATTTGGCTCACAGGAAATTAAAATTGTTGGATTGTATGATCCTGATGATTATGGTCTTAATATAAATATGTGGTCTAATACTAACGGAGACCAATTAAAAATTCTATTTGATAAATTAAATAAAATGCCTTTATCAAATGATGCTATAGAAATTATTAACATATCTCTTTTGACTAACTCTTATTATCCACAAAAAAATATTACAGAAAAAGAATTTCAAAAATTTAAATCAGATTGGTTAATTAAAAACTCAAATTTAGAACTTATTGAAGAATATTTGATTAAAAATCAAATCATAAATTTACATCCACAATTAACTAAGTTTTTAGTCGATCAATATTTGTCAGATACGAATATTAAAAAGGCATGTGAAATTTTTTCAAAAAATACTGAGCCAATATTTGATGAATATCTTTCAAAATTCAATATTTATTGTTTAATTAAGGATAATAAAAAAGAGGAAGCACAGCTAATTTTAGATCTTAAAAAAGAACTTGGATTTAAAGATAAATATTTTGAAAAAAAGATTAATTATCTACTTGAGTATACAGACAAAATAGATGATGAAATTTCTGAAAAATCAATTTTTGATTTTTACTTAGCTCATCAAACTAATCCAAATTTTAATTTTGAGCCAAATGATAAAACAAAGAAAATAATTTGGAAATATCTTTCCTCAGCCAATTTATTGAATTCTTTCAAAGAAACGGACACTTCTGAATTAGACAAAATTGCAACTATCGAAAAAGCAGTTCATAATCAGAATTATCCTGAAAAAGATTTATTAGAATTATATAAAAGATTTCAATTTAATATAAATCAACTTTTAAATGCTAAAGATGCTTATAAAACTTTACCCAATATAGAAGCAAGAGCACTAGTATATCAAAAAATTTTATTAGAATCTGAAATAGTTGAAAAATTAAAATTTCTAAAGATATTAAAAGAATCTTTTGAAAATGATGGTCTAGCAAATGCTTTTGATACAGAGTTAAAAACGTTTCTTAAGGGCATAAAACCAACTGAGATACCAGATAATCTAACAAGTTTTTATTATACAAATATTAAAATTGAAAAAAATTTAGATAAAAAAATAAAAATTAATAATGATATTATTCATCAATCAAAGCTTATTAATTATTTCAATGGGGATTATGCAAAATCTAAAATTGAAAAAGATACTAATAACTTATTAAAGAAGATACAAAAAAACAAAAAATATTTTTTGTCTAAGAAAGATGTCATTTTGATAGAGTCATTAAAATATGATGGAATAGAAATCTCAGAAAAATATGACGATTTATACAATATAGATGAAAATGAGATTCCAACTGATATTCAAATAATGATTAACAACGAAGAAACTGGTTTAGCTCTTTTGAGAATTGCTGAAGTTATTGGTCAAGATAGAATTGAAAGAATTGATGAAGATACTATTTATTTTATAGTTACTACGCTCAATCAATTAAATATTGATAGAATAAGAAATCAAATACTACTTCAAGTTCTCCCTTTAAAAGTTTAAAATTTAGTTTATTTAATTAATAAATGAGCATTAAAAAAATTATTACCGTACCAGATGAAACTTTAAAAAAAATCTCTGTACCCATTGAAAAAGTTGGACTAAACGAAAAAAAATTAATTAATGATTTATTTGAAACAATGTATCATTCTAAAGGTATTGGGTTAGCAGCAGTACAAGTGGGTATACTTAAAAGGATTTTAGTTATTGATATATCAGCTAAAGATGAAAAAAATAAGCCTTTAAGCTTTATAAATCCTAAAATAAAAAAAATTAGTGATGAAACTTCAATTTATGAAGAAGGATGTTTATCAATACCTGATACTTTTATTGAAATTGAAAGACCTAAAATTTGTGAAGTAGAATATATAGATTTAGATGGCAAAGTTCAAAATATGAAATGTGATGGACTTTTATCAACTTGTCTTCAGCATGAAATAAATCATTTAGATGGTAAATTGATAATTGATCATTTGTCAAAGTTAAAAAGAGATTTGATTATTAAAAAAATCTCAAAGACAAAAAAAAATCCAGATAGAATAGTAGTTTAAATGGCCAAAAAAATTATTTTTATGGGTACACCTTTATTTGCTGTACCAATTTTGAAGTCATTATATCAAAATGGTTATCCAATTTCTGTGGTTTATACTCAACCACCTCAAAAATCTCATCGAGGTCAAAAAATAAACAAATCTCCAATTCAGGGTATTTCTGAAACATTGAACATAGATTTTAGATGTCCAGAAAATTTAAAAGATAATGATGAAGAATATGAATTTATAAAAAATTTAAATGCTGATCTTGCTATTGTTGTAGCTTATGGCAAGCTAATTCCTAAAAATTTTTTAAACTTAACGAAAAAGGGGTTCATAAATATCCATGGATCTATTCTGCCTAGTTGGAGAGGGGCTGCTCCAATTCAAAGATCAATTATGAATTTAGATAAAGAAACGGGCATAAGTGTTATGAAATTAGTTGAAACATTAGATAGTGGACCTGTCAGTAATATTTACAAAATTAAATTAGATCAAAATAATAGTGCTGAAGAAATTTCAGAAAAACTATCCTTTTTAGCTGCTGAAAAAATTTTAGATGATATTGATGATATATTAGATGATAAAGCAAATTTTATAGATCAAGATCATTCAAAAGCCTCTTATGCTAAAAAAATTGAAAAAATCGAAGGTCAAATTAATTGGAATGATGAAGCAGAAAAAATAATTGGAAAAATTAATGGTTTATTTCCTGTTCCTGGTGCTTTTTTTAATTTTAAAGGTGAAAGGTACAAAATTTTAAAAGCTGAAATAGGAAATGGTATAGGCCAAACCGGCGAAGTGTTATCTGATAAATTAGAAATTGCGTGCACAAACAATCAATCAATAAAAATCCTTGAGATACAAAGACAAGGAAAAAAACCTCAAAAAATTGGGGAATTTATGCTGGGATCAAGTATTAGAAAAGGTTCATTATTATCTAATGCCTAGATATCAGATATTAGTAGAATATGCTGGAAGTAACTTTAGAGGATGGCAAGTTCAAAAAAAAGGGAAGACGGTTCAGGGCTTGATACAGGAAAAAATTTCAAAACTTTTAAAAGAAAAAATAATTATTTATGGGGCAGGTAGACTTGATAGTGGAGTTCATGCAAAAGAACAGTCTGCACATTTTGATTATAATATTGAAATAAAAAAAAAAGACAGGTTTTTACAATCAATAAATCATTTTTTAAGAAATGAAAATATTACAATTCTCAATTTAAAAAAGAGAGACAAAAACTTTCATGCAAGGTTTTCTGCTAAAATGAGAATTTATAATTATATTATTATCAATCGATTAGGCCAACCTACTTTAGAAAAAAATAGGTGTTGGCACATTATGAAAAAACTTGATTTAGACATAATGAAAAAAGGTGCTAAAAAATTATTAGGGACTAGAGATTTTTCAACTTTCAGAGCATCTAGTTGTAGGGCAAAAAGTCCAATAAAAACTATGAAGTTGGTAAAAATAAAGTCCTCAAAAAATAAAATTGAAATAGAGTTTAGATCTCAATCATTTTTACAAAAACAAGTACGTTCAATGGTGGGCTGTTTAAAGTATTTGGGTGAAAAAAAGTGGTCGTTAAATAAATTTGAGAATGTTATGAAGTCAAAGAAAAGAAGTTTATGTGCTCCACCGGCACCACCAGAAGGGCTTTATTTAACTAAAGTTATTTACTAACTTTTTTTACTCATAGCGAATTTTTTATGGATTCGCCATCTAGACTCTTCTCGAACAATATAACCACAGCAATTTTTAGCTCGACATTTGCATGGAAATTGTTTGTAGTCTTTATCAAAGCCAAATCCATAATCACAAGTAAATTCCTCTCCTTTTTTAATATCTTTTATAGCTGTTATCCAAATTTTTAAACCTTTGCCATCATATTGAGAGTTAGGATCACAGCTATGGTTAATTAATCCGGCTGTATTCCATGAAAAATCTCCATCGAGTGTATACCTTTTGTTTAAAGTAAATAAATATATTGGTTTATTGTTGTCGTATTTATCGGACTCATCAACTTGCTTGTTAGTAATTATCTTACCTGTGTAATTAATAATTTTTGTTCCTTCTTTAATATCTTTGGCTGCATAAAGTCCCCGACCTTTATTATCAATTTTTGATTTTTTAATTTTATATAATTTCATGAGGGATATTTATAACGGGCTAGAAATTAATCAATTGAATTCAATAAGTGCGCTAACATGTTCATTTGAACAATCAGCTAAAGCATTTAAATCATTCCTTTTTTTTAATTTTTCAGTAATTGTAATAATCCTTTCAGGTCTTTCTGGATGACCATTACCTGTTAAATGATTTATTGATGTATCTGAAGTTATAATTGCAGTATTCAATTAAAATAATTTTCTAAAATTTGATTATATATTCTTGTTAACTTTTTTAAATCTGACACAGAAGTCTTTTCATCAATCTGATGTATAGTATTATTTCTCAAGCCCAATTCTAATCTAGGTATTTTGCCAAGAAAACGACTATCACTAGTGCCTCCTCTACAATTTAATTTTGGTGAATTACCAGTAATTTTTTTGACAATTTTTTTAACCATTAAGATATTTTTATTAGGCTGAGTATAAAAAGCTTCTCCACTTACCCTATATTCTATCTTAACTTTACATTTTTCTTTTTTAGCAGTTGTACTAATTATTTTATTCAACTTTTTCTTTAAAGAGGATGATTTATATTTAGTATTAAATCTGACATTAAATTTTGCATTAGCTGACTGCGGCACAACGTTTTCTGATAAATTATCGACATTAATTTTGGTAAATTCTAGATTAGATGGTGGCATAAACTTAGTGCCGTTATCTAAAGATAAATCTTTTAACTTTGATATTATTTTTGCCAATGCAGTACATGGATTAATGAAATTTTTAAAAGCAGCATGACCACTTTTACCATAAACCGTAATTATTCCATTCATAGACCCACGCCTTCCAATTCTAATCTCATCACCAATTGACTTATTTGATGTTGGTTCCCCAACAATAGAAAAATCAATTTTTTCACTTCTTTTTCTCAAATATTTCATGACAGCAGGAGTTCCTAATCCAGTAGTTTCTTCATCTGCAGCAATAATTATTGAAATAGATCCTTTGAATTTTTTATTAGCCACAAACTTACTGATTGCACTGATGAAGCAAGCAACTCCACCTTTCATATCTTGAGCCCCTCTACCATTCAAATTTCCTTTTCGTACAACACCTTTGAATGGAGGAATCTTCCAATTAGATAAATTACCAACTATATCTGTATGACCTAAAAAATTGATGTGTGGTCTTGATTTACCTAGTCTTGCATACAAATTTAACGCAGGTTTTAAACCTGGGCCTTTTGATTTAATAATTGTACATTTAAAACCGATAGCAGTAAGTTTTCTTGATAAGAATTTCATAATACCCTTATCTTCAGTTTTAATTGTTGGAAATCTTATTAGCTCTTGAGCTAATTTTAATTCATTAAGAGTTTTCATTATCAGTCTCTTAGAAGGTCGTTTATTGACGTTTTAGATCTTGTTTTTTCATCAACCTGTTTGACGATAACTGCACAATATAGACTAGGGCCACCTGGTTTTTTGGATGGAAGAGACCCTGGAACGACAACACTTCCTTCAGGAACTTCACCAGTCATTATCTCATTTGTCTCTCGATTTATTATACGCGTGGAAGCGGTTAGATATACACCTGTAGCCAAGACACTATTTTTTCTAACTATAACACCTTCGGCCACCTCGGCGCGTGCACCAATAAAGCAATTATCTTCTATAATTGTTGGTGAAGCCTGAACAGGCTCTAGGACACCTCCAATACCAACTCCACCTGATAAATGTACATTTTTTCCAATTTGAGCACCCGACCCAACAGTACTCCAAGTATCGACCATCGTACCGCTGTCAACAAATCCACCAATATTTATAAAACAAGGCATCAAGACGACTCCAGGAGCAATATAACAGCCCTTCCTCGTCATTCCATTAGGTACGTAACGAAATCCTGCTTTTCTATGATCCTCTTCAGTCCACCCAGCTGTTTTAAATCCAACCTTATCCCACCATACAGAATATGGACCCGCTGTAGTGGTCATTTTACTAGTTCTAAATGATAAAAGTATTGCTTTTTTGGCTACTTGATTAGTTTCCCACTTTCCATCAGGTTGACGATTTGCTACTCGAATTTTTCCTTGATCTAATAATTCTATTGTTTCATTTACAGCATCAATAATGCTTTTGTCAGAATCAGGAGATATATCTTTTTTATTCTCCCAAGCATCATTTATGATTTTTTCTAAAGACATAATTAATTACTTTTTAATAGCCTTATTTCTTTAAGAAATAAAGATAGATTTTCAATTTTGTGTGAAATAAAATCTTTATCAGCATCCATCTTTCCAAAATGCTCATCATTAATTAACCAAACGGTTGTACAACCTCGTTCGTGACCTATACTTAAATTTTTAGCTATATCTTCAATGTAAATAGTCTCTTTTGGATCAATGCCAAATCTATGAGTCATTTTGTCAAAATTTTTAGCGTGAGGTTTTGGAACATATTCTGCATCCTGAATGTCAAAAACTTTTTCCCTGCCAAATAGATCCCAAACTCCAAGATGAGTTAATATATTTCTTGCGTGATCGGCTGAGCCATTAGTATAAATAAATTTTTCCATATCAAGTTTTTCAAGTTCATTTCTCATAATTTTGTCTTCTTTCATGAATGAGATATCTACATCGTGGACAAACTTTAAGAATTCTTCTCCCATGACACCATGATTTTTCTGAAGCCCTGAAAGAGAAGTATTATATTTATAAAAATAATTTGTTTGAAGCTCCTTGGCTTCTTTTTCACTGAGATTTAATTTTTGTTGTATAAACAAAGTCATTCGGCGGGAAATCATTCCAAAAACATGATCTAATGGATAGCCATTATGTGACCCATACATAACTCCATCTAGATCAAAAAGTATATTTTTTTTTTCTTTTAAATTCATTTTCTAATTAATGTGCCTGAGCCTTTATCAGAAAATAACTCAAAGAGTATCGAGTGTTTTGGTCTTGCATCAATTATTCCTACAGCAGTAACCCCATTATTTATAGATTCTAGCCCCATATTAATCTTAGGGATCATACCACCAGTGATAGTCTCATTTTTAACCATTTCTAAAATCTCAGAAGAAGATATTTCCTCAATTAATTTTTTATTTTGATCTAATACACCTTCAACATTAGTCATCAAAAGTAATCTTCTGCATTTAAGTGATTGTGCTATTTTACCAGCTGCTACATCTCCATTGATATTAAAAGCTTGATTTTCTTGTAGACCTAAGGGCGATATAATAGGAATTTTATCGTCTTTAATAATATTTAGTATAATTTCATTATTTATTTTATTTGGTGTTCCAACAAAACCTAGTTCAGGTTCATCTCGTTTAACTTCAATAGCATTATTTTTTTTGGTATGGATCCCAACTGCTTTTGTACCCATTTTTTCTAATGAAGTTACTATGTCGTTATTAAAATCAATAAGAACATTCTCAACAATGTCTATCATTTTTTCAGTAGTAACTCTCAATCCTCTTATAAACTCTGACTGAATATTTGACTTTTCTAACTCTTTTTTTATTCTTGGGCCACCACCATGAATTACAATAATTGAAAGACCCAATTTGTTTAAAATACTGAGGTCGTGAATGAAATTGTTAAAGATTTCGCGATCCAAAAATACATTCCCCGAATATTTCAAACAAATTATATCATTTTTATATTTTTTGATATATTTTGAAACCTGCTCTATTGGTGGTCCATCGTTGGGAATAATCTTTTTTAATTCCTCTAGTTGTAAATTCATTTATGACTTAACTTTGATCGATCGATTGATAACGTACTGCTGGACGATAGTTAACAAATTTGTCATTGTCCAATAGAGAACCAAACCGCTTGCAAAACCAGCTAAAATTATTGTTATAAATAATGGAAAAAATTTAAATATTTTTTGTTGCATTTGTGCCATTGGGTCATTTCCAGTTGTTGGAGCCGAAAGTTTCATTTGTGCCCACATGGAAACTCCCATAATACACGGTAGCAGTCCTACTTCAAGAAAACCAGGAACAGAAAAAGGTAGTAGTCCAAATAAGTTAAACACTGATAAGGGGTCCTTGGCGGCTAGGTCTTCCCAAATCCAAAACCAAGGGGCGTGCCTCATAGCGATGTCAAGAAGCAATAATTTATACAATGAGAAGAAAATCGGTATCTGAATCAATATAGGGAAGCAAGACGATGCGGGGTTTACTGAATTTTGTTTATATAATTTCATAATCTCTTTTTGTTGTTGTTGCTTATCTTGTTTAAATTTATCTTTAATAATATTCATCTGTGGTGTGAGCGCCTTGATTCTCGCCATTGATTTCATTGAATATTGATTTAGAGGAAAGAAAACTAATCTTATTAATATTGTAAGGATTATAATTGAGTATCCATAATTATTAGTAAACTTAAATAAATAATCTAACACTACCCAAAGTGGGCGCACAACGAAATACATTACACCGTAGTTTACAATTAGATCTAATTTTTCTAATTGAAGCTCTTCAGCATATTTATCAATTAATGATATTTCTTTTGCACCTATCAGTGATTTGATATTGTGTTGTATTGTTGAATTAGGACCAACTTCATAACCGGTCATATCAATATATGACGACCTGTACTTATTATTGTAATCTATATCAAATCTAAATTTTCTACCTTGTTGTGGTATTAAGCTAGTCATCCAATATTTATCTCCAATTAAAAGATAGCCAGTACTAGCTTCAGTTGAATATTTTTTTTCTTTTACATCTTTGTAATCTACTTCTTCAAGTTCATCATTTTTTAAAACTGAGTAGCCTTCATGTAAAATGTAAAAATCTGTTAGATCTTCAGGTAAACTATTTCTATGGATTAAACCATATGGATAAAATTTATAAGTATTATTTGAATTATTTATTATTTTTTGATCTATATTAAAAAGATAATTGTTATCTATGCTTATTGTTCTCTCAAAAATAATACCTTGAGTATTTTTGAAAAAAATTTTGATGGGACTATCAGGAGTTAAATTATGCGTAGTTTTAGCTTTCCACACCGTTTTTGAATCTGGTACATCCACATTATCATTGGTAGTCCAGCCCGTATTTAAAAAATATCCATTTTTAACATTGGCAGGATTTAATAAGATGATTTTTTTATTACTACCTAATTCTTGATTATATTTTTTAAATTTAAAATCATCAATTGCACCACCATTAGTT
>QBYE01000009.1 GCA_003282985.1 Pelagibacteraceae bacterium AG-325-E08
TTTCAAAAAAGGCTGATGTAGAAAAGATATTATTAAAAATTCAGAATGAATATTCAGATCGTGGAATAAACCTAGTTTGTATATCAAAAAAATGGTCCTTTAGAACATCACCAAATTTATCAAATTTAATGGTACAAGAGAAAACTGTTGAAAAAAAATTATCAAGAGCCGCGATAGAAACACTTGCAATTATTGTTTATCACCAACCTGTTACTAGAGCAGAAATTGAAGAAATAAGAGGTGTAGCTTTTGGGACTAACACACTAGAAATTTTGATGGAATTAAACTGGGTTAAGCCAGGTGGTAGAAAAGATGTACCAGGCAAGCCAATACAATATATAACAACAGATGACTTCTTGAGTCATTTTAATCTTCAAAAGCTTTCTGATCTACCAACTGTTGATGAATTAGGAGCAGCAGGCTTAATTGATAGTACTAATATAGATAATGCAATTTTTGGTACTGGAAAATTTTACAAAGAAAAACAGGACGATAAAAAAGAGGACATTTACTCAAATATAGATGAAATGCTTAGTGGCACTCTTGATTCAGATGAAAAGAACTAGTCTTTAATTTTAATTTATTCAAAAAAAAAAGATACTTTAAATATATAAATAAAAAGGATATAAGATTTGTATGAGCATTGGAATTTGGCAAATAGCTATTGTTGTAATACTTGTGGTATTATTATTTGGTAGAGGTAAAATATCTAGCCTTATGGGTGATGTTGCTAAAGGAATTAAAAGTTTTAAAAAAGGTATGGCATCAGATGTTACTGATGACAATGAGCCTAAAAATATTTCCGACGAAAATCAAGATACAAAGAATAAAGAATAAATCACATGCCTACTATTGGTTGGTTTGAGATCTTAATTGTTGTTGCTATTGCTATAATTGTACTTGGGCCTAAGGATTTTCCTATCATGTTAAAGAAAGCCGGATCTTGGATTGGTACTGCAAAAAAATATATAAATAACGTGCAAAGTGAAATTTCAAATATTGATATTGAAGATAATCCAAAAGAAAAAGAAGTAGATAAAAAAGATGAGTCATGATGAAAACGAAAGTGGCTTCGTAAGTCATTTAGCAGAATTAAGAAAAAGATTAATTAATAGTTTTATTTTTCTGATAGTTTTTTTTATAGCCTGTTATTTTTTTGCAGAACACTTATATGGTTTTTTAGTTGAGCCATTTGCAAAAGCTGTAAAAGATGATGGGTCTGATAGACGACTCATTTTTACTGCTTTACAAGAAACTTTTTTAACGTATTTAAAAGTTTCTTTTTTTACAGCTTTTTTTGTTACTTGCCCTTTTATTTTAATGCAAATTTGGAAATTCATTGCACCAGGCCTTTATAAACACGAAAAGATTGCAATTATACCTTATTTAGTTTTAACACCGATTTTATTCTTTTTAGGTGGCATGTTGGTCTACTATTTGATTATGCCTTTAGCGATAAAATTCTTTTTATCATTTGAAAGCACAGGATTGTCAACAAACTTACCAATTCAGCTGGAAGCTAAAGTGAATGAATATTTATCTCTGGTAATGAAACTCATTTTTGCTTTTGGAATAAGTTTTCAATTACCTGTTGTCCTTAGTTTACTAGCAAGAGTAGGAGTTGTTGATTCTGATTTTCTAAAAAAAAGAAGGAAATATGTAGTAGTCATCATATTTGCAGCTGCTGCATTATTGACTCCACCTGATCCTATAACGCAAATTGGTTTAGCTATTCCTTTATTAATTTTATATGAATTATCAATATTTTCAGTAAAATTTATTGAAAGTAAAAAATTAAAAGATTCTGATGCATAATTTAAAAGAAATTCGAAAAAATTTTGATGCTTTTGAAAAAGAATTAAAAAAAAGAACAATCGACATTAATTTTTCTCAATTAAAAAAATTAGATATACAAAATAGAGAATTTATTCAAAAGAAAGAGAATTTAGAGAAAGAGAAAAAAGATATTTCAAAATCTAAAGATAAATCTTTATTTGCAAAATCTAAAGAGCTTTCAATTTCTTTAGATGAAATTTCCAAGAAACAAAATGTACTTAAATCTGAACTTGAAAAAATTCTATCTAATATACCAAATCTTCCACATCCCGATGTTCCAAGTGGAAAAGATGAGAACGATAATGTTGAAATTGGTAAATTTGGACAAATTCCTGATTTTGATTTTAAACCTAAGTCGCATTACGAGTTGGGTGAAGAATTGGGAATGTTAGATTTCGACCTTGCAACAAAAACTACAGGGTCGCGGTTTGTTTTTGTTAAGAGTAAATTGGCACTATTAGAAAGAGCTTTATCAAATTTTATGCTGGATATTCATATAAAAAAAAATGGTTACGAAGAAATTTCACCACCTTTACTTGCTTCAGAAAATACTATGTTTGGTACTGGTCAATTACCTAAATTTGAGAATGATCAATTTGAAGTTAAATTAGATAAAGATGCTGAAAGAAAATTTCTTATACCTACAGCAGAAGTAATTTTGACTAATATTGTTAAAGACAAAATTCTAGATATCAAATCTTTACCCATGAGATTTGTTGCCTCAACTCCTTGTTTTAGAAAAGAAGCTGGTAGTTATGGCAAAGACACAAAGGGAATGATTAGACAGCACCAATTTTATAAAGTTGAAATGGTCAGTGTAGTAGAACAAAATAAATGTCTTGAGGAGTTAGAAAGAATGACGAACTGTGCTACGGGTATATTAGATCTTTTAGAATTACCTTATAGAAAAGTTATTCTGTGTAGTGGGGACATGGGATTTAGTGCTGAAAAAACTTATGATATTGAAGTTTGGCTCCCATCAGAAAATAAATATAGAGAAATTTCTTCTTGCTCATCATGTTCTACTTTTCAAGCGGTCAGGATGAAAACTAGATACAAAGACTCTAATAAAGATACCCTTTATGCAGGTACTTTAAATGGGAGTGGATTGGCAATAGGAAGAACTCTTATTGCTATCTTAGAAAATTATCAGCAAAAAGATGGCTCAATAACTATTCCAAAAGTTCTTAAACCTTATATGAATAATTTGGAAAAAATTTCGATCAATTAAAGTTGTTTTAACCCCACAGATAGTATAAATATTCACTTTTAATCAAGGAGTTTTATGGAAAGTTCAGGAATAGGCCAGTTTATACCGTTAATACTAATTTTTGTTATCTTTTATTTTTTCTTAATAAGACCTCAACAAAAAAAAGTTAAAGAACATAAAGCTATGGTTGAAGGCTTAAAAAAAGGAGATAAGATTGTAACCTCAGGTGGCATTACTGGAACTATATCAAGAGTTATCGATAATGATAAAATTGAAGTAGAGATTGCAGAGAATGTTACTGTCGAAGTGATAAGAGGCACAGGGGTTCAAAGCTTAATGAACGGCCAAGAAATTAAGAAATAAATCTCGTTAAATTAAAGTGTTATACTTTTCAAAATTAAGAATTATTTTTGTTACATTAATTTCTTTAATCTTTATATTAATAGCTTCATCAAATCTTTTTAAATTTAGCAATGATTTATTAAATAAAAAAATAAATCTTGGATTAGATTTACAAGGTGGTTCGTATCTTTTACTAGAAATTGACAATAGTCCTGTAGTAGAACAAAAACTTCAGAATCTGACAATCACTATTAAAAATTATTTTAAAGAAAAAAATATAAGAATAAATAATCTTAAGATTTCAAATCAAGAACTTTTGTTTACTGTGGATAATAAATTTAAACAAACAGTATTAGATGAATTTAATGATGAAGAAAGTAATCTAAATCCTTATTATCCAAGATTTAAATCACATCAATTAAACATTGAAGAAAAAAACGATCTTTTAATTGTTAATTATTCAAAACAAGGTTTGGTTGAACTTAAAACATCATCTCAAGATCAAGCTTTAGAGATTGTAAGAAGAAGAATTGACGAAATTGGTACCAATGAACCAAATATTCTTAAAAGAGGTAATGATAGAATTTTAGTGGAGCTGCCAGGATTAGATGACCCAATGAGAATTAAATCATTACTTGGAAAAACTGCAAATTTAACATTTAGATTTGTAGCCTCAAACACAGAAGACTCCTTTGGTACAGAAAAATTGAAATATGAAGATGGTTCTGAAGAATCAGTCGTTAGTAAAAGAATAATTTTAAGTGGAGATAATCTTTTAGATGCTCAACCAAGAATGAATAACGAAACAAACGAAACTGTTGTTTCATTTACCTTAGATAGAGTAGGGGCAAAAAGATTTGGTAAGGCAACATCAACAGGTATTGGAAAACAATTAGCGATAGTTCTTGATGAGAAGATTATAAGTGCACCAGTGATAAGAGATACCATTGCAAGTGGATCCGGTCAAATAAGTGGAGGTTTTACATTTCAATCTGCCACTGATCTTGCATTACTACTTAGATCAGGAGCATTGCCTGCCCCATTAAATATCATCGAGGAAAGAACTGTTGGCCCAGATCTTGGACAAGACTCTATTAATGCTGGAATGATTGCTTTGGCTATTGGGTTTGCTTTAGTTATTTTATTTATTTTTATAAAATATAAAATATTTGGTCTTATTACCAATATAGCATTAATTATAAATTTATTTCTTTTAATTGGTGTTTTAACAATATTTGAAGCAACTCTAACCTTACCTGGAATTGCAGGGATAATTTTAACTGTTGGTATGGCAGTTGATGCTAATGTTTTAATATTTGAGAGAATTAAAGAAGAATTAAAAGACGAAAAAAATAACTTAATTGCTTTTGATAGTGGCTATACTAAATCAAGAACAGCTATTCTTGATGCAAATATAACAACATTAATTGCAGCAGTTATATTATTTTTTATGGGATCTGGTCCTATTAAAGGCTTTTCTTTAACTTTAGGTGTTGGAATATTCACCACACTTTTTTCAGTTTATTTCATAGCTAGATTATTGACTGTTTTGTATGTAGCCAAAAACAAGCAAAAAGAAGGATTAATTTAGATGATAGCATTTAACAAATATTATAATAAATTTAACATTCTTTCAGTTTCGCTTGTTGTAGTCTCATTATTATTATTGACGTTCAAGGGTTTAAATTTTGGTATAGATTTTAAAGGTGGAACACTAATTGAACTTAGAGCGTCAGAATCTAAAATTAATGTATCTTCTTTAAGAGATAATCTTAATCAAATGAACTTGGGTGATGTTTCAGTTAAAAAATTTGGAAATGAAACTGATTTTTTAATTAAGTTTGAAAATAATGATAATAAAAATGTAATAGAAGAAATTAAAACAAACCTCGATAAGTCTTTTGGAAATAATTTTAATTTTAGAAGAGTTGAAAACGTAGGACCAAAAGTTAGTGCAGAATTATTAAAGTCTGGAATTATAGCAATATCAGTTGCTTTGATTTTAATGCTTATCTATATTTGGATTAGATTTGAATGGCAATTTAGTCTTGGAGCTATATTAGCTTTATTTCATGATGTTATAGTAACATTAGGTTTATTCTCTCTTCTTGGTCTAGAAATTAATTTATCAATTATTGCTGCTGTACTAACAATTGTTGGTTATTCAATGAATGATACTGTCGTAATTTTTGATAGAGTTAGGGAAAATTTAAGAAAATATTCAGATATAAAAATTTTTGAACTAACAAATATTTCAATAAATGAAACTTTATCGAGAACTTTAATAACTTCTATAACAACTTTATTAGCATTGTTATCAATATTCTTCTTTGGCGGTGAAATTTTAAGAGGCTTTTCTCTAGCTATGATATTTGGTGTAATTTTTGGTACTTATTCATCTATATATATTGCTAATACAGTTTTAGTTAGACTTAGAGTGTCACAAAAAACTGTTTTAAAAGAAGACGGTAATAATTAATATAAATTTTGGGCTGCCACCATTGTCAGTAGCATTGGTAAGGACAATAATGTGTTTGTTCTTGAAAATAACATTGCTGTTCTGGCAGATTTAGCTTTTAATTCTGGTTCACACTCGACAATACCCAAAGCTCTTTTCTGATTAGGCCAAATAACAAACCATACATTGAAAGCCATAATTAAACCTAACCACATTCCTATACCTATAGCTGTGTGTTTTGGTATTCCAGAACCAATACTAAGTGTCATTGAGTCATGTAAATATCCATTTAGACCAGCAAGAATTAATCCAGATAAAACAGTAAGTGCTGCTGCCCATCTAAAATAAAATAATGCAGCAGGTGCAATAACTTTTCCAATTGCAGGTTTTTGTTCATCAGGAATTTTACTCATATTAGGAATTTGGACGAAATTGAAATACCACAGCAAACCTATCCACATTATTCCAACTATCACATGAACATATCTTGCAACCCAACTCCAAAAAATTCTATCAAAGCTAAACCCATCATTTTGATAAAATAATCCTAGAAATAAAATTATAGCAATCGCTAAAGATGCATGTATTGTTTTTGAAAGTGACGAAAGTAAGTTTCCCATTACTATTCAATATACTAATTTCATATAGATTTAACAATATTTATTATCTAATTTAAAAGTGGTTTTAAAAATTTCCCTGTATAACTGTTAGTAATTTTACAAATTTCCTCGGGTTTACCTTCTGCGATAATTTTTCCACCTTTTACTCCTCCCTCAGGGCCCATATCTACTATGTAATCCGCGGTTTTTATCACATCTAAATTATGCTCTATTACCACCACTGTATTTCCAAGTGAGACAAAAGTATGAAGAATTTCTAGCAATTTTTTAATATCATGCTGATGTAGGCCTGTAGTTGGTTCATCTAAAATATACATAGTTCTACCTGTCGAACGTTTAGATAATTCCTTAGCAAGTTTTATTCTTTGAGCCTCACCACCTGATAATGTTGTAGCTTGTTGTCCAATTTTTATATAACCAAGACCAACTTTTTTTAAAGTTAGCAGTTTAGTTTTGATATTAGATATGTTTTCAAAATATTCACAACCCTCATCTACAGTCATATCCAAAACATCAGCAATACTTTTATCTTTAAATTTTATCTCTAAAGTTTCTCTATTATATCTGGTACCTTTGCATTCATCACACTGTATATAAACATCAGGTAAAAAATGCATTTCATAAGTAATTACTCCATCACCCTCACAAGCCTCACATCTTCCACCCCTAACATTAAAAGAAAATCGACCTGGCTTATAACCTCTTGTTTTTGACTCTGGTAATCCCGTAAACCAATCTCTAATTGGACCAAAAGCACCTGTATAAGTTGCTGGATTTGATCTAGGTGTTCGACCAATAGGTGACTGATCGATGTCAATAATTTTATCAACTAACTCAGTTCCTTTAAAACCTTTAAAAGGCTTTGGAATTTTTCTAGATTTATTATTATTTAGAGTTAAGTTGAGAGCATTATATAAAGTCTGTAACACAAGAGTAGATTTACCGCTACCAGATACACCAGTTACGCAAGTTAAACTGCCAAGTGGTATCTTTAAATTCACATTATCCAAGTTGTTACCACTAGCTCCCGTAATTTCTAAAAATCTACCATTTTTTGCCAACCTTCTTTTTTGAGGAACATTAATCTTTAATTTATTTGAAAGATATTTACCTGTTATACTGTTTTTATTTTGGCTTATTTCTTTAAAAGAACCTTGTGCAACTATTTCACCACCATTATTACCAGCTTCAGGGCCAAGATCAATTATATGGTCTGCATTTTCCATTGTTTCAGTATCATGCTCTACTACAATTACTGTGTTACCTAAATCTCGTAACCTTTTAAGTGCATTAATTAATTTAACATTATCTTTTTGATGAAGACCGATAGAAGGTTCATCAAGTACATATAAAACACCTGTTAATCCAGAACCTATTTGTGAAGCTAAACGTATTCTTTGTGCCTCACCACCTGATAAAGTTCCAGATTCTCTTGATAGCGTTAGATAGTCAAGCCCAACATTTAATAAAAAATTTAATCTTTCATTTATTTCTTTTAAAATATGTTCAGCAATTTTTACTTGTCTTTTATCAAGAGTATTTTTAAGATTTTCAAACCATTTAGCAGCATCAGAAATAGATTTTTCAGTCACTTCACTTATATGTAATCCATCAATTTTAACACAAAGAGCTTCATCTTTTAGTCTATGACCATTACATCTCTCACACTTTGTATCAGATTGGTATTGAGAAATTTCCTCTCTTTTCCAATCACTATCTGTTTCTAAATATCTTCTTTCTAGGTTGTTTATTACTCCTTCAAATGTCTTTTTATGAGAATATTTTTCATAACCATCATCATATGAGAACTTTATTTCTTCTTCATCAGATCCATAAAGTATTATATCTTTTATCTTTTTAGAAAGTTTTGACCATTTATCTTCTAATGAGAATCCATAATGTTTTGCTAATGATGAGAGTGTTTGTGCATAATATAATGTTGTAGTTTTTGCCCAGGGCTCTATAGCTCCATCTGCGATACTTTTTTTTTCATTTGGTATAACCAAATTGGGATCAACATTTAATTTTATTCCTATTCCTTCACATTCTTCGCAAGCACCAAATGGACTATTAAAAGAAAAAAGTCTTGGTTCAATTTCTTCAATTGTGAAGCCACTTTCTGGACAGGCAAATTTAGTTGAGAATATTAATTTTTCTAATTTTCTAAATTTTTTAGGTAAAGTTTCATCCTCATATTCAACAAAAACTAAACCATTAGCAATATTAATCGATGACTCAATACTTTCAGCCAGTCTATTTCCTAGAGATGAATTTAGAACTATTCTATCAACAAGAATGTAAATGTCGTGTTTAACTTTTTTATTTAATTCAGGGACTTTTTCAATATCGTATAAAACATCATCTATTTTTATTTTTCTAAACCCTCTTTTTTTGTAATTTAAAATTTCTTTTCTATATTCTCCCTTACGACCTCTTACGACTGGTGCATAAATATATATAGTTGATTTTTTTGGGAGTTCTTTAATTTTATCAACAATTTGTGTGACAGTTTGTGATGTAATAGGTTTACCTGTAAATGGTGAAAAGGGTATTCCTGCTCTAGCATACAGTACTCTCATATAATCATAAATTTCAGTCACTGTTGCAACTGTAGACCTAGGATTTTTTGATGTATTTTTTTGCTCAATTGATATTGCTGGACTTAATCCTTCAATTAAATCTACATTAGGTTTTTTCATTTTGTCTAAAAATTGTCTTGCATATGCCGATAAACTTTCAACATATCTTCTTTGTCCTTCAGCATAGACTGTATCAAATGCTAATGATGATTTTCCCGATCCAGATAAGCCAGTAATTACAACAAATTTATCTTTAGGTATTTCTAAAGAAATATTCTTCAAATTATGTTCTTTAGCTCCCTTAATAACTATCTTTTTAATCATAATTTTTGTTGCTTTGACTTAATAAAATTAATATTCAGAGTAAATTGTGATATAGTTCAAATAAATTAATTTAACAAATATTAAAATATTATGGCTGGAAGTTTAAATAAAGTACTTTTAATTGGTCGTTTGGGCGCAGACCCTGAAATTAAACAAATGGTTAACGGTAAAAGCGTAGCTAGATTAAGTTTAGCTACTAGTCAATCTTGGAAAGATAAGAATTCAGGTGAAAAAAAAGAGAAAACTGAATGGCACCGTATAGTTGTATTTAACGAAGGACTAGTAAATGTTGTTCAACAATATTTGAAAAAAGGTGCTCAG
This sequence comes from Pelagibacteraceae bacterium AG-325-E08, assembly GCA_003282985.1. Taxonomy (GTDB): domain Bacteria; phylum Pseudomonadota; class Alphaproteobacteria; order Pelagibacterales; family Pelagibacteraceae; genus Pelagibacter. Next base: position 9,691 of record QBYE01000009.1, read on the forward strand.
ATTTATGTTGAAGGTCAATTAACAACTAGAAAATGGAAAGACGAGCAATCTGGTCAAGATAAGTATTCAACTGAAATTGTTATTCAAGGTTATAATTCATCTTTAACAATGTTGGGTGGTGGAAATTCTGGTGGCGGAATAGCTAATGATAACACTCCATCAGCATCTAATAATGATGACATGTCTCAAATATCTAATGATATGGATGACGAAATTCCGTTTTAATTCATATGCAAAAAACAGAAGTTCCCGAAGATAAAAATATCAAGTTAATCTCAATGCATGATGAGATGAGTTCGTCTTATCTTTCTTATGCAATGAGTGTAATAGTTAGTAGGGCGCTACCTGATATTAGAGATGGCCTAAAGCCAGTTCACAGAAGAATTTTGTACGCAATGTACAAAGGTGGTTATGACTGGTCTAAACAATTTAGAAAATCTGCAAGAATAGTAGGTGATGTAATTGGTAAATATCATCCTCACGGTGATCAGTCTGTCTATGATGCCCTTGTTAGAATGGTACAAGATTTTTCGATGAGTTTACCTTTAGTTGAGGGTCAAGGAAACTTTGGTTCTATCGACGGAGATCCTGCAGCTGCAATGAGATATACAGAAACAAGGCTTTCGAAAGTCTCTCAATATTTAATTGATGATATTGAGAAGAATACAGTTGAATATAAAAGTAATTATGATGAAACTGAAAAGGAACCTACGGTTCTCCCATCACAATATCCAAACTTATTGGTAAATGGGGCAGGTGGTATAGCCGTTGGAATGGCAACGAGTATTCCACCGCATAATTTAGGTGAAATTATTGATGGCACATTAGCTTTGATTGAAAATAAAGATATTAAAATTAAAGAATTAATGAAACATATACCAGGACCAGATTTTCCAACAGGTGGCTTAATAATTGGCAAAGATATTATCAAACAAGGATATAACAATGGCAGAGGTTCATTTAAAATAAGAGGTGAAGTCTCAGCCGAGTCTCTTAAAAATGGAAGAGATAGATTGGTAATTACATCTATTCCATATCAAGTAAACAAATCAGTTTTAAATGAAAGAATTGCACAATTAGTAAGAGAAAAAAAAATTGAGGGTATTAAAGATATTAGAGATGAGTCTAATAGAGAAGGTATTAGAGTAGCGATAGATTTAAGAAATGGTGTTGAGCCAGAAACTATAAAAAGACAACTTTACAAAAATACCCAAATCGAAAGTTCTTTTGGCTTTAATACCTTAGCTATAGTTGAAGGAAAACCAAAAACTTGTAATTTAAAAGATTTTTTATCTAGCTTCTTGTCCTTTAGAGAGGACGTTGTAATTAAAAAAACTAAATTCGATTTAAAAAAAGCAGAAGATCGTGCTCATATTTTATTGGGTTTATCTGTTTCTGTTGAAAATTTAGATAAGATTATTAAAATTATTCGTTCATCAAAAACTCCTGATGACGCGAAACAATCTATTCTAAAAACAAAATGGAAAATCAATAAAACACAAAAATTAATTTCTTTAGTGGAAGGTAAAAAAAGTAAAAATCTTTACTCATTAACAGAGCCTCAGGTATTAGCTATTCTAGAACTAAGATTACAAAAATTAACAGCCTTAGGAGCTAACGAAATCGAAGTCGAGATAAAAAAATTAGCTGAATTAATTACTAAATTTAAAAAAGTTATATCCTCTAAAAAAGAACTTTTAAAAGTAATCAGTGAAGAGCTTAAAAGTATTAAAGAAAAATTTGCAATTCCAAGAAGAACTAAAATAATAGACGCTGTATTAAATTACGATATTGAAGAAACAATACAAAAACAGTCAGTAATAATAACTGTAACATTACAAGGATATATAAAAAGAGGTTCTTTAGATGGTGTTAAACAACAAAAAAGAGGTGGCAAGGGAAAATCTGGAATTACAACAAGAGATCAGGATTCAGTTATTCAAACATTATCAGTTAATACCCATACTTCTGTTTTATTTTTTTCTACAGAGGGTCTGGTTTATAAAATCAAAGCATGGAAAATTCCTGAGGGGTCAACAAGCTCAAAGGGTAAGTCTTTGTTTAATATTTTACCTTTAAAAAATCACCAGTCTATAAGTTCAATCATGCCGATGCCAGAAAATGATACAGACCTTAAGAATTATCAAATAATTTTTGCAACTGCTCAGGGTAAAGTTAGAAAAAATAGCTTAGATGATTTTTCTTCAATTAATGCCTCAGGAAAAATTGCAATGAAACTTGATAACAATGACAAAATTGTAGGTGTAAAAATATGTCAGGATGATCAAGATATAATATTAAGCACAAAATTTGGTAAATGTATTAGATTTGAAGCAAAGAAATTAAGAGTTTTTAAAGGCCGTTCATCTAAAGGTATTAAAGGAATTGAGTTGGCTACAAATGATGAGATTGTATCTCTTTCTGTCATTGACAAAGATAATACCAAAAAAAATGGTAAAATATCTAAAGATGAAAAATCAGAAATTAAAGCTAAAGAAAAATTTGTTTTATCAATAAGTGAAAATGGTTATGGCAAAAAGACTTCCCATACTGATTATCGTGTAACAAATCGGGGTGGAAAAGGAATTATTGGAATTGTAAATTCACCAAGAAATGGAAATATAACCTCATCATTTCCAGTATATGAAGGAGATGAAATACTAATTTCAACAAACAAAGGTAGAGTAATTAGAGTTGCTGTTAAAGAGATTAGATCAGCTGGTAGAAATACGCAAGGTGTTCGAATTATTAAATTATCAGGTGACGAAAAAGTTGTTTCTGCAATTAAAATTGATGATAATTTAATCTAATGAATAAAGTTGTTATTTATCCAGGTACATTTGATCCAATAACATATGGGCACATTGATGTAATTAAAAAAGCACTAAAATTATTTGATAAGATAGTTGTTGGTGTTTCGAATGTTAGTAATAAGAATTATTTATTTAGTTCAGAAGAAAGAATAGACATTGTAAACAAAGCACTATTTAAAGATCTTAAATTGAGCAAAAAAAAAATTGTAGTTGTTTCTTTCAATTCACTAACAACTGACTTATGTAAAAAGTTTAAGTCGAATATAATTCTAAGAGGCTTAAGAGCAGTTTCAGATTTTGAATATGAATTTCAGTTAGCTGGAATGAATAGAAAATTGAACAATAATATAGAGACAATTTTCTTAATGTCGGATGTTGAAAATCAGATTATTTCCTCAAAATTTGTTAAAGAAATTGTTAAATTAGGTGGTGACATAAAAAAATTTACAACTAAAAGTACAATTAAATCTTTAAAAGATAAGAATGATAATTATGAATAGATTTTTAATAAAGATATTAATCTTATTTTTTTTAACAACCAATCAATCAATAGCACAGGAGAATATAATGATATTAAAATTAAAAGATGGAGATGTTAAGATAGAGTTATTTCCAGATGTAGCACCTAATCATGTGAAAAGAATTAAAGAGCTAGCCGACAATGGAAAATATAACAATGTTGTTTTTCATAGAGTAATAGATGGATTCATGGCTCAAACTGGTGATGTTAAATTTGGTAATTCATCATCTAATGATTTTGATTTAGGAAGAGCGGGTATGGGTGGTTCTGATTTACCAGATTTAAAACAAGAATTTAGCAAGTTGCCGCATGATAGAGGGACGTTATCTATGGCAAGATCATCAGATCCTAATAGTGCCAATAGTCAATTCTTTATTTGTTTTAAACCTGCACCTTTTTTAGATAATCAGTATACAGTTTTTGGAAAAGTAGTTGAAGGAATGGAATACGTAGATAAAATTAAAAGAGGTGATGAAAGCAATAATGGATCTGTATCTGATCCAGATAAAATAATTAGCTTTAAATCTTTATAGACTTTAATGGCATTAAAAGATTTTGCTTTTAATGTGTTAAACAAAGATAAATATGCTAGACATGGTTTAATTGAAACACATAGAGGTAATATTAAAACACCTGCCTTTATGCCAGTTGGAACTCAAGCAACAGTTAAAGCATGCACAATTAATGATATAATTCAAACAGGCTCTGAGATTATTCTTGGAAATACTTATCACTTAATGATTAGACCTGGTGTTGATAGAATTCAGAAAGCTGGTGGTTTACATAAATTTATGAATTGTGATTTGCCGATACTTACGGATTCTGGAGGCTTTCAAGTGATGTCATTATCTAAATTAAATAAAATTGATAGAGAAAAAGGAGCTATTTTTAATTCACATGTTGACGGAAAAAAATTTTATTTAAGTCCTGAGGAAAGTATAAGAATTCAACTTGGATTAAATTCAGACATTGTAATGATTATGGATGAGTGCCCCAAAAAAACTAATGATTATCAATTAATACAGAAATCTATGGAGTTATCTTTATATTGGGCAAAAAGATCAAAAACTGCGTTCGGTAAAAATCCTCACAAAGCTTTATTTGGAATAATACAAGGAGGACTTTTTAAGGACTTAAGATTAAAATCATTAAATGAATTAGAAAAAATCAATTTTGATGGTTATGCAATTGGTGGATTAGCTGTAGGAGAAACTCAAAAAGAAATGTTTTCAGTATTAGATGGTATTAAAGATGTTTTACCAAACGAAAAACCTCATTATTTAATGGGGGTAGGCACTCCTCCTGACATTTTAGGTGCTGTTAAAAGAGGTATTGATATGTTTGATTGTGTGATGCCAACAAGATCAGGAAGAACAGGATTGGCTTTTACTTGGAATGGTAGAATTAATATAAAAAATAATAGATATAAAGATGATAATACTCCTCTAGATGATAATTGTACAAATCTCAACTTGAACAAGTATTCAAAGAATTATTTGAATCATCTCTTTAATACTAACGAAATTTTAGGTTCAATGATTTTAACTTTACACAATATAAACTTTTATCAAGAATTGATGACAGCAATAAGAAAGAATATTGAAAATGGTACATTTGACACCTTTCATGATAAATATATTGAAAAGTTGTAAATAAGAAACTATTTGTCTCAGAAATTCCTATTTGAATTATTAAAATAATTCTATATATACAATTAATTCATCTAATGAATGTGGGCCCTTAGCTCAGTTGGTAGAGCAATTCCCTTTTAAGGAATGGGTCGATGGTTCGAGTCCATCAGGGCTCACCACATTTATTCCATTCAATGGCAGAAATAACCCATTTTTTAACTCTTAAATATTATTTAAAAAAGGTGTACGGTGAGTGTACGGTTTATTATAATTTATGAACAAATCTTTATTTAAAAAAATCATAATTGCTGATTTAGTTGTTTTTATTTTAATAGCTTTAAAATTAATTTTATATCCTTATTCATTAGCACCAGAAGATTTAAGAAATGCAATGAGAATGTATGATGAAATTGCACCAATGGGAGATAATTTTTCCTTAATAATGATTTTTATCATTTTCATCGGTTACTTTTATTCTTTATTTCAATTGTACAGATTTAAAAAAATTGGAAGACAAATTTATATAATTGTTATGGCACTTGCGACATTATCTGTTTTTTCAATTGGCTATACCGTTTATGATCCACTAGAATATCTATTAGACTGTTTTGGCTCAATAATTACTGGATTTATAATCGCAAGTTCATACTTTTCTATAATAGCAAAAGAATTTAAATAACTATTTTGGAATAACTAGTGTGGGGTGATGAAATTAGATACTGGAACAGAATTACCTGAAAAGTTTGTTTTAACAAAAGAATTTAAAGATACATATGATTTGATTAATAAAACAGATACTAATTTATTCATCACAGGAAAAGCTGGTTCTGGTAAATCAACTTTACTTGAATACTTTCGTCAAAATACAAATAAAAATTTTGCTACACTAGCATTTCAAGGCATCACAGCAATAAAAGCTAAAGGTCAAACTATTCATTCATTCTTCAAACTGGGTCCACATTTTTTAACTAAGGATGATGTTAAAGAGCTGAGAGATAAACAAGTTATACAAAATTTAGATACAATTTTAATTGATGAAATATCAATGGTAAGAGCAGACTTGTTTGACTCAATAGATTTATCATTAAAAAAAAATCGAAAAAATGAAAAGCCTTTTGGCGGTGTTCAAATGGTATTATTTGGTGATGTTATGCAAATAGATCCAATAGTTGGGTCAGATGATGAGGTAATGGAAAAGTTTTATCCTAGTGGACCTTTCTTTTTTAACTCTAAATCTTATTCAAAAAAAGATTTTAAACAAATTGAACTTACTAAAATTTTTAGACAATCTGATAAAAAATTTGTCAATTTATTAAATAAAATAAGGATGAATAAATTACAAAATGAGGATTTATCTATTTTAAATAATCAATTAATCAAAAGAGATGAAGTTCCAAAAGATACCATTATATTAGCTCCAACTAATAGAAAAGTTGACGATATTAATAATACTAATTTATATAAATTAACAACTCCAACCTTTAATTATAATGCAATAGTAAAAGGGTCCTGGAAGGACAAAGAACACCCAGTTAAAAAAGAGATTGTTTTAAAAGTAGGTGCACAAGTTATGATAACTAAAAATGATACAGACGAACCTAAAAGATGGGTAAATGGGACATTAGGAATAATAACCTTTTTATCCAAAGATCAAATTAAGATAAAAATTAAAGACAAGATTTTTTCATTAGGTAAAACAAAATGGGATAAATATAATTATAAATTCAGTGGTAATAAAGTAAATGCATTTTCAGTTGGATCATTTATACAATTTCCTTTGAAACTTGCTTGGGCTACAACTATTCATAAATCACAAGGTCAGACATTTGATAATGTTTCTATTGATTTAGACACAGGTTCATTTGCACACGGACAAACTTATGTGGCTTTAAGTAGAGCAAAATCGTTAGAAGGTATTTCACTTTTAAAAAAAATACAAAAAAAAGATATTATTTTTGATGCTAGAGTACTTGAATTTATTGGTCAAAAATTAGAAAGTAAATACATAAGTGAAATATTAAAAAATGCACCTAAAAGTAAAAAAAAAATAATGCCAAAATCCACTAAATCAAATAGCAATGAATGGACAACTAGTGATGATAATAAACTTTTAGCACTTTATAAAAGAAATGTACCAGAATTTGCTTTAGCTAAAATATTAAAGAAAAGCATTACTCAAATCAGAGAACGAATAATGTATCTTATGAAAAATAACTAGGGTGGGGTGATTAGGAACTACTCACCGTGTAATTCCTTTTTTGAAACTTACACAACAAAAAACTAAACACTTTCTGTACACTCAAAAACTAAACACTTTTTTCAAAATTTCAAATATTAAGGTGTACAGTTAGTGTATAGTTTTCTATTTGAAATTTTACGCATTTATTTAATTCTAAACCCCTCATATTAACGTTTAACGAAGGTTTTTTACTTATAAACTGGAAATTATGCTGTTGTGTAACTTTCTTTTAAGGAATGGGTCGATGGTTCGAGTCCATCAGGGCTCACCACATGATTTAGATATCTTTTATAGGTGGAAAATCTAAAGTTACGCTGTTAGTCCAGTCCTTAATTTTTCTTATACGATTATCTGGAGAAGGGTGGGTGCTCATAAACTCAGAGGGAGTTTTTCCCTTATTAAATTCCTTCATTCTTTCCCAAATTTTAGTTGTTTCCCTAATATCATATCCTGATAAAGAGGAAAAAATTAATCCAAGGTAATCCGCTTCACTTTCTTGTTTTCTATTAAATGGAAACATTATCCCCAATTGAGAAAGTAAACCAACTGTATTCATTCCTGTGGTTCTATTAACTTGAGATAATTTACCACCACTCAGAATATCAACAATTTGAGTTCCAGTATTAAGAAGAGCACCTCGACTTGCCCTTTCAACTGAATGTTTTGCTACAGCATGTGCTATTTCATGACCCATCACAGCTGCTAGACCATTTTTATTTTTTGTAACTTCAAGCATACCAGAATAAACTGCAATTTTACCACCTGGCATACACCATGCATTTCTAACTTTTTTATTATCAATTAATATATATTCCCAATCAAAATTTACCGTGGGATCATTTAATTTTGATCTGTAGAAATATTCACCTATTGAATATTCCATTTTTTTTCCTATTTCTCTAATTTCATTAAGTGATTTTAGATCGTCACTCATTTTTTCTTTTTCTTTTACTTTTTCATAAATAGCTGCGGCCTGAGCATTTAGCTTAGCTTCAGAGACAATTTTTAATTGTCTTCTTTGCGTAATAGGTGCTGTAGTACAAGAATTGAGGGCAAAACCACAACAGCCACAACCAACATAAGTTAAGAATTTTCTTCTATCCATTTTCAATTATCATTGATAATATATTTTTAAATGAATCTAAATAATAAAATTTTGCTAATTTTATTTATTATTGCAATTTCTTTCGTAATTTACTCTAGTTTTAATTAATCTTATGAAAAAAAATAAAAAAAAAAGATCTTTTACACTTATTTTAAGAAATTATTTTATAACAGGAGTGGTTGTTCTTATACCTATTGGTTTTACTTTATATCTAAGTAAAATTCTTATTGGAGTTTCATCAAATCTTATTCCTGAAAATATCAACCCTAATAGTTATCTCCCTTATGCAATTCCAGGTATTGAAATATTAATTTCAATTGTTTTAATAACTATTGTAGGTGGTTTATCATTATCCTTTTTAGGAAAAAGAATACTTAAATTAATTGATGATTTATTTAAAAGAATACCTTTCTTAAGAACTATTTATTCTGCAATCCTTCAAATGACAGAGTCTTTTTCAAATAAAGATAATGATAAAAAAAGTGTTGTATTAATAGAATATCCAAGAAAAGGTGTGTGGGCTGTTGGTTTTGCAACTAAAGAAAATAAAGGGGAAATGGCAGATAAAACTAATCAAAGATTAATTAATGTTTTTGTACCAACAACTCCAAATCCAACAAGTGGTTTTTTATTAATGTTTCCTATTGATGACGTCATTTATCTTAATATGACTTTTGAAGAAGCTTCAAAATTTATAGTCTCAGCAGGAACATCTTCAGGTAAGAATTAAGCTATATCATTAATTATATCTGCTCTATCGTATAACTTTATTAAAGGTTTATATTTGCTTATATCTTCATCAGATTTTTCAATTCTATTCATTTCCTTTTCAGCTAATAAAAATAGATCTTCATTAAGAACAGGGTCAGCTAATTTAAAATTTTTTATTCCACTTTGTTTAAAACCCAAAATGTCTCCAAAACCTCTGATTTTCATATCTTCTTCAGAAATTACAAAACCATCATTGGAGTCTTTAAGTATATTAATTCTTTTTTTTGCATTTTCACTCAAGTTTGATTTAAACATGAGTATGCAGGTGGACTGTTTACTGCCTCTACCAACTCTTCCTCTTAGTTGATGTAATTGGGACAAGCCAAATTTATTAGCATTTTCTATTATAATTGCATTAGCGTTAGGAAAATCAATTCCAACTTCAATAATTGTAGTAGAAACCAGTATCTTAAACTTATTATTTAGAAAATTATTTAGTATAAGCTCTTTATCTTCAATATTAGTTTTTCCATGAAGTAGACCTACATTATTCGGGAATGCTTTATTAAGATATTCAAATTTTTTGACAGCAGAAGTGTGATCAACTTTTTTCGACTCTTCGATCAGAGGGCAAACCCAAAAAACTTGATTATTAAGTTCTATTTGTTTTTTTATAAACATTAAAACATCATCAATCTTAGTTTCTAATTTACTGTAGGTTTTTATAGGTTTTCTTGCTGCTGGCTTTTCTCTAATTATTGAAAGATCCATATCACCATAAATTGTCATGGTTAATGTTCTTGGAATTGGTGTAGCTGTCATTAATAAAACATCACAATTATTTCCACCTTTATCGGATAATTTCTTTCTTTGATTTACACCAAATTTATGTTGTTCATCTATAATTATTAATCCTAACTTTTTAAAAGTTACTTTTTTTTGAAAAATTGCATGAGTTCCAAAAACTATATCTATCTCATGATTTGATAATTCATTGAGTATTTCTTTTTTATCTCTATATTCTGATTTCCCTGAAATTAATCTTATATTTACATTTTTTGGTAATAATTTTTTTGCAAGATTAAAATGCTGTCTAGCTAAAATTTCAGTTGGAGCCATTAAAGCAACTTGAAAACCTGAATTTATCGTATTGTATGCAGCAATAAGAGAAACTATTGTTTTTCCACTACCAACATCCCCCTGTAACAGTCTAAACATTTTAGTATTAGCACATAGATCACTATTTATTTCTTTAAGTGATTTTAATTGATCATTTGTTAGTGTAAAATCTAAATTCTTTATTATTAAAGCTTGTTTATTTAAATCTATTTTTTTCTTCTTTTTTTTAATCTTTTTTATTTTTTTTCTGATTTCTGAATTAACTAAGAATGTAGAAAAAACTTCATCATAAGCAAGTCTTTGATAAAAATTATCTTTGTAATTTCCTTGATTCTGGGGTTCGTGTAATTCTTTTATTGACTCATTCCAACTTATACCATCAAATTTTTTTAGTAATTCTTTAGAATGCCATTCATCTAAAATAGGTAATTTTTCCATTATCTGTTTTATTATCTTATTGTAGACTTTTTCTGTAATACCTTCTGTAAGTGAATATGTGTTATGTTTTTGTTTTATTAACGAAGCATTTTCAGAAATATACTTTGGATTAGTAAGCTGATATTTGTTTCTGAATCTACTTATTTTACCACTTATTGTTACATTCTTTCCTATAGGTAAAATCTTTTTAATATATCCCTCGTAACTATTAAAAAAAATGCAGTCTAATTCTCCTGTTTCATCTGAACAAACAACTCTATTAGGTAGATTTCTTATTCGAGGAAAAGAATATTTTTTAGGAACTATTGTTATTGTTTGAATTTCTCCCAACTTCAAATCTTTTATTTTAGAAGATAAACTTCTATCTGTATATGACTTAGGCAACTTCCATAATAGATCAAAAATATTGTTTATTCTTTTTTTTTTAAGTAAATTGGTGGTTTTATTACCTACACCTTTTAAAATTGACAAATCTGACAATAGATATTTATAATTACTTTTATTATCCATAAACAACTAATATATTATAATAATGGACCTCAATATAGATCTATTAAAAAAAAAAATTATTTACAGATCTAATTATCGTGGCACTAAAGAAATGGACAAGCTTTTAGGTGCATTTACCAAAAAATATGTTGACGAATTAAGCACCAATGATCTTCTTGACCTAGAAAAGTTATTAAACATAGATGATGATAATTTATATAATTTTTATAACAAATTAAAAACTGACTTTGAATTTGAGAGCAATAATGTAAATTCTTTATTTAGAAATTTTAAGTATAATGAAAAATGATGGCGGAGAGACTGGGATTCGAACCCAGGAAAGAGTTGCCCCTTTGCCGGTTTTCAAGACCGGTGCTTTCAACCGCTCAGCCATCTCTCCACGAAGAAACTTTTATAATTAAAAATATTTAATTCAACTATAAAATAGTCTATTTAACATAGTTATTAATTAATTAGCTAAATTATCTATGAAAGCACAATTCAATAAAGGTTTATTATTAACTTCTCTAGGATCTTTTTGGTGGGGTTTTATTGGTGTAATATATTTTCAATATGTATCATTTATTGGTCATATAGAACTAATAGTTCATAGATGTTTATGGACAGCAGTAATGCTTATTTTTACAACTTCAATTCTTTCAAAATGGAATCTTTTTAAAGATATTTTCAAAAATAAGAAAACTTTATTTGCTTTGTTGGTCTCTGGTTTTTTGATATTTATAAATTGGGCTGTATGGATATATGCAGTTGCAACAGAACGAATTATTGATGCAAGTTTTGGCTATTTCATTATGCCGATTATAAGTGTTTTATTAGGATATATTTTTTTTAAAGAGAAACTTAATTCAAAAAGAATTTTTTCAATTTTATTAGTTCTATTATCGATTATCATTCTAATATTCATAAATTTAAAAAGTTTACCCTGGGTAGGTTTGATAGTAGCTTTTAGTTGGGCTTTTTATAATCTTATCAGAAAGAAGATTAATGTAGATACTGATGTAGGTATATTAATTGAAAGTTTATATATACTTCCTTTTGCTTTACTTATTTTTTACTTTATAACTAAAAATGGATTTAATGATTTTAGCTTATCGAGTCCAGGCTTAAGTCTTTTTTTAATATTAGCTGGTCCTATGACAGTGATTCCTTTATTTTTATACGTTAGAGGTGTTGAACTGATTGGGCTAGGCCCTACAGGTATGATTTTCTATATAACTCCAACATTACAGTTTATTCTGGGTTATTTTTATTATAATGAGGAGTTTTCTATTATTAAATTTGTGAGTTTTATTATTATTTGGATTGCTGTAGTTATATATCTAAAGGATCTTTATGAAACTAGTTAGTATTCTAATTTTTATTTTAACATTATTTATACACAATTCATACGCTGATAATAATTTAGAATTTGAAAATTGGAAAAAAACTTTTAAAGCTGTTGCACTTAAAAATAATATTTCTGAAAATACTTTTAATCTAGTTATGTCAGATGTTAAATTTTTACCTAAAGTTATTGAATATGATAGGTATCAACCAGAATTTTACGAAGATACTAAAACTTATATTTCTAAAAGAAGCTCAGATAAAAAAGTTAAAAAAGGCGTTATTTTTTACAAAGATCAATCTGAACTGATTAATAAAGTTGAAAAAAAATTTGATGTAGAGAAAGAATTACTTTTAGCATTAATGGGAATTGAAACTAACTTTGGCACATATGTTGGTAAAATGGATATTCTGTCTTCATTAGCAACATTAAGTTTTGATCAGAGAAGATCTAAATTTTTTACAAATGAATTGTTAATTCTATTAAAATTAATTGATACAAATCAAATTGATTATAAATCATTATATGGATCATGGGCAGGGGCATTTGGTTTTTTCCAGTTTATGCCTTCTACAATTGAAAATTATGCAATTGATTATAATAATGATAACTATATTGATCTCAAGAATTCACAAGACTCGTATGCTTCTGCAGCTAACTATTTAAATAATATGGGATGGAGTCAGGAAACACCGTGTTTTTATAAAATTAATCTAAATGACGACATTTCAGATAAATATTTAAATGTTTCAGCAAAAAAATTAAAGAATAAAAAAAAATTAAGATATTTTAAAAAATTTATAAAAAACAATGAAATAATAGACTCATTAGATGAAAATTTAAAAGTTGCTATAATAACTCCAGATAAAGATATTGTTGAAAATGCTAATAAACTTAGTCCAGCTTACATAGTTTTTGATAATTACGAAATAATTTTAAAATGGAATCGATCTTTAAGATTTGCTTTAGCAGTATGCACATTAAAAGATAAAATTAAAAATGAATTATAAATTAATACTGGTAATTTTTTTACCACTTCTATTTATAGGTTGTGATCAAACATTCAACATTAAAAATGAAAATTTAGATCTTTTAAGAGATGATAAATACAGAAATTCAGGTTTCGCACTTATCTATAATGATAAATTAGAAAACATTAAAAAAATTGAGAATAGATCTTTAAATATTTATCACAAATCTCTTAAAAGAAAATCAATGGTTAAAATTACAAATCCTGCTAATGGGAATTTTTTAATTGCTGAAGTTAAATCAAATAAAGTAAAATTTTCAAATTTTTATAATTCTATATTGAGTCCTAGAATAGCAGAAACATTAGATTTAGATCAAAATGAACCATATGTTGAAATAGTATTAATATCAAAAAATTCTACTTTTATTGCAGGAAAAGCAAAAACTTTCGAAGAGGAAAGTAAAGTTGCAGAAAAGGCTCCAATAGATGGAATTCAAATTAATGATTTAAACGTAAAGAAAAAGAAAAAAAAGATTATAACAAAAAAAAATTTTTCCTATTCTATTAAAGTTGCAGATTTTTATTATAAAGATACAGCTAAGATCTTATTGGATCGTATTAAAAAAGAAACCTCTATTAAGAATTTGAAGATTATTGAATTATCAAAAACAAATTATAGACTTCTAATAGGTCCTTTTAATGATATAAAATCTCTAAGAAATAATTTTGAAAAAATGGATTTATTTGATTTTGAAAATTTAGAGGTTTTAAAAAATGTATAAAAATTTCATTCTCTTCTTATTTTCAATTTTATTTTTTTTTAATCATTCTTTTGCAAATATTGATATAAAAGCTAGAACAGCAATTCTACAAGACTACTTATCAGGAGAAATTCTTTATGAAAAAGAGCCAGATAGATCGATTTATCCTGCTTCAATGACAAAAATTATGACAAGTATTATTGCTTTTGATTTGATTAAATCCGGTGATTTGAGTTTAGATGAAAAATTTTTAATTTCAGAAAAAGCTTGGAGATTATCCACTGCTGGTTACTCTTCTATGTTTGTAATGGTTGGAGATGAGGTTTCAGTTGAAAATTTACTTAAAGGTATAATAGTTGCTTCAGGTAATGACTCATGTATTGCTTTGGCAGAAGGTATTGCTGGAACAGAGGAAGAATTTGCCATTATGATGACTTCTAAAGCAAGAGAAATTGGAATGGAAAATACTAATTTTGCTAACTCTTCAGGAATTAATGATCCTGATAATTATTCTACTGTTAGAGATATTATGATTATGTCTAATTATTTAATAAAAAATCATCCTGAATTTTATAAATGGTTTAAAGAAAAAGAATTTACTTGGGATAGGACGGGAGGTGATCCTATTACACAAGGTAACAGAAATCCTCTTTTATATAAAAATATGGGAGTTGATGGTGTAAAAACAGGTTATTTAGCCGTAGAAAGATATTCATTAGCATCATCCTTAGAAAGAAAAGGAAGAAGATTAATAGCTGTTGGTAGTGGATTTGAAACAAAGACATCTAGATCAAAGGAAAGTGCAAAATTGTTAACTTATGGACTTACAAATTTTGATTTAGTTGAAATAGCAAAATCTAATGAGTCATTTAGTGATGTTGATGTTTGGCTTGGAAAAAAAAATAAAGTCAGTGTTTATTCTAAAGATGATATATATAAAATAATAAAAAAGGGGCAAAAAAAATTACTTAAAATTAAATTAATTTATGATGGCCCTATAGAGGCTCCAATTAAAAAAGATCAAAAGTTGGCTAAATTAAAAATAGTTTATGATCAAGATTTAGTAGGTGAATACGACCTTCTAGCTTTAGAAGATATTAAAAAAGTGAATATCTTTTCAAGGCTAATGAAGTCATTAAATTATTTAATTTGGGGTGATGTCTAAAAAAATTGTAATAGTTTTTGAGGGTATTGAAGGTAGTGGCAAAACTTTTCACATCAAACATGTATCTAACTATCTAAAAAAAAAGAAAATCAGTCACGTTTCAATAAGAGAACCAGGAGGTAGTAAGAACTCAGAAAAAATAAGAAAGTTAATTTTAAATAACAAATCAAATTTTCAAAAAAATACTGATTTACTACTCTATCTAGCAGCTAGAAGTGAAAACATTAGTTACTTAAAAAAATTTTATAAAAAAAAGATAATTTTATTAGATAGATTTACAGACTCAACTTTGGCGTATCAACATTTTGGTATGGGTGTAAACCTAGCTATAATAAAAAAAATTAATGACCATATTTTAAATAATTTTAAAGTAAATTTTACTTTTTTAAATATTGTAAATGAGAAAAATATGATTAAAAGATTGAGAAAGAGAGTCAAATTAAACAGATATGATAAATTTAATAAAGATTTTTATAAAAGGGTTCAAAAAGGATACCTCAAATTAAGTAAAAATAAAAAAGATTATCAAATTATAGACTCAAACTTATCAATCGAAACAAATAAAAAAAATATAATTAACAAAATAGAAAAGCTAATAAGATGAACCTTTGCTCTAAATCACAAACAAAACTCTATGGTTTAGATGAAGAACTTAACGAATTAATAAATTTATATAATAATTCAAAATTACCAAATAAGATTTTGCTTTCAGGGGAAAAAGGTATTGGTAAGTGCACTCTTGCTTATCATTTAATAAATTATATTTTATCTAACAATGAAAAAAATCCTTACAACACTAATGATTTTCAAATAAATACTGACAATCATTCTTTTAAATTAATTCAAAATAATTCAAATCCCAATTTTAATCTAATTGACGTAAACTCTGAAAAAAAAAGTATTGAAATTAATCAGATTAGAAACTTAATCAATAATCTTAATAAATCCTCATTCAATTCAAAACCAAGGTTTATTTTAATCGATAATATTGAATTTTTGAATGTAAATTCTATTAACGCTTTACTTAAAATTTTAGAGGAACCTAACGAAAATACTTATTTTATTTTGATAAATAATAATAAAAAAATCCTATCTACTCTTTTATCTAGGTGTTTAAATTTTAAGATATCACTAAGTAATGAAAAGGTTATTTTCGTGAATAAACTATTATTTGGTGATGACATAAAAAACTTAATTAACTCTGATATATTAGATTATTACAACACACCTGGCAAAATTTATGATGTATTAGAATTTTCTAAAGAAAAGGAGATAGATCTAAGAACAATAAGTCTAAAAGAGTTCTTATCACTAATTATTAAAAGATCTTATTATAAAAATGATAATAGAATAAAGATTATTTTGTATGATTATTTAGAATTATTTTTGCTTAAAAAAATTTCCATCACTTACTTTGAAATTTTTAGTTATTTTTTAAAAAAGATTAATAATGTAAAAAAGTTTAACCTAAATGAAGAGTCTTTATTTTTAGAAATTGACTCAAAATTATTGAATGGATAAAAATTTTTATATTACTACTCCAATTTATTATCCATCTGCAAAACCTCATATGGGACATGCTTATTCTAGTATAATAGCAGATTTTTTTGCCAGATTTAAAAAAATAGACGGTTTTAATGTTCATTTTTTAACTGGTACTGATGAACATGGTTTGAAAATTCAAAGATCTGCTGAAAAAAAAGGACTAAAACCATTACAATTTTGTGATGAAATTAGTAAAACTTTTAGAAATCTCTCTGAGATACTAAATCTAACTAATACAGATTTTATTAGAACAACAGAAAGTCGCCATAAAACTTCAGTTCAACATTTATGGAGAGAATTAGAAAAAAATGATGATATTTATCTATCTAAATATTCTGGTTGGTATTCAGTTTCAGATGAAGCGTTTTACAGTGAGGAAGAAATTGAAGAAATTAATGGTTTGAAAGTCGCAACTTCATCTAAATCAACTGTAGAATGGGTGGATGAAGAGTCATATTTTTTTAGATTATCTAAATGGGAAAAACCACTACTGGAATTTTATGAAAAAAACCCAGGTTTCATTTCGCCTGAGGCAAGAAAAAATGAGGTAGTCAGCTTTGTAAAAAGTGGTTTAAAGGATCTATCAATTAGTAGAAAAAGTTTTTCTTGGGGAATTAAAGTTCCTGGTAATGAAAATCATGTTATTTATGTCTGGTTGGATGCTTTAACAAATTATATTAGCGCTTTAAACTATCCAAATACTAAAGAAAAATTATTTAAAAGTTTTTGGCCAGCTTCCATTCATTTAATAGGAAAAGATATTTTGAGATTTCATGCAGTATATTGGCCTGCATTTCTACTTGCAGCTAAAATAGATCTTCCTAAAAAAGTTTATGGTCATGGCTGGATACTTTCTGGAGACGAAAAGATGTCTAAATCGAAAGGTAATATTCTTGATCCTATAGAAATTATTAATGAATATGGTCTAGATTCATTAAGATATTATCTTATAAAAGAAGTTTCATTTGGTAATGATGGAAATATTTCTCAAGAACGTTTAGAAGATTGTATTAACAGTGACTTGGCTAATAATTTTGGTAATCTATGTCAACGAGTAACCGCCTTTGCAATCAAAAATTGTGACAGTAAAATTCCAAAAAAAATTGAATTTAATAAAGATGATCACAAGATACTCAATAATTATAAAGATAATATTGAGTTAATTAGAAAAAAAATTGATAATCAAGATATCAATTTCTATATAAACTTTATTGTTAATTCATTATTTGAAGCCAATAAATATTTTAACGATCAAGAACCATGGAATAAAAAAGAGGATTTATTAAGATTAAATACTATTGTTTTTACAACATTAGAAATTGTTAGAAAAGTTAGTTTTTTATTGTATCCAATTATTCCAGAGAGTTCTATTAAAGCACTTAAAATTTTTGGCATAAATGAAGCTGACATTAATTTATCATCTATAGAAAATAATGATTTTTTATCAAAAGTTGATAAAATTAATAAAATAGATATTCTTTTTAAAAAAATAGAAAAAAAAGATGATTGATTCACATTGTCATTTAGATCACGAGCCGCTTTTAAGCGATTTACCTAATGTTATTAAACGATCGAAGGATGTTGGTATTAAAAAACTACTAACTATTTCTACTTCTTTAGAAAGTTTTTCTAGAATCAAAAATATTATAGATAAAGACGAAATGATTTATGGTACAATAGGTATTCACCCCCATGAAACTAATGATGAAATTATTAGTTCAGATAATATTGTAAAAAATTTTAATGAAAATCCAAAAATTATTGGGATAGGCGAGACAGGGTTAGATTTTTATTACAATAACAGTGATAAAGACAAACAAATTAGAAGTTTTAATGAACATATCCAAGCTTCAATTGAAACTAATGCACCTTTAATAATTCATTCGAGAAGTGCAGAAGAGGAAACTTTCAATATTTTAAATGATTACAAAGATAAAGATCTTAAAATTTTAATGCATTGTTTTACAGGTTCAAAAAAGTTTGCTGAAAAATTACTTGATCTAAATGCTTTTTTTTCAGCAAGTGGCATTATAACATTTAAAAATTCATTGGATTTACAAGAAACGTTCAAATTTCTGCCATTAGAAAAAATTTTGATAGAAACAGATAGTCCCTTTTTAGCTCCAGTCCCGAATAGAGGTAAAAAAAATGAGCCTTCTTTTATAGATTATACTGCTCAAAAGTTAGCAGATTTAAAAGAAATAACTAAATCTCAACTTGTAGAAATAACAACTAATAACTTTAATAAGCTATTTAGCTAATTAATTTATGAAGTTTATAATCTTAGGATGTGGTAGTTCGATGGGTGTACCAAGACCTGATGGCTTCTTTGGTAATTGTGACCCAAATAATAAAAAGAACTATAGAACTAGATGTTCTGCATTACTCAAAACCTCTAAAGAAAATATTTTATTTGATACTTCTCCTGATCTAAGACAACAATTGTTACGCCATAAAATTAAAAAGATTAATAAAGTCTTATACTCACATATGCATGGAGATCAAACACATGGAATTAATGATTTGAGATCTTTTTATATAAACAGTAAAAAACAAATAGATGTATTTGCTGATAAATTTACTGCAAAATATTTAAAACAAACTTTTTCTTATATTTTCAAAAGCTATTCAAAAGAATATCCAGCTACACTCAAGATAAATAAGCTTAAGAATTATTTCTCTTTAATTAACGAAAGAAAAAAAGTCAAAATAAGATCTATTGAAGTTGATCATGGTAAAGTAAAATCAAATTGTTTTATTATTGATAAAAAACTGGCTTATATAAGTGATGTGAGTAGAATTTATAATAAAGATTTTAAATATTTTAAAAATTTAAAATATCTAATTATTGATTGTTTATGGTATAATTACCATCCATCACATTTCAATCTTGAAACATCTTTAGATATGATTAAGAAATTCAAACCAAAAAAAGCTATTCTAACAAATCTTTCACCTGTTTTAGATTATAAAAAACTTAAAAAAGTTCTTCCTCATAATGTTGTACCTGCACATGATGGACTTACTATAGAATTATAGAATATTTTCTATTTTACCTACTAATTTCTTTGACATTGGGTTTGTAAAGGACGTAAAAGTATCTTCAACTTTACCTTCTTTATTGATTAAGATTTTATGAAAATTCCATTTAGGAATAGCTGATTTACCGTGATTATTTTTAGCCCATTTAAACAAATCATGAGCATTATCACCTTTTACTTCAGTAATAGCAGATAAAGGGAAATCTATATTAAAATTTACTTTACAAAATTCTTTGACTTCAGAATTTTTGTTTTTTTCTTGATTAAAGGAATTTGATGGAACTCCTAATACAATCAAACCTCTTGATTTATATTTATCCCACAATTCTTGTAAATCAGTATATTGTTTAGTAAATCCACAATAGCTTGCGGTATTTACAATTAGAATAACTTTATTTTTATACTCATTAAAATCTATAGTTTCACCTGTGATACTTTCAATTTTAAAATCATAAAAAATCTTGTCATAATTTGCATTTACATTACTTTTAAAAAAAAACATAATAATTGTTATCCCAATAAAAATTGACTTTCTCATCTCTTAATTTATTTGTTAGGTGTTAGTAATATTAAAAAATATCCAAATAAAGTGGATAATAATGACCCAGTCAACACACCAATTTTTACGCCATCCATATATTGAATATTTTCAGCAAATGCTAAGTTTCCAACAAATAGACTCATCGTAAATCCTATTCCAGTCAATACTCCGACACCATAAAAATTAAACCAGTTAGAATTATTTGGCATTTGAGCAATTTTGGTTTTTATAGAAACGTAGGAGAACAAGAAAACACCTAATTGCTTACCTACAAATAATCCTAGTACAATTCCTAATGGCACTTTATTTAACAAAGATCCAAAAGTTAAACCTTCCAGAGATACCCCAGCATTAGCAAAAGCAAACAATGGCATAATACCAAAAGCAACATAAGGGCTGATTGCATGTTCAACTTTTATTAACAGTGAAAAATCTTTTTCTTTTTTTCTATGTGGAATTGTCATTGCTAATAAAACACCAGCAATCGTTGCATGAATTCCTGAATTATGAGTAAAATCCCAAAGAAAAATACCTACAATTAAATAAGGTAAAAACTTTTTAATATTAAATTTGTTTATTATTAACAAAATTATGAAAGCTAACAACATTAAGCTTAAATATTTGATACTTAAATCTCCTGAGTAAAAAATAGCAATGATTAAAATTGCTCCAAGGTCATCAATAATTGCTAATGCTGTTAAAAAAACTTTTAATGATAATGGAACACGTTTTCCTAATAATGACAAGACACCCAATGAAAATGCAATATCAGTAGCAGAGGGTATAGCCCATCCATTTAAAGTTTCACTATCCCCTAGATTTATAAAAACATAAAATAAAGCTGGAACCAACATTCCACCTATAGCAGCAATTATTGGGAGTAAGGCTTGTTTTATATTTGAAAGTTCACCTTGTAAAAATTCTCTTTTAATTTCTAAAGTTACAAAAAAAAAGAATATTGCCATTAAAGCATCATTTATCCAATGGATAACAGATAATTTTAATCCAAAATTGTTAATTCCTATAAATAAATATTTATTTAAAGTTGAAAAATATAATTCTGATAAATTAGAGTTACTAATAATTAATGCTATAATTGCAGCAAAAAGCAGGACTAAACCGCTTGCTGCTTCTAACTTAAAAAACCATCTAAATGGTTTGGACAAATAATTGATCATATTAAATTAAGTCTTTAATAAATAATTGGATATCTTTCAAGGTTTCAAAAAGACTAAATATCATTAATTCTAAACTTGGAAAAACAACGTATAAAACTGACTTAAAGGTATCTATTAAGATTATCAGAGCAACAAAAGATATTATTGAGACTAAGATATAAGATAAAAGTTTAGTTATATTGAAGCTCGATTTAGCCTTATATCTTGTTACTTCAAACTTCTTCTTTTCGATTTTATCTAAATTATCAATTTCTTTTTTTGGTTTAATTTCTTTTGTTTTTTGTTTAACAGCAGGCTCAGAGATATCTGGTTCTAATTCTTCTTTAATCTTTAAATTTTCTTTATTTGGATCGAAGAACCAGACTTTTTCACATGATCCACATTGAATAGTCCTTCCAGTGCTAGGAATAAGATCTGAATTTACTTCAAATTTTTTTTTACACCAAATACATTCAATAATCATTATTTCTTATACCATAATTGTATTGAGACTTTATATCAAAATATAAACAAAAAATTGGTTTAACAAAGAGCAAATCTTTCAAAATATCAATTATGATTTACATTTATTTAACGATGTATATTGTAAAAGCTACTGTTTATCTTAAAAATATAAATAATGTTTTTTTTTAATAAAAAGAAAGAAAAATCAAGCAATAGTAGATTGAAGATTCTCTCTGGCTATAACTATAGGTATAAAGATATTGGAAAAGAGTCAGAGAAAACAATAATTAAATATGCTGATTATTTTAATTTTGATTATGAGATAGATAAAAGAAATTCTTTTGAACGACATTTTTATTGGTTAAAGATTAAAATGTTTATTGAGAATCTAGAAAAAGGAACACATGAATTTTATTTATGGTTGGATGCAGACACTTTTATCTGCCGATATGAAAATATATTAGATCATGTGGATAAAAAAAAGCATATATTTGTTCATAACCAGTTTTTTAAATCTAAACACAAAACTAAGATTTCAAATATTGATTATTTAACATGGGGTCCTAATGTTGGTGTGATATTAGTAAGAAACACTAAATGGTCTTTAGAATTTTTCAGAAATGTTTGGAATAAAAAAAAATATCTAAACCATTATTGGCCTGATAATGCTGCTTTCATGGATGAATTAGGATATAAAGCTGAGATATCAAAATTAAGAGACAACAACCCTACAAAAAAAACTTTAAATAAGTTTTATTTTTTATCTGGATTATGGAATAGTATGCCTAATAGAAATTTTGATAGTCCTTTAAATAATGAAATTTCTAATTATTATTTCAATCCAATAATAATACATCTAGCAGGGATAAGAAGGAGAGATCGATTAAAGTTTATAAAAAAATATAAAAAATTATTTATTTGAATTTATTTAAAACCAAATTGTTAATTTGTTTTTTAGAATACAAATTTAAATAACAATAAAAACCACTTTGTTTATTCTGCTCATCTTTGTCTAAAATTTTCTGATAAGGTTCACTCAACGAAAAGGGGGGTTCAGATAAATCTATCTCTCTATATTCACCATCTGGTATATCTAAATTGATAATTTTTTTTTTTTCATCTTTTAATTTATAACTAGTCATTAAAATATATTTAATATCACTTTTTAAAAAGTTTTTAAAAAAAGAATTTATACTATCGAAGGATAAGTGAATTAAACAATCTCTACAAACCATTAAATCAGAATCTGGAAGCTTATCTTTTGTGATATCTAAAGTTAAAAAGTCTATATTTTTATGACTATTTAAATCTTTATTTTTTTGAATTAATTTTTCAACAATATCGACACCTATGTATGTTAAATCTTCAGATAAAACATCTTTAATCCAATTAAAATCACCACACGGTGCATCTAAAATCTTCTTTATATCATGTTTTTTTATTATATCTCTAATTCCATCTTTAATACTTATAGTATTATCTAACTGAGATCCTAAGCCTGAAACACTTTCTTTTGAAGACCAAAAATTTTTTTCATATATCAAATCAAATCTTTTTTTAGTGCTACTTTCGTTAAAAATATCTATTTTGGTTTTTTGATAATTCATCTTATTCACTAATCTGACAGGAGTTGATATAATCTTTACTAGTGATTTAAGTAAGCCATTATTTTTATAAAATTTCAAATATCTTTTTAAAATAAACATAACAGGTGGCAATATTACATGTATTTGAATTTTCTTTCTATTGAAAACATAAGTAAAATCGATATAACGATTTCATTCGGAGTGTAGCGCAGCCTGGTAGCGCATCTGGTTTGGGACCAGAGGGTCGTAGGTTCGAATCCTACCACTCCGACCATTTTATGAAAAAAGCAAAAATCTATATTCCGAACAAAAGTGCTATGCAGTCTGGTTTTGGTAAGACAGATAAATGGATTATTGAATTTGAAACTAATGACCCTACAAAAAATCCATTAATGGGATGGGAAAGTTCAAACGATACTTATACAGAACTTAAATTGGAATTTTCCACAAAAGAATTAGCAGTTAATTATGCTAAGAAAAAAAAAATTGATTTTGAAATAATTGAACCCAAAAAAAGAAAAACTGTAAAAAAATCTTATGCAGATAATTTCTTAAAATAATTTTATGTTTAGATTTTTTACAGAAAAAAATTGGTACTTATGGTCATGGTTAGGTTCTGCTATAATACTTTCATCGCTTTGGATACAAGTTAAGATTGATGTTAAAATAAATGAGTGGTTTGGTGAATTTTACGACATGATCCAAAAAGCGTTGGGTGCTCCTAATGCCATAACTATTGAAGAATATTGGGCAAGTTTATTATCATTTATAATCTTGGCTGCTATGTACGTTGGTGTTGCAGTGCTAGTAAGTTTCTTTACTTCTCACTATTTATTTAGATGGAGAGCTGCAATGGTTGAGTGGTACCACTCTGTTTACGACAAAGCTCGTAAAATAGAAGGTGCGGCTCAAAGAGTTCAAGAAGATACAATAAAATTTTCAAGGATAATGGAGTCACTTGGAACAAGTTTGATTGAAGCTTTAATGATTTTAATTGAATTCATGCCAATTTTGTTTGGTTTAAGTATTGGTATTCCAATTTTCTTTTTTGGGGATTGGGATTATGGTCTAATTGTTGGTGCTCTTATTTGGTCAATTGGTGGAACAATTTTTCTTGTACTTTTAGGTCTAATATTGAGGTTGGTAGGAGTTGAATATGATTTGCAAAAAAAAGAAGCAGCCTACAGAAAAATCTTAGTCATTGCTGAAGATGATGGAACTATAAGACCTAAGTCTATAGATGAATTATTTGAAGATGTTAGAAGTATCCATTATTTAAGTTATTTAAGATATTTATATTTTAATATTGGTAGAATTGCCTACTTACAAGCTAATGTATTGTCAGCATATGTTTTTTTAGCTCCAGCAATTGTAGCAGGTGCAGTTACCCTTGGTGTAATGCAGCAAATTATAAGAGCTTTTGGAAGAGTGGAGGGCTCAATGCAATATATATTAAAAGCTTGGCCTACTATTATAGAGCTCGCAAGTGTTTATAAGCGTTTAAGAGAGTTTGAACATAAAATAAAACAAGATGAATTTGTTGATGAGAAAATTTAATGGCAATTGACAAAAAATTCATAGATCAGTTTATAAATGTGACCTCAAAAGCTGCTTTAGCTTCATACCATTTAGTTGGAAAAAAAGATAAAGTTGCCGCTGATAAAGCGGCAGTTGATAAAATGCGAACGGAATTAAATAAAATTAACATGGATGGTGAAGTTGTTATTGGTGAAGGTGAACTTGATGAAGCACCAATGCTTTTTATTGGTGAAAAACTAGGTACTAAAAAAGGACCTAAACTTGATATAGCAGTTGACCCCTTAGAGGGAACAAATTTTGTTGCCAATAATCTTCCTGGTGCTCTATCAGTTATTTCTGTTGCAGAAAAATCAAACTTATTAAATGCTCCAGAGACATATATGAATAAAATATCAGCTGACGTAAGTGATCCAAATATTATCGACTTAGACAACTCAGTTAAAAAAAATATTTATAATCTAGCTGAATATAAAGATAAACAACCTTCAGATTTAACTGCATGTATTTTAGATAGACCTAGGCACAAAGAAATTATAAATGAGCTTAAAAATCTTAAAGTAAATCTAAAACTTATTACAGATGGTGATGTATCTGGTGCTTTGTTAGTAACAGATCAAAAATATAATGTTGATATATTTTTAGGTATTGGGGGAGGTCCCGAAGGAGTTTTGGCTGCTTCTGCTTTAGATGCTTTTGATTGTTTTTTCCAATGTCGTTTCTTATTTGATACAATGGAGGATAAAACTAGAGCAAAAAAGATGGGAATTATTGATTTAGAAAAAAAATACCAATTAAAAGAAATTATAACCGGTGACTCAATTTTTTGTGCGACAGGAATAACATCTGGAGACTTAGTTTCTGGAATTAATATCGATAGTAACGATTTTACGTCAGAAACATTAATTACGCACAAATCAGCTGGATTAAAAAAGATTATTAAAAACAAACAGAAGATTTAATCGACTTTAAAAGCTTGATTATACCTATATTATGCAATAAAAAACTGAAATTTGGTCCCTTCGTCTATCGGTTAGGACACGTGGTTTTCATCCTCGAAAGAGGGGTTCGATTCCCCTAGGGACCGCCATATTTATGATATTTTATGTTTATATGCTCAAGGGTGTAAATAATAAAATAACTAAAACATACGTTGGATACACAAATAATTTAAAATTAAGACTAAAAAAACATAATTCTGGGACAGGAGCTAAATCCACTCGTGGATATAAATGGAAAATTATCTATAAAAAAAGATTTTATGATAAAAGATTAGCTATGTCATTCGAATATAAATTAAAAAAAGATTTAAAAAAGAGAAAGTATTTATTAAGTATTAGTTAAATATGAAGATTGCATCAATTCTACCTTATAAAGAAAATTATACTAAACAAGGGGCAGGGGCGGTAGCTTTGTGGATTAGTGATTTCATGAGAGACTCAATATATAAAAGAAATACCTTTGTTTTTGGTAATACAAAATATAAAAATTTTTTAACTAAAAATTATACAAATATTAATATCAGTAATATTAATTCAAGACTAAATAGTACTACAAAAGAATATTCATCTAAAATTATAGATAAAATCAAAACTATAAATTTTGATATTATAGAATTACATAACAGACCTATAATGGTTAAAGAATTTTTTAAAAAAATTGACTCTAAAATTATTCTATATTTTCATAACGATCCAACAACAATGAAAGGAGCTAAATCAGTTGGAGAACGTATTTATCTTTTGGAAAATGTAGATAAGATAGTTTTTATTTCAAAATGGGTAAAGAAAAGATTTTTTAAAGACTTACCAGTACTATCAGATAATAAAACACAAGTTATTTATCACAGTATTGATCCAGTAAAAGTAAATGTTAAAAAGAAAAAATATATCATTTTTGTAGGAAAACTTAATGAGTCAAAAGGTTATGATTTATATTGTAAATCAATGTTTAAAATTTTAAACAAAAACAATGATTGGAAAGCATATTCAATTGGAGAAGAAAAACGATTTCAAAATTTTCCAACACACAAAAGACATTTAAACTTAGGACAAATATCTCATGATAAAGTTTTAGATTTTTTAAGTAAATCTGAAATAGCAGTTATACCATCTAGATGGGAAGAACCTTTTGGAAGAACTGCACTAGAAGCCTCCTCTAGAGGATGTGCAACAATCATATCGAATACAGGGGGTCTTGCAGAGACAACCGATTATGCAATTAAACTTAATGTATTAAATGTAAATAATATTGAAAATGAGGTTATTAAATTAATTAAAAATACAAAATTTAGAAAAAACCTTCAAATTAAAAGTAAAAAATTTGTTAAACACCAGTTAAAGGACAACTCTAAAAAAATTGATTTAATGAGAGATTCTTTATTCCCATTTAGGAATATCAACGTTAATAGGAATAAATTAAGGATTTTGAATATTTATAATATAGCTCAAAAATTAAATCATAGAATTTATAATTTATCGTTAGGTAAGAAATTTACAAATGGCTTTATTAGAAATGGTCATGATGTGATTGAAATCAGTGATAGAGATTATGTGAGACAAAATAAGGGGCTTAACATATTAAGCATTAAAGATAAATTTCATTCATATTTGATTGAGACATTTAAAAATTATAATCCTGATCTTATTATCTTCGGTCACTCCGATAATATTACAGAAAATATTTTATATGATTTTAAAAAACTTAATAAAAACGTAATAATTTCTCAATGGAATGAAGATCCTTTTATGAACAACTTAGCTGATAAACTAGATAATAAAGATAAATTAAAAAAATATTTACCACTAGTAGATCATTCTTTTATTACAACAAATCCTTCTGTTTTAAATTTTTCCAAAAAAAACAATAAAAATATTCATTTTTTTATGACTCCAGTTGATAAGAATATTGAATGCTTTGATGTCTATAAACTCAATCCTCATAATGATGTTTTTTACGCTATGAGTCATGGTGTTAATCGAGCTACTTTAAAAGAAGGAAAAACTGATAATAGGGTAAATTTTTTGAATAAACTTATAAAGAAAAGTAATGGCATTAAATATGATTTTTATGGTTTTGGAAAACAAGAACCTGTTTGGGGTAATGACTTTTACAAATCTTTATTAAATTCAAAAATGGCTTTGAATTTAAGTAGAGGAAATCCAATAAAACATTATTCTAGCAATAGAATTGCCTCACTTATGGGCAATGGCTTAATGGTATTTATCGATAAAAAAGTAGAAATGAATAATTTTTTCAATTCAAATGAAATTGTTTCCTATAAAGATATTGATGATTTAGCTAATAAAATTAAATTCTATAAAAAAAATGATAATAAAAGAATTCAAATCGCAAAAAAAGGGAAAGAAAAATATTTCAAAATGTTTAATGAATCCAGGGTTTCTAAATTCATTATTGATAGATCACTCGGTAAAAAATCATTTTTAATCTGAGATATAAGTTTTTATATTCTAATTTTTTTTCTCTCTCATTTATAACTTTATTTTATTTAGTGCATTATTTTTAAATATATTTGCCTCTCTAATATATCTTCTAACCATTTGTGTTGATTTATGACCTGTCATGGCCATTATACTTCGCTCATCTGCACCAGACTCAGCAGCTACTGTTGCAAATCCGGACCTTAAACTATGACCAGCAAAATTTTTATTTTCGATACCTGCTAAGTTCAAATATTCTTTCATTAATAACACTACTGATTGGTCAGTTAATCTTTTATCTGTTAGTGATAAACCTTTTGAAAATCTTCTAAAAATAGGGCCAGACTTAATTTTTGAAATTTCTAACCATTTTTGTAAGTTTTTAACAGGACAGTAAATTTCATTATTAAAGTAGGGTAGTCCTTTGATCATTCCTTCACCGAATTGATCAGTTTTTGATCTTTTGATGGAGATTTTGAGACCCTCAGGCACAAACTCTAAATCCTCATGATCGATTGAAATTAGCTCAGTTCTTCTAAAACCACCTCCAAAGCCTATTAGGATGATTGCCTTGTCTCTTGACTTCTTAATTTCCTCAATTTTTTGTTGATTAATTACATTAATTATTGATTTTAAATGATTGATTAATATAGGTTTTTTACCCGTCTGAATACTTCCTTTGACTCTTCTTATTCCCATTAAATTTTCAACAATAATTGGATGCTTTGTATCTAAATAATGCCCTTTTAGCTTATGAACCATACCTATTGACACTAATCGTCTTCTTAAAGTGCTTATTTTAGAATTTTTAGAAAGGTGGGTTAGGTATAGAGAAACAATTTTTGGTTCAGATGGAAGCGAATTTAAACCATGCTTAGCACAAAAAGCACCAAAATCTTTAAAGTCTGATTTATATGCTCTTAAAGTATTATTAGCTTTAGAGCTTTTGAGATTATTTAAAGTTGCTTCATGAAGCGATTTTAAGTCTGTTGTCAGTTCATTCATATAATTACTATTGATAACAATTAATTATCATTAGTAATATATCAAGTGATTTTTAATGTCAATAGTTTAAATTAAAAAAAATATGGGTTCAATAGATGGTGAAATTCCTGCAGTCTGGTTTTTAATTAGTTCGATTGGTTTCGTTATATTAACTTTTATTCAATACAGAAACACTAGAAAGAGCTTTAATACGATATTTCTTTCTATAATGGCAATTATTTTCTTTGTAAGTTACATAATTTTATTAATTCCACGTTAAAAATCAGTGCAGGGAACAAAATTTCAATTAAAAGTTTGGAAATACCTTAAAACAATACCAAAAGGTAAGGTAAAAACCTATAAACAGGTGGCTATTGGTATAAAAAGCCCTAAATCAGCTCGTGCTGTGGCTAATGCTTGTGCTAAAAACCCATATGCCCCAAAAATACCCTGTCATAGAGTGATTAGATCTGATGGAGCTCTTGGAGGTTACTCTGGGAGAGGTGGAATCAGGCAAAAGCTCAAATTACTTAGATCTGAAAAGGTAGCGATTTAGCCCTATTTTAGGGCTTTTTTACATTTAAAAAGTCAGTAAAATCAACGTTTTTCAATCTTTTTAATTGATTTCTTTTAAATTAGCAAAGTTCACCCTTTAGTTGTACCATAAATGAGCCTACACTTAAAATAGACCCCTCTATGGCCGTTTAAATGGTATATTCAATTAGTGCATCGCTCTACTATTCAACTATATCAACACTTTTAGAGTACCCTATTTTTCAACTAATTTCATATATGGTATGGTAAAAAAAGCTTAATTTTCTTGGTTTTTTTAATATTTTTCATTATTAAGCAAAAACTAAGAACTTATTATGAAAATTATTTGTATTTATATTATAAATAAGGGCTTATTTTATATTTTAAAAAATACAATAAAAACAATAGTTTAGAATATATTATTAATGTAATACATTAAATATTAGTAAATAAATAATACCTATTATTTTACTTTTTTACTAAGTTTTCTCTTCTGGAGATGTAGATACCACTTAATACAATAATGAATAATCCTAGGAAAGTCCAATTATCTGGGAAATCACTAAAGAAATAATAGCCTATAATGATATTTGTAATGATTTCAAAGTAGCTAAATGGAGCTAATTTAGAAGCATCAGCGTATTTGAGGGACAAAATTAAGAATAAGTGCCCTATACAGGCAAATATACCTATGGCAGCCATCATAGACCACTGATTTAAGCTAGGCTTAACCCACACAAATGGCATTACAAAAGATATTATTATGGCCCCTACTACTCCAGTTAATAATAAAGTTAATAAAGGATTGTCTGAAGTGCTAAGTTTACGAGTAATAATTAAATAAAATCCATACATAACTCCTGTACCAAGCGCAGCTAAGCTTGCTAAATTAATTTCAACAAATCCTGGTCTAATAACTACTAAAGAGCCTATAAATCCAATAATTACTGCTGCCCATCTTCTAAAACCAACTTTTTCTTTAAGAAATATCGGTGAGAAAGCGGTAACAATTAATGGAGCAATAAATGCTAAAGTTAATGCCTTAGCCAAGGATATGACTGATATTGCATAAAAAAAACAAATATTTGCACAGAGTAATATTAAACCTCTAATAAACTGTAATTTAGGTTTATCAGTCCAAACTAAATTTTGCCTAAAAAAGAAGAACATAATTGGAAGAGTAAAAGCAACAGTAAAAAAATATCTTGCCCAAGTAATTTGTAAAACTGGTAGATCTGCACTTAAATATTTTGCAAATCCATCCATAATTGGAAGCATTACCCAAGCCAATAAATTAAAAGTTATAGCCTTCATCTATTGAAGAAGGATATAGATTAATTAAAGTATTTTAAAGCAAAGAATACAACTATTGGAACAGTTATAAATGACATAAGTGTTGAAACAACAATGGTACTAGCAACACTATCAACAATCTTTTTCGGTGAATATATTGATGCCACAAGATAATTAAGAACTGCACTTGGCATTGAACATTGAATTAATAAAACGCCAGCAGCAAATCCCTCTAGATTAAAATATAGGATTAATAAATATCCTATTATAGGACCAATGATTACTCGACCTATAGAGGAGAATAATGCTTTATTTAGTGAAAAGACCTTTAGTCTAGTTAAAGCAATTCCTAACGACATTAAAATCAGAAAAATTGTTGCATACATTAAAAGAAAGGTAGTATTTTCAACAAATCCTGGGAGTTTTAAATCATAATAAAGTAAAAATATAGCAATTATAATTGCGTAAAAGGGAGGACTCTTAAGTATGACATTTAAACTAAATTTTCTATCAGCTAAAAATACACCTAGTGTAAAGTGGCATAAAATAATCAATGCAGATATTGCTGCTGAAACACCAAGACCTTGTGAACCATAAGCAAATAAACATATAGGTAAACCCATATTCCCAGTATTGGGCATTGTTAATGGAGGTAATTCTCTAATAATGTCTTTGGTTTTTAAAAGGTATAATATTATTACTCCTGTAATCATAAATCCACAAATAGCTAATGCGTAATACCAAAAATAATTAAGAAAAATATTGAATGAAATATTTACTGGATTTAAAGCATAAATAATCATTGCTGGAGTACCAACGTTAGCAGCAAAATTAGTAATAAAAGTTGTGTCTATTTTTGGATTTTTTTTACCTAAATAATATCCAATACCAACAACAAAAAAAACAGGAAATAAAACCTCAAAAAGTTTAATATAAATGTCCATTAATTATATAATCTAATTAATGTTGGAAATTTAAGAATATTCTTATTTTTTTTGAATAATGATAAACAATTTCTTGCGTTAATTTCTGTTGTTTTGTGGGTAATAATTACAATAGTTGCTTTCTTATTCTTCTTATCAGGTGTTTGAATAATTCTTTTCACTGAAATTTTATATTTTGCTAATCTATTTGTTATCAGTGAGAGAACACCTTGTTTATCGTTGACTTCAAATCTAAGATATAAAGAATTAGTATAATTATCATTGTTAAATGGCTTAATTGATCGTCTTTTATTAGATGAAATACCAAAAGGATATTTTGTACTACCTCGTAAAATTGATAACAGATCGGCCAACAGAGATGATGATGTTGGACCAGGTCCAGCACCCTCTCCTTGTAAAACACTCTGTCCTACTGGTTTACCTTCTGTAATAACTGCATTCATAACACCACTAACATTTCCTATGTATGTGTTTTTACTTACTAAACTTGGATGTACTGTCTCAAATAATTGACCATTAATAATTTCAGAAATTCCAAGTAATTTAACTCTAAGACCTAACTGATTAGCTATTTTAATATCCTCTAATTTAATATTTTCAATTCCTTCCATTATACATTTATGTTTAGAAATTTTTGTATTGAAAGAAAGAGCAGATAATATTCTAATTTTAGCAAAAGCATCAAAGCCATTTAAATCTAACTTTGGATTACCTGGTTCAGCATATCCAAGTTTTTGAGCTTTTTTTAAGACTTTATCAAAAGTTTCATTGCTGTTTTCCATTTCAGATAAAATATAATTAGTAGTACCATTCAGTATTCCATAGACTTTACTAATTTTATTTGTAGCCAAACTTTCTTTTATAGTTCTTAAGATAGGTATTCCTCCAGCAACAGAAGCTTCAAACTCTAAATTTACTCTATTTTTTTCTGCTAATTTAGAAAGATAGTCTCCATGTTTTGCTATTAAAGCTTTATTGGGAGTTATAACATTAACTTTATTTTTTAAAGCAGTTTCTACAACTTTTTTTGAAATACCATTTGATAGTCCAATTGACTCAAATAATATGTCAATTTTTTTTAATTTAAATATCTTTAATGGATTTGAGTAAAAAATTTTCTTATCAATTTTGAAACGTCTTTTCTTATTTTTGTTTTTTGCTGAAATAGCAACTATATTAATTTTTTTTCCTGTCTTAATTTCAATTTCTTTTTTTTTAGAGTTCAGTTCGTTATAAAGATATATACCAACTTGACCCAAACCAACTACAGCAATGTTAATAGTCTTATTCATTAATTTATATCTGGAAATTTACTTTTTTTAATATAATCATCTACATAAATTTTATATTCATCAACAGACATTAATCTAATATCATTTGATTTTTCAATAATCTTTATTAATTTTTGGTTATCTACTTTTTTCTTTATACTATCTTCTGTCCAGTATTTAGAATCATGATTTAACGAACAATTGCTAATAACTATAGCTAAACCAAAATACACTAAAATTCTCATTTCAAACCTGTATTTATTGGAAAGCCATATTTTATATTCATATTCTGAATCGCTTGTCCTGCCCCACCTTTAACCAAATTATCTATTACAGATAGTATTATTATTCTATTTTTATTTTTTGTTTTACAAATAGAAATATGACAATTATTTGAATTGATCACATCATTAGTACTTATCAATTTATCTTTGCTCATTATTTTTACAAAAGTAGATTTCTTATAAAAAATAGATAAATTTTTA
This sequence comes from Pelagibacteraceae bacterium AG-325-E08, assembly GCA_003282985.1. Lineage (GTDB taxonomy): Bacteria > Pseudomonadota > Alphaproteobacteria > Pelagibacterales > Pelagibacteraceae > Pelagibacter. Next base: position 43,819 of record QBYE01000009.1, read on the forward strand.
ATAATTTTTGATTGAGAGCTAGAGTTATTCAAATCTACATAAATAGTACTTAATATTCCTCTAAACATTGGAGATAAATGTGGTGTAAAATCAAAAGAAGATTTTACATTCGCGAATCTTTTAATCATTTGGTCTATTTCAGGGTTGTGTCTATGAGAGCCAATTCCATAAGCACTAAGAGATTCATATAAATTTTTATTTTTATATTTTTTATGAACACCTCTTCCAGCTCCAGAATATCCAGATTTAGAGTCAATTATAATATTGTTTTTTTTAATCAATTTACTCTTTAATAACGGAAGCAATGGTATAAGAATTGAAGTTGGATAACATCCTGGACAAGAAATTATTTTAAAATCTTTTACTTTTTTTCCAGTTATTTCAGGTAAAGAATAAATACTTTTTTTAATGTTTGCTAAAGCTTTATGTTTTTGATTATACCATTTTTTATAATCAGAAGCTTTTTCGAGTCTAAAATCTGCTGCTAAATCAATTAATACATTTTTATCATTCAAATCTTTTGAAATGGCTTGAGCTTCACCATTAGGCAATGCTGTAAAAACTATATCAACATCCTTTAAGTATTTTTTATCAAACTTGATAATTTTGGGTAAGTTTTTAACAGATCTTGAATTATCATAACTTGAAACTTTTTTTCCAACTGAAGAATTTCCACATAAGTATTTAATTCTTACATACTTATGTTTCACTAATAACTTAATTAGTTGAATTCCAATATAGCCAGATGAACCAGCGACTAATACATTAAGCTTAGGCATTTTATATTATAACAGTTTAAAATTAAAAAAAAATTATCTTTTAGAGAACTGGAAACTTCTTCTAGCTTTTCTTCTTCCAGGTTTTTTTCTCTCAACTGCCCTAGAGTCTCTAGTGGTCAATTTTTCAGTTCTAAGAGTAGATTTAAGATTTTCGTCAAATAATACTAGTGCTTTAGATATACCATGTACCATTGCTCCAGCTTGTCCCGTTGGTCCACCACCTTTTACACTGCATCTTACATCATAATCAGTAGCTTGATTGATTAGCTCAAAAGGTCTTGTAATCTGCATTTTATGGTTATCACTAGCAAAATAATCGCTAAAAAGTTTACCATTAACATAAATTTTTCCTGAACCCTTTTTTAACCAAACTCTTGCTATAGAAGTTTTTCTTCTTCCTGTTGCATATTTACTATCTTTAAAATCTAACTTTATTTTAGGAGCTTTTGGAGTTGATTGAGTATTTTCCATTTAATTTCTTACAATATTCTTATTATTTAATTTATTCAATTCTATAACCTTAGGATTTTGAGAGGCGTGTGGATGTTCATTACCAGAATAAATCTTTAGTTTTGTAAGCTGCTTTCTTCCTAAGACACCACCTGGTAACATTCTCTTAACAGCTAATTTAAGTGTTTCACCTGGTTTTTTTTCGTGAAGTTTTTCTGGTGTAGTTTCTTTTATTCCTCCTGGGTGACCAGTATGTCTAAAATATTTTTTATCTTGAAATTTTTTGCCAGTAAATTTTGCTTGTTCTATATTTTTAACTACAACAAAATCGCCATTGTCCATATGGGGTGTGTAAGTAGTTTTATTTTTTCCTCTTATAATTTTTGAAACGATTGTAGCTAGTCTACCAACAACTGCATTTGTTGCATCTATTTCATACCATGATGAGTTTATCTGGTCTTTTTTTACGAATTTAGTCATTGTGCGAGGATTAATACTATTATTAACTTCAAAGTCAATTTGATATTTATCTTGAATATTTGTTTATATATGCTACAAAATACTTGCCGATTTGATCCTATTGCGGGCATAAAACTGCTAAAAAGGAATTTCATTAATCAGTCGGTAGGCATTTGAACTATATTGTGCGCCTTACATTTAGTTAAAGCACTAAAAAAGGAGTAAAATGACAAAAAAAAGAAACAATCCAGAAACTATAGCCATTCATGGTGGTGACTATAGAAGTGACCCTACAACCAATGCAGTAGCCGTTCCTATCTATAGAACTACGTCATATCAATTTAATAGTGTGGATCATGCTGCAAATCTCTTTGCTTTAAAAGAATTTGGCAATATTTATACAAGAATAATGAACCCCACTAACGATGTATTAGAAAAAAGAATTGCAGCGCTTGAAGGAGGTTTAGCTTGTTTGACAGTAGCATCTGGACAAACTGCTTCACTATTTTCAGTATTAAATGTTGCTCAAGCTGGAGATAATATAATTAGTTCAACCGATCTTTATGGTGGTACTGTCTCTTTATTTACTCACACTTTAAGTAAGCTTGGTATTGAAATTAGATATGCAGACCCTAAAGACCCTAAAAATTTTGAGAAATCTATTGATGATAAAACTAGGGCTTTTTATGGAGAAACTCTACCCAATCCATATTTAAGAGTATTTCCAATTAAAGAAGTGTCTGACATAGGAAGAAAATATAGTATCCCCTTAATAATGGATAACACAGCAGCTCCAGTATTATGTAAGCCCATTGAACATGGTGCGGCTGTCGTAATTCATTCTCTAACAAAATATATTGGTGGACATGGTACTGCTATAGCAGGGAGTATTGTTGATAGTGGTAATTTTGACTGGACTGCAAATCCAAAAAGACAACCCTTATTTAACAAACCTGATGCCAGTTATAGTGGAGCTATTTGGGGTAAAGTTGTACCAGAGCTTACTGGAGCAAACATTCCTTTTGCAGTAAGAGCTAGAGTTTGTTTATTAAGAGACTTAGGGTCAGCTTGTTCACCAGATAATGCGTTTTCTATAATTCAAGGACTTGAAACTGTAGCTTTAAGAATGAAACAGCATTGTGAAAATGCACAAAAAGTTGTTGATTATTTAAAGAAACATAAAGAAGTAACTAAAGTAATATTTTCAACTGAACACGATAAATTTATTGCTGATAGAGCCAAAAAATATCTTAAAGGTGGAAATGGACCTATGGTAGGTATTGAATTAAAAGGTGGTTTTGAAGCTGGTAAAAGATTTATAGAGTCTCTAAAGATGTTCTATCATGTTGCAAATATTGGGGATGCTAGAAGTTTAGCAATTCATCCAGCTAGCACAACCCATAGTCAGTTAAATGACAAAGAGCTTACGGCATCTGGTGTGACTCAAAGCTATGTTAGACTATGTATCGGTTTAGAACACATTGATGATATTATAGAAGATCTAGATCAAGCATTAAATAAATCATCAAAAGGAACTTTGAAGGCTGTTAGTTAAACCTTGTATTTATATAAAAAAAATAAATACATGAACTTACTAAAAAAATCGAACTTAATTGGTGCATAGCTGCAATATATAGTTGTGCACCATATATCACTGTATAAATACCTAAAATAATTTGCAAGATTATAAAAATACCTAAAATGTTTATAGATTTATATAGATCATAAATTTTGTTTTTATATATTTTATAAAAAATAAAAAAATAAAAGAGCATGATCAAATATGCCAAATTTCTATGCATGAATTGGACTAAAGAAGGATCACTAAAAGCAGATAATTTTAACAAATCTTTAAAGTCATTATCATTTGGGAAATAAGTACTGCCCATCAGAGGCCAAGAATTATAGATTTTACCAGCATCCATACCAGAAACGAAAGCACCTATTGCTATTTGTATAAATACAAGTATCAAAAATATTAATGGTAAAAATACACTTATTTTTCTTGTGTTATTATTGATAATTTTAGTTTTTAAATAATTCCAAAAAATTAATGATAAAATCAAAAATGCTATTAATAAATGAATTGATAATCTAAAATGACTTACATCAACTCTATCAACTAAACCACTACTAACCATATACCATCCTACAAAACCTTGGAAACATATAAGAAAAAAAATTAAGTATAAATTCAACAATTTATAAAATTCAATTTTAAAGGAGAAATAAACTAAAGGAATTAGAAAACTGATACCAATTACTCTTCCTAAAAATCTATGACCCCACTCCCACCAAAAGATTATTTTAAATTCTTGTAAAGTCATGTTGTAATTTTGTAATTGATACTCAGGAATTTTTTTGTAGAGGTTAAAATACATAATCCAATCATCGTTATTTAAAGGAGGTAAGATACCAGAAAACAACTGCCATTCAGTTATGGAAAGACCTGAGTCAGTTAATCTTGTAAGACCTCCAACAACAATCATAATTGCTATAATCCAAAACATGGTTATCAACCAAAGAGATAATTGATTATTTATTTTTGGATTAACTGTATACATGAAGGCATAAATATAATAATTTTTTAATAATCCAAATATATAAATGTCGCCACATAAAAGAAAAAAACTGAGTAAAATTAGATCAGAACTAGATAAATTAGATAATACTCTAATTAAAGTTATAAAAAAAAGAACAACACTTGTTAATAAAGTATTAGC
>QBYE01000010.1 GCA_003282985.1 Pelagibacteraceae bacterium AG-325-E08
AAATGAATTAAGCGACGCATGCAAAAATTTAAATCTTACAAAACCATTATTTGTTACTGATAAAGATTTGATAAATTTACCTTTTATCAAAAATATTGTTTCAAAAAATTTAAAAAAATTTGATAATTTTACTATTTTTTCAAACTTTACAGGTAATCCAAATGGTGAGAATGTCGACGAAGGTGTAGAAGAGTTCAAAAAAAATAATTGCGATGGAGTTATTGCAATAGGTGGAGGAAGTGCTCTTGATGTTGGAAAAGGGATCGCTTTTATGTCAGGACAAAATAGACCTATTTGGGATTTTGAAGATATCGATGATTATTGGAAAAGAGCAAATGAAAATAAAATTTCCCCAATAATAGCTATACCAACTACTGCAGGCACAGGATCAGAAACTGGGCGAGCTTCTGCGATTATAAATAAAAAAACTGGAGTCAAAAAAATTATATTCCATCCTAAAATTTTACCTTCAATTGTAATTCTAGATCCATCTTTAACAATAGAACTTTCACCAAGACTAACAGCGGCAACAGGTATGGATGCATTAGCACATAATCTTGAAGCATTGTGTGCACCAAATTTTCATCCTATGGCAGAAGGAATAGCTTTAGAGGGAATGAAATTAATCAAAAATTCACTCTTAAAAGCTTTTAAGGATGGAAAAAATATTGAAGCAAGACAAAATTTATTAGCTGCATCATCAATGGGTTCAACTGCCTTTCAAAAAGGATTAGGAGCTATACATTCTTTAAGCCACCCTGTTAATGCACAATTTGATATTCATCATGGATTATCAAATGCTATTTTCATGCCATATGTTTTAACATTCAACAAATCTTCAATTGAAAATAAGATAATTTCAATTTGTGATTATTTAGATTTAGAAAAAAATTTTGATAGTTTTCTAAAGTGGATATTAGATCTTAGAAAAAATTTGAATATTCCAAACAAATTATCTGATGTCATGGATTGTTCAGATTTGGATTTAGATAAACTATCTTTAATGGCCTTTGAAGATCCATCGACAACTGGAAATCCAAAAAAAATCTCTAAGGAAGATCTTAAATTAATGTATCAACATAGTATCTCAGGAGAGCTATTTAAATGAAAAAACTATTAATTGTTGAAGGAAATTTAAGTGAGGAAAATAACAAATTTTCGGCTGAGGGGATTCAAACCCATACTGAAAGTTTAAAAGATAGTCTATATTATTATACAAAAGATTTACAATTTGATGTCATAAATCCTTCATCTGATAAAAGCCTGGAGTCAACAAAGAATAAACTCTCAATATATGATGGATTAATTTGGGGAGGTAGTAGTTTAAATATTTATAACGATACACCTGAAATTAGAAGACAAATTGGATTCATGAAAGAATGCTTAAAAAAAGTAAGAAATATCCTAGCTATTTGTTGGGGTATGCAAGTAGCAGTAACAGCTGCAGGAGGTGAGGTTAAGAAAGCAGATGACTACCATATAGGAATAGCAAATGAAATTATTATTAATGAAAACGGATTAACTCATCCAATTTATAAAGATAAAGAGAAAATATTTAATTCACCAGCATTTAACTTTGATGAGGTAAGGACTTTACCTAGAAATGCAGTTTGTTTGGCTTCTAATAAAATTAATAAAGTACAAAGTATTTATTTTAAAGTTAATAATAACAATGTTTGGGGTTTACAATATCATCCAGAAATAACTTATGAAAAAATGATAAGTTTAATTGAGTTTAGAAAAGATAGATTAATAAAAAGTAGAAAAGTTTTTGAAAGTGAAAAAGATGTTGAAAAACATATATTGTTTATAAAAAAAGAAATTTTAAAAGCTAATAAGCAAAAAAGAATGGTTGAGTTAAGAAACTGGCTTAACTATTTAAATTAAAATAAACCTTCTATTTCCCCTTTTTTATTTAATTTAATAGAGTCAGCTGCTGGAACTCTCGGTAAGCCAGGCATTGTCATGATAGCCCCACAAACAACAACTATAAATTCAGCACCTGATGAAAGTCTAATTTCTCTTAAAGGTAAAGCATGTCCGGTTGGAGCTCCTTTAAGACTTGGGTCTGTAGAAAAACTGTATTGAGTTTTTGCAATACAAATAGGTAGATCACCATATCCAGACTCCTCAAAACTCTTAAGTTGTTCTCTAATTTTAGTGTCTGCTATAACTTCATCAGCTCTGTAAATTTCTTTAGCAATAGTTTCTATCTTTTTAAATAGAGGAGTTTTGTTTTCATATAAAAATTTAAATTTAGTATCATTTTTTTCACATAAATCAGCTACTAGAGCTGCTAAATCTTTTGTGCCTTCACCACCATTTGCCCAATGGGTACATAGACTAGCTTTAACACCTAAACCATCACAAAAACTTATTAAAGCTTTTACCTCTTTATCAGTATCTTTAATGAAATGATTTACAGCTATTGCAACGGGTAGGCCAAATTTTTTAACATTTTCAACATGTCTTTGAAGATTCACTAATCCTTTTTTAAGTGCATCAACATTTTCATTTTTTAAATCATCTTTTGCGACACCTCCGTGCATTTTAAGAGCTCTTATTGTTGCAACAATTACAACACAACTTGGTTTAAGATCTGATTTTCTACATTTAATATCAAGAAATTTTTCAGCACCTAGGTCAGCTCCAAATCCAGCCTCTGTTACAACATAGTCTGCAAGTTTTAGGCCAGCTTTTGTTGCTATAACGGAGTTACATCCGTGAGCAATATTTGCAAAAGGTCCTCCATGAATAATTGCCGGATTATTCTCCAATGTCTGAGTTACATTTGGTCTAATTGCATCTTTAAGTAAAACAGTCATAGGACCTTGAGCTTTTAAATCTTTTGCAAAAATAGGTTTTTTTTCTCTTGTATAAGCTACTGTAATATTACCAATTCTTTTTTCTAAATCTTCAAGATTATTTGCTAAACAAAAGATAGCCATTATTTCAGAAGCAACCGTTATATCAAATCCATCTTCTCTAGGAAAACCATTTGCTACGCCACCTAAATTTATATTAATAGATCTAAGGGATCGATCATTCATATCCATAACTCTCTTCCAAACAATTCTTCTTACATCTATATTCAATTTATTACCCCAATAGATGTGATTATCAATCAATGCAGATAAAAGATTGTGAGCTGATGTTATTGCATGAAAGTCACCTGTGAAATGTAGATTTATCTGTTCCATTGGTACAACTTGGGCAAATCCACCTCCAGCAGCACCACCTTTCATACCAAATGAAGGACCCAAACTTGGCTCTCTTAAACAAACAATAGATTTTTTTCCAATTTTATTTAATCCATCATTTAAACCTACAGATGTGGTAGTTTTTCCCTCACCAGCAGGTGTTGGAGTTATAGCGGTAACTAAAATTAGTTTTCCATCAGGTTTATTCTTTAATGTATCAAGATACTCCAAGTTAATTTTTGCAATATGTCTTCCCATGGGACTAAAAGCAGTGCTTTCATCCGGTACATTAACTTTAGCCAATATATCGTTGATTGGTCGCATCTTAGCTTCTCTTGCTATTTGGATATCTGATTTTACTTCATTCATTAAAAGTCCTTTATAAATATTAAAAAGCTGGTCGATTAGTATCTCTTTTTATAGCCTTTGGAAATATCTAAAAATTATATATAAAAAAAATATGAACTATTTATATTCATTATTATAAAATTTATTCATGCAAAAATACTCAATATTTAATCTGATTAAAAATGCTTTTTCCAATCATCAAAAATGGGATTTAGCTTGGAAAGACCCAACACCTAAGAAAGAGTACGATGTTGTCATTATTGGAGGTGGAGGCCATGGGCTAGCAACTGCATATTATTTAGCAAAAGAACACAATATTACAAATGTTGCCATTATAGAAAAGGGATGGATTGGTGGAGGAAATGTTGGACGTAATACAACAATAATTAGATCAAATTACATGCATGATGATAATGCATTGTTTAGTGAATTTGGAATGGATCTTTGGAGAAAGATGAGCCAAGATTTAAATTATAATGTGATGTTTTCCCCTAGAGGGATTATTAACTTAGCTCATTCAGATGCACAAATGAATGTTTATGCAAGACGAGGAAACTCGATGAGGTTGAATGGTATTGATGCAGAATTATTAAACAGAGAACAAGTAAGAGAAATTATTCCAATGGCTGACTTTTCTGAGAACGTCAGATTTCCAATTTTTGGTGGACTCATGCAGCCTAGTGCAGGAACAGCAAGACATGATGCAGTAGCATGGGGTTATGCTAGACAAGCCGATTCTATGGGTGTGGATATAATTCAAAATTGTGAAGTAATAGGTTTTGATATTTCAGGAGGAAAAGTAGAAGGTGTTCGAACTTCTAGGGGAGATATTAAGGTTAAAAAAATTGGATTATGTGTTGCTGGCAGTACTAATATTTTAGCTGACAAACTTAATATGACTTTACCTATTGAAACTCATCTTCTTCAAGCATGTGTTTCAGAACCAGTTAAACCAGTTTTAGATAAAGTGGTTACTTTTGGTGCTGGCCATTTTTATATAAGTCAATCAGATAAAGGTGAAATGGTTATGGGTGGAGACCTAGATGGATATAATAGTTATGCCCAAAGAGGAAATTTACCGACACTTCAACATGTACTTACAGAAGGAATAGCAATGATGCCATTCTTAAGTAAATTAAAAATGCTTAGGACTTGGGGTGGAATTATGGATATGTCGATGGATGGCTCACCTATTATTGACAAAACTCATATTGAAGGTTTGTATTTAAATTGTGGTTGGTGTTATGGTGGATTCAAAGCTACTCCGGCATCTGGTTGGACATTTGCACATACTATTGCTCAAGATAGAGTTCATGAATTAAACGCAGGATATAACTTAAATAGATTTAATACAGGTCACTTACTTGATGAAAAGGGTCTTGGCACAAAAACTTGGATTTCATAAATGCTTCATATTAAATGTCCACATTGTGGAATGAGATCACAAAATGAATTTTCTTATGGTGGTGATGCAACTGTTAAAAGACCTGAGCTAGGTAAAGAAATATCTGATCAAGACTGGGATAATTTTGTCTACAATAGAAAAAGTTTAAGAGGAAAACATTTAGAATTATGGCAACATTTATCAGGATGTAGACAATGGATAAAAGTTGAAAGAGATACTGCTACTCATGAAATATTTAGAACATTAAAAGCTAATGAGGATAATTCGTAATGGATCAAAACTTTAGATTATCAGATGGTGGTTTAATAAATAGAGATAAGAAATTATCATTTAAGTTTAATAATAAAACTTATTATGGTTATGAAGGAGATACTCTAGCCTCAGCTTTAATAGCTAATGGTGTTCATTTAATTGGTAGAAGCTTTAAATACCACAGACCAAGAGGTTTTTTTGGTGCTGGAGTCGATGAGCCATATGCAATGGTGCAGCTATATAGAAATGGTGAAACTGAACCAAACATAAAAGCCACAGAACAGGAGCTTTTTGATGGTTTAGAAGCAACAAGTGTAAATTGTTGGCCAAGTGTTAACTTTGATATCGGAGCAATAAATAACTTTTTAAAAATATTTCTTCCTGCTGGATTTTATTACAAAACATTTATGTGGCCAAAAAGTTTTTGGTATAAAGTTTATGAACCTTTTATTAGGAAAGCAGCAGGTCTTGGTGTTGCATCAATCAAACATGATAAAGAAAGATACGAACATAAATATGAATATTGTGACTTATTAATTACTGGTTCAGGACCATCAGGTTTAGCAAGTGCATATGCTGCAGCAAAAAATGGGGCACGAGTAATTTTAGCTGAAGATAAAGCTAGATTTGGTGGAACACTTCTTACAAGCGAAGTAAATATTGGAAATAAATCAGGTAAAGAGTGGGCCGAAGGAATAATTGCTGAACTTAAAGAAATGCCTAACGTAACAGTTAAAAATAGATCTCAGGTTTTTGGCTATTACGATCATAACATGTTGGTGATGTCTGAAAGAATTAGCGATCATCTTTCAAAGACAAAAAAATTTCATCCAAAACAAAGACTTTGGTACATTAGAGCAAAAGAAGTGCTGATTTCTTCAGGATCAATTGAAAGACCAATAGTTTTTGGTAACAATGATACCCCAGGAGTAATGCTTTCATCAGCAGCAAAAGAATACCTAAAAGTTTATGGAGTATTAGTTGGAAGAAACCCTTTAATTTTTACTAACAATGATAGTGGATATGAAACAGCAATTGAATTTAAGAAAAATGGTGTTGATCCAACTATCTTAGATACAAGAAAAGATCCTCAATCTGAAATAATCAATGAAGCAAAGAATTTAGGAATAAACATTAAGTTTTCATATGTAGTAGTAGCTGCTCAAGGTTATAAAAAAGTAAAATCAGCCGATATTGCAAAAATTTCAGATGATAAAGAGCAACTCGGATCAGTTGAAAATATTAAGTGTGACTGCATTTGTGTTTCTGGTTTTTGGACACCAACAATTCACTTAGCTTCACAATCTGGAAATAAAACAAAATTCAACGAAGAAATTGATGCATTTGTTCCAGGAATATCGAAACAAAATGAAACAACATTGGGTGCAGCGAATGGATCTTATACTTTAGAAGGGACTTTAAAAAACTCTTTTGAAACTGCTTATGAGCTATCAAAAAAAATTACTAACAATACTAATAAAATTTCTTTACCAAATGTTGTTGAAAAAAAATCAACAACACATGATAAATTTTGGTGTGTACCATTACCCAAAGGAAAGAATTACAAAAGATTTTTAGATTTTCAAAATGATGTTGCAGTTTCTGACATAGAAATTGCATTAAAGGAAGGTTATCGATCGATTGAACATGTAAAAAGATACACCACTCTTGGAATGGCTACTGATCAAGGTAAAACGAGCAACTTAAATGGTTTACAATTAGTATCGAATATTGAAAATAAAGTGGTACCAAATGTTGGTCACACAACTTTTAGACCTCCATATACGCCAGTTTCAATAGGTGCAATTGTTGGAAGAGAAATAGGAAAACATTCAAAACCTACAAGAAAATCTCCAATGCATAAATGGCATGAACAACATAATGCGATATTTGTAGATGCAGGTGTGTGGTTAAGACCAAGATATTATAAACAAGGAAATGAAAATTTATTTGAAGCGTCTAAGAGAGAAGCAAAAAATGTGAGAACAAATGTAGGTGTATGTGATGTAACTACCTTAGGTAAAATAGATATTAAAGGACCAGATGCAGCAGAACTACTTAATAGAGTTTATACAAATGCTTGGCTAAAGTTACCAGTGGGTAAAGCAAGATATGGGGTGATGTTAAGAGAAGATGGAATTGTTATGGATGACGGAACAACTACAAGAATTTCAGAAAATCATTATCATATGACAACTACTACCGCTCAAGCTGCAAACGTTCTTTCACATTTAGAATATTATTTGCAATTAGTTTGGCCAGAGTTAAATGTAAATGTAGTTTCAACCACAGAACAATGGGCAGGTGCAGCAGTTGCAGGACCTAAATCTAGAGATTTATTACAAAAATTATTCCCAAAATCTGATGTTTCAAACGAAGGGTTACCTTTTATGGGCTATATTGAAGGAGACTTGTTTGGTGTAAAAGCTAGAATTTTTAGAATTTCTTTCTCAGGTGAGCTTGCATATGAAGTAAATGTTGAGTCTGATAATGGAAACTTTATGTGGGAAAAAATTATGGAAGTTGGAGAAGAATTCAAAATCCAGCCATATGGAACTGAGGCATTATCAACTCTTAGAATTGAAATGGGTCATGTTGCAGGATCTGAGTTAGATGGAAGAACAATTCCTTATGATAATTCTCTTGAAGGTTTATTAAGTAAAAAGAAAGACTTTATTGGCAAAAGATCTTTAACTAGAAAAGCATTTATAGCTGAAGATAGACAAAAAATTGTTGGGGTAGTTCCTTTAGATAAAAAAACAAGTATTCCAGAAGGGTCACATTTAGTTAAAGACTCGAATGCACCATTGCCAAATCCAAAATTAGGTTACATCTCAGCTTCATGTTGGAGTGTTGAACACGATAATCCATTTTCTCTAGCAATACTAAAGAATGGGAAAAATATGATCGGTGAAAAGTTATTTGTAATGTCGCCTCTTAAAAATAAAGTAATTCCAGTTGAGATTGTTTCTTCTCACTATGTTGATCCAAAAGGTGAAAGGGTTAGATCATGAGTTTAATATCAGCCTTAGCAAATGTCCATTCAATAGGTCAATTTGGTGATCGCGAAGACAAAAATGATAATAATCTTTTAAAAATTTCTGAAATAAAAAACTTACTGATAGTTCAAATAGCTCAGTATAAAAATTCTACAGTTTCTTTTGAAAATATTGACATTGATGGTTTAAGATTAAAAGATAAGTCATTAAACGTATCAAATAATAATGACACCAGAATTTTATGGAATGGTCCAAAAAATTGGCTTTTGGTTTCAACAAAAAATGATTTACTTAAAAATATTTCACAAAATTTTAAAGAAACAGATTTTGCGGTAACTAACTTATCTCATTCAAGAGCTATAATTCAAATAGAAGGACAAGACTCAAAAGAAGTTTTGAAGAAAGGGTGTCCTTTTGATTTTAATAATCTAGAAAAAAATAATTCTATAAATTCTATATATAATGGAATAGCAATCACTATTGACATGTTAGAGGATAATCCAACTAAAGTAAGATTGTTTGCTCTTAGAAGTTTTGGAGAGTCTTTGTATCATTCAATAACTGATGCATCTTTAGAGTTTGGTTATAAATCAATTTAAGCATCTCAATCTCTTGTAGCAATATAAACACCTATTGTAGTTATTAAAAATCCTATCAAATCTAAATTTGTTAAATTCTCATTTAAAAATAACCAAGCCATAAAAGCAGATGTAGCTGGTATTAAAAAAAATATTGAAACAGTTTTACTTGCTGAATTATTTTTAATCAAATACATCAATATTGTAAAAGCCCCAAATGATACTAGAAATATTTGATGACTCATTGCTATAATGAATGTTTTAGTGAAATCAATATACGGTTCAGCAAAAAGTATTATAATCACTACATGAAAAAAACACCCACCAACTGCTTGATAAAAATTACTTACTGATAAAGGTAAATTATTACTTAATTTTTTTTGCCAAATAGTTGATGAAGTGATTGCAATTAAAGCTACTATTGTTGCAATCAAACCTATTAATGGTATTTTCGAACCAACATCTAAACCTAAAACCAATACTGCACCCACAAATCCAAGAAAAACTCCAACCCATTGTTTCATAGTTACTTTTTCACCCAGTATGGGTCCACTAAGTGCATTGGTCAAAACAGGCTGAAGAGTAACTATTAAAGCTGCAATTCCAGTAGGCATACCAATTGAAATTGAGTAAAATACCCCACCCAAATACAATCCATGAAAAAGAACCCCACTCAAAACAGACTCAATTAAATTTTTTCTTTTAATAATTATTGAATGTTTTGAATAAATGGAAAAAAGGTAAAACCCAATTGCTACAAAAAAAAATCTAAATGCTAAAGCTGAAAAGGGATCACTATTATCTATAATTGGCTTGGTGGTAATAAAGGCTGAGGACCATAACAATATAAATATTAGTGGAAATATTCTGACCATTTCAGGTTTTATAGATCATTTATTCTTACTTTTATTGGATAAATTTAGTTTAATTTACTTATGAAATATGTGAGCATAATTACTACCTTGAGTTGTATTCGAAAATGTATAAGATTCTCAATTGTGATTAACAAAAAAATGATTTTGAAATGAAATTTAGATTTATTAAAATATTAATGTTTATAGTTTCGTTTTTCTTTTTGACTGGGTTTTTCCCTGTTTTTTCTATACTTGGTCCTGGTTTAACAGCTTTTACATCTGGTAATGTTTACAAAGCTGGAGCTCAATATATGATTAATAAAAGAATTGAAGATGCAACTGGAAAAAATTCTCTAACTTTTGTCAAAGATAAAATTGAAGAAAACAATGATAATAAAGATTTAAATAAAAAACTTATGCTACTAGTTGAAAAAAGAATAAAACTCACAAGACAGAAACTAAACCTTAAAAATATCAATCAGTAATTTTTAAATAAATTAAATGTTTTTGTTTGCTTTCTTTACACCATAATTCATAACTTTCACACATTCTCCATAAATGATCAAAAGCTCTTTGAGACAATTCTAAAGGAAAATGACTTTTTGCATAATATAATTCAGGAAATTGAATAAGTTGTTTAATCATCATATCTTTTTGAACATGAAGTAACTTAATTGTTTCATCTGGTATCTTTTTTTTAGTTTTAAGATCAATAAAATTATTCTTTTTCAAGTTTTCAATCCATTTGTCATGAAATTCACCACTACTTATTTCTTTGTATTCAGGTGTTTCAATGAATGACTCAAAAGCATTAATATTTGAAAAATCAGGATTTTTTTTTTTAATTTGACAAATTTTTAAATATATAAATTCTGCTACGTATAATACGTAAGGTTTTTCTTTAGATGACATTATCTATTATTATATTTTTTCATAGCTGAATTAGCTAAGATCAAATTAGGATCTAAAAATATTTTTGATGATTTAATTGTTTTAAATGATTTAAATGCGAAAATAGCTATTGGCAATTCAGTACAACCAAGAATTATTTTTTTACATTTCTTTTTTATTAAATAATTAATAGCAGGTTTTATAATCTTACTAGCTTCTTTTACTTTTCCCATTTTTACAAATTTAATAGCCTTGTTAACAGAATTATTTTGATTTTTTTTATTTGGAAAAACTAAATTATAGTTGTTATCGAAAAATTTATTGTAAACACCAGTTTTTAAAGTGCCTTCAGTAGCAAGTAGACCAATACTTGAATTTTTTTTACATGTTTTTTTTGTAAAATTAAAAACCTCTTTTGGCATGTTAATTATAGGTAAATTAATTTTTTTTTGTAAATCTTCATACCAATAATGAGCTGTATTACATGGTATAACTATAAATTTACATTTACTTTTTTTAAGGACCTGACATCCTTTAATTAAACTTTTTAAAACTAACAAATATTTTTTTTGACTTTTCTTGTTATTTTTTTTATTTGATAAATTTCCAGTTTGAACACCTATTGACTCGGGTCTTCCTGGAATATTAGATTTATTATAGAGTATGAATAGGGGGTAATCTTGATCAAATTTCCCTCTATATAAGATTGCTAACTTATTACAAAAATCAAGACCTGCTTGAGTTCCCATTCCACCTAAAATACCAATCATATATAAATTATATCTTTTTGTTTGTTGTAGAATAGTTCATTGGCTATAAAAATAAATCAATTCTTAAATTAAGAACTGAAAATGATTATAGCCAATAAATGATAGTGTGAAAATTATGCAGTTTTTAAGTTAACTGCTGAAGGACCTTTAGGACCATCTTCAACATCGAAAGTCAAAGCTTGACCCTCATCTAAACCGTTCATACCAGCATCTCTTACTGCTGAAACATGTACAAACACATCTTTTTCTTTATCTTCTCTTTCAATAAAACCAAAACCTTTGGTTGGATTGAACCACTTTACTTTACCTTGTAGACTCATATTTATCTTCTTACTTTTTGTTATATTAATTTATTACTTATAATTAAGTAATTCTGCTTTCTTTAGAATTTATAGGGTTTTGTCAACTAAATAGATGTTTTTGGGACCTTTTTTATACTAATCGTTGTTTATCTGTTTAGTTAAATAGATAGAATTTTTATCCTCTTTATAATGAGCGAAGGGCTCACAAGGAGTAAAATCACATTTTTTAAATAATTTACGTGCTGGTTCAAAAAATTTACCTGCACCCGTTTCTATACTTAATTTTTTTATATTTAATTTCTTGGCCTCAAAGATTAAATGGTGAATTACTTGTATTCCATTACCTTTATTTCTGTAATTGTCGTGAATCCTAATTGATTTAAATTCTCCATGTTCTTTTGTAAGAAATTTCAAAGCACCACAGCCAAATAACTTTTCCTCTTGCCATAAACTCCAAAATTTTATTGATGGAGTTTTAAGACCAGGTATGTCAAGAACATGTGCACTTCCTTCAGGGGACGCAGCTTTTAATTCTATAAAATGTTTTATCAAAAGCTGATTAACTTCAGGGTGGTCAAAATTTCCTTCTATTGATTTAAGCATTTATAGTAAAGTTGTTATATGACCCATTTTCCTTTTCTCTTTTATATCTTTCTTTAGATAATCAAAAAAAAATTCATTCTTACCTAGTTCTAAATTTTTCCGATAAGGTTCAATTTGGTTCCCAATTAAATTAACCATTTTAGCATTAGATAATTTTTTTAATGGAACTTTTTCAAGTGAACATACAGCCCTTACATGATTTTCAAATTGGCTTACATTATAAGCGTTAATAGTTAAATGACCAGAATTATGAACTCTTGGTGCAATTTCATTTACATATAGATTTTCATTTCTGTCAATAAAAAATTCTACACATAATGTACCAATGTATTTAAGCTCTTCTGCAATCATGATAGCCCAATCTTTTGATTGATCTAAAATTTTTTTACTGATTTCAGCAGGTATTACTGAATATTTTAGAATTTGATCTTGATGAGTATTTTCTATTGGATCATAAATCTCAAAATTATTATTACCATATCTTGTTATTATAACTGAAATTTCTTTTTTAAGCTTTACTAACTTTTCTAGTATGTAGCCTTTAGAAAAATCTATATTTAATGAATTTATATCCTCAGCTGTTTTGATTGGATACTGACCTTTTCCATCATAGCCCATTGTAGTAGTTTTCAAAATTCCTGGTAAAAAATCTCCCAATGTTTCAATATCAGATTTTTTTTCTATAGACACATATCTTGTTGTTCTTATATTGAGTTTATTTACAAAATCTTTTTCAGCAATTCTATGCTGTATAAGTCTGTTAACTGATGGTTTTGGCAAAACAGGTTTTAATTTATTCATTTCATTAAGAGTTTCATAAGGAATATTTTCAAATTCATAACTAATAACGTCAACTTTACTAATAAATTCTAATATTTTTTGTTTATCATCGTATCCTCCAAAAATAAATTCATGACAAAAATTTTGTGCTGGAGCGTCTTTATCGTCTGAGTAAATGACTGTTCTTATATTTAACTTTTTTGCTGCTGATGACAGCATGCTACCTAATTGACCTCCACCAATGATTCCAAGATTTTTTAATGCCATCCTTTTATTATTTTGGATTTTTCTTTACTGACTTAGTCTGAGATAATCGCCAACTTTTCAATTTTTTCTTTATAACAGGATTACTATTTGCAAGAATTGAGGCAGCTAATAAAGCAGCATTAATTGCTCCATCTTCTCCTATTGCTAAAGTTCCCACAGGGATACCTTTTGGCATTTGGGCAATAGATAAGAGGCTATCTAGACCTTTAAGTTTTTTACTCTCAATTGGAACACCTAAAACAGGAATCGTAGTCAAAGCTGAAATCATACCTGGAAGATGAGCAGATCCTCCTGCACCAGCAATTATTACACCAATATTATTTCTATCTGCAGAACTTGCATATTCAAACATTCTATTTGGGGTTCTGTGAGCTGATATTATTTTTGTTTCAAATTTAACACCTAAGTTTTTAAGGATTTTAGCAGCTAATTTCATAGTTTTATAGTCAGATTGACTACCCATAACGATGGAGACTTTGAGTTTTTTAATATTTTTCATGATATTGTAAGCTTAATCTTTATTTCAAAATTAAATAATAAATTCAATAAAATAAATAGTATTTAAAAAACATATTGGTATGCTTAATTATTATTCATCAAAATGAAATTTAAAATAGATAATTTACAATACTGCAATTGGTCTAGAAAAATTTTTGAAATCAATAGAGAGGCTGGGCTTGATGCAGTGCATGTGACAATAGTATATCATGAGGATTTTGATGAACATTTGAATGAAATCCAAAAATGGAAAAAATTATTTAAAGAAAACTCAGATTTAATTTTTCTCGGAAATAATTTCAAGGATATTGAGAAAGCTAATAAAGAGAAGAAAACAGCAATTTTTTTTGGATTTCAAAATTGCTCACCTATTGAGGATGATATAAATTTAGTTGAAAAAGTTCATGAACTAGGATGTAGATTTATGCAACTAACTTATAATAATCAATCCTTACTGGCTACTGGATGTTATGAAAAGATTGACAGTGGTGTAACAAACTTTGGCCGTGAAGTAATAAAAGAAATGAATAGAGTAGGTGTTGTTGTAGACATGTCTCATTCAGCAGAGAAAAGTACTTTTGATGCAATAGAAATAAGTGCAAAACCAATTGCAATAACTCATGCTAACCCATCATTTTGGCACGCCGCTAAAAGAAATAAATCTTCAGAATTATTAAAAACTTTAAGTGATAGTGGTGGTATTCTAGGCTTATCTCTTTATCCACATCATTTAAAAAATAATACAAATTGTACTTTGGAAAGTTTTTGTGAAATGATAGCCAGAACAGCTGAAGTTATGAGTGTAAAAAATATTGGAATTGGTTCTGATCTTTGTTTAAATCAACCAGATGAAGTTGTTGAGTGGATGAGAAATGGAACTTGGTCTAAAAGTAAAAATTATGGAGAAGGATCAAAAAATAAACCAGGTTTTCCAATTCAACCAAAATGGTTTGAGGATGCAAGAGGTTTTAAAAATTTAGAAACAGGTTTAAAAAAAGTTGGATTTTCAGAAACTGAGACTAATGGAATACTCGGTAACAATTGGTATAATTTTTATAAAACTATTTAGAAATGAATATAGAATTAAGAGATCCCAATATCATTATGAAGCTTTCAAGGCTGGGCTCATTTCACCAATCTAGATTGTCTTTTTTAAGAAGTTTTTTAAATGAATTTAAAGATTGGGATTATAAAAGAGATTTATTTGATTTAGATAAAGATGGATTTGGAACAGCAGTATATTCTTTTAAAAAAAAAAGCAGAGTTTATTCTTTAATTTGTTACGCAAACAAAATCAATGATGATGAAAGATCGGATAGAGTAATAGCAACCAAATGGGATGCAGCTTTTACATTGCACGATGGCGTGCCTTTAAAAGAAGATATTGAAAGATTAAGAAATGAAGTTCCAAAACAAGAAGTTGGTAGACTTTCTTATAAAGAATTAACATTATCTAGAGCTAATAAATCTGTAAGAGTATTTGATCATGTTGTTGAAAATTTAAGTAATGGATCGCAACCAAATTTAGACTTGCTTGAAAAAGTGGGATATTTGTACAGAACAACAGCAGTATATGGATCAGGTAAGTTTGGTTTAGCAGATCGATTTAGAATTAAAAATAGAGAAGAAATTAACGGACCATTTAGATTAGAGATGATGCTAGTTTATCTAGTCAGACAATTTACATTTGATCAAGTTAATCACGTAGCAAAAAATAGAAATCCTAAATCAGCTGTTAAACTTGATCCAAAAATTTGTAGAAATTTGGGAATTGGAAATTCAACTGGATTAGGGATGGCCCCATTTATTGTTAATCATCCAACATTACTTAATAACTGGATACTAAGTAGAGAAGTTGCTCTTAAAAAAATTAGAGAAATTAAAATTGCTGAAACTAAAGATATAAGTTTGTTTAAAGAATGTGTCAAAAATTCTCTTAAAAATATTACTAGTTGGAACACAGAGAGTGAATATCAACTTAAAAAGATAAAGCTTTTACTTAAAGACGTAAGAAAATTTATTAATTTTCTAGAAAATGAATTTGATTTTAAAAAAGATTATCCATTTAATGAAATTTACCTTTGGCTAGAGAAAGAAACTTGTGAGGAGTGTATTGAGTATATTGTTTCAATAATGATGGAACCATTTGGTGAAATAGTTCAGCCATTAATTAGTCAAATGAGCTCAGAAGAAGAAAAATACTTTAATATTCCTACTGAGCGAAATGTAGAAGACTTGAAGAAAATTTTAGAAAATAAGTATTCAGATATTCTGAAAATTGATTTTAATAAAGAAGATAGTAATCAAAAATTTTGGTTTATTTCAAAAAACAAAGAAGAACCAAGATTAGCTAATCGTTTTGAAGAGAGTGGTGCGGATTTAGAACAACCTCTAGCAATAGCGAGAGATATAAAAAAACTATATGAAAGACTATTGTCTTTGAAAAATAATTTGAAAATTAATCAGTTTTTAATTGATAATTCTGATTTAAGACATGTTGTAAGAAGGGCTTTTATTATTGAAAACTTTCCATATTCAGAAATACAAGACAATACTATAGGAGAAAATATAGTACCAATTGATATGCTGCGATTGAAATTATCTTTTTTTGGAGCTCTAAAATTTGACCCAAGATCTGACAAATGGCTGAGAATATGTATGTTTCAAGGTGCACCACTTCCAAATGAATTAAAAGATTACGATGAGCAATGGGTTTATAAAACCTTCTCTTAAATTATGAAATCTTTAAGTGAAATTGAGACAACAGTAAAAAGAGCAAGTCGAGCTGCTGGTTATTCGTGGGGCATAGCTGAAGAGGTTGGAAAATCTATAAGGTTATCTGAATTATTTGGTTTCCCAGGAATTAAACACCTTAATCAATATTATCAAAATAAAAAAAAAGAAAATTTTGATGATATAAAATTAATCAATAAAATTAACAAATCAAATGGGTTATCTTTTTGTCCAATTACTTTAGGAGTAAATTTTATTGATCAAATTAAGAATATTGAAACTCTGAAAAAATGTTCAGTTGATAAATTAGCTTTCCCATTATTACTTTTACCTTTTTTAAGTAGAGGTTCAGAGATTATTGGAAAAAAATTATTATTTTCATTTGATGATAGTCAATTTTTATTAAATTTTAATGTAAGTATTTCCTCAAATTTTTGGAATAAAGAGCCTCCAATATTAGCAAATCAAGTAGAAATAAGTTTTTTAAATAATGAAGATAATTTTTCTGATAATGATTGGAATAATCTTTACAAACTTGCCGAGGATACTTTTGTAGAGGAAACAGATAGTTTAAAGGAGGGTGCTGCAGGTGCTGGTTTGACTGACAATGATTGAAGATGAGGAAATCGAGAAAAATTTAAGAGATTTAGATAATATATGTGATGAATGCAAAGAAGAAGATGAAAGTGTTTCCCAAAATTTAATTCTTATGGGATTTAAAATATGTAAATCTTGCAGAACTTCTAAAACTATTTTCCCGATTTAAATGTGATTGACTGGCAGCACATTCATTCTGCTCATGACAAAAGAAATTGATAAAAAAGCTATAATTAAGAAAGATAAAAACACTATTCCGAATGATTTGAAGTTTGATTTAAGATTTAAAACTTGTTTTGTAGAGATTATCAGTCCAGCGAAAATCCAAAATTGAGTTAAGAAAATTATTGGTATCATTAAGTCGGGAGTGACAGCAAAAAATCTTAGTAAACCAGGCGCATGAGCAAAACCAACCGCAGTCAAAACTTTTTTAAAAGGAACTTTACTTTGTTTATCTGGAAATAATTTTACACCAATAACAAATATAAAAATTGCCCAAATAAACCAAGTTAAAATTGCTGTTAGACCAGACATCGCTACAGCTGTTTTAATCACAGTATTGGCTGCAACAGCTCCTGCTATACCATCTAAAATCATAATCAAACCTGCAAAATATATTGAGGCTTCACCAAAATTTTTATTATCACTATAAAGAGATTTATCTAATTTTATAGATTTTAAAATTATACTAAGAAACTCACCAAACATTTATTTTTTTTTATTTTTTTGTTCTTTGTATGAAACAATTAATGGAAAGAGTATTAAAGCAATAGTTATTATAATGCAAATTGCAATTAGGAAAGCTTTAGTCATTAAGAGTTTTAAAAAGGGGAGTTTTTACTCCCCTTTATTAAATTAGCCTTTTACTACTTCTCTTGTATTAGCATTGAATGACTCCTTAAATGGAATATCAACTATTACTGCATCTACTGGTACACCTGCTTTGTCAGAATATTTTTCAGGTAAGTGAACTTTATATTTAGTACCAACTTTACCCTTAGGAAATCCGTTTGGATTTAATGTTCCATCAAAAGGGACATATCCCATTGCAATATTAGTTTTTTTCTCCGGATGATACCAAGGAGAAGTAAGGAATCCTACAGGATCTCCTCCATCTTCATTCGAGATTAACCAAAAATCTGGTGCATAATCTTCAATTGGTTTTCCCCCTAATTCAAGACCTACCAATTGAAGTTTATAAGGTTTTTTTCCAGCTTTAAGTTCATCTTTCATTTTTTCTAGAGCAGCTTTACCAACATAATCAGCTTTCTTATTCCACTCTCCTTTACCAGATAGTGATACTTGGTAACCCAAATTACATTGGAAAGGATTATGTTGCTGATCCATATCTTGTCCCCAGGAAAGAATTCCTGCTTGAATTCTTCTATGGTGAGCTGGTGCTATAACCATTAGATTATGTTTTTTTCCTGCGTCTAAAACTGCGTTCCACATATCTTCAGCGTACAAAGTTGCATCCCTTAAATATATTTCATACCCCGCTTCGCCTGAGAAACCTGATTGTGAAATAACACAACTTCTACCACCAACCTTAACTTCAGCTAGACCATAAAATGGCATATTATCAAAATCAACTTGATCTCCACAAAGATCTTTCATCAAAGCTTTAGACTTTGGACCTTGAATTTGAACAGGACAAGCATCTATTTCTTCAACTGTACAATTAAATCTTTGATCAGCATTTACTCCTTGTAAATACATACCAATATCTGAGTCAGATAAAGAGAACCAAAATTCATCTTTAGAAATTCTTAAAAGAATTGGATCATTTAAAACTCCACCATATGCATTACATAAAATTACATACCTTGCTCTCATTGGAGAAATCTTAGTAGCATCTCTTGTTATTACATAGTCTGTAAATTTTTCTGCATCAGGACCTTTAACTCTAATTTGTCTTTCAACAGCAACATTCCACATGGTTACATGATTTACAATTGCATCATATTCTACCATTGCTCCGCCATCTTCTGGTTTTACATATCCTCTTGGGTGATAAATACGATTATATACAGTTGCTCTCCAACAACCTGCTTGCATTGATAAATGCCAATAAGGTGATTTCCTTACTCTTGTTGAAATTAGCATTTCAACTTTAGTTGGCCCACTTTGTCTTAAATTATATGGTACTTCTCGATCCGATTGATCAACAGAGGTAACATGTTTTAATTTAGTATAGTCAAACTCTTTAGACATAACTATTCTCCTTCAACCACTTGTTAGTTTCCTTCAAGCCGCCGAATGTATAAATGTGGAAAAAATCAGTATGCGATTTAACTTTCCCAATTAAATCATTAGGGTCTTTAGGTTTTAATAAATCTAACGCCTTACTAAAATTAGATTTAAGAAAATTTAAGGAATTTTTTGCTCCAACAATATTAGCAAATTTTACTAAGCTAGATATTTTAAGAGGGCCAGTAATTCCCACATGCACTGGTACGCTTTGTTTAGAGATAAAATCTATAATAGGCTGAGGATCTAATAACCATTGGGTTACAATATAATCAGCATAAGGCTTCTTATCTATCATAGCTTTTTCTAAATCTGAGTCGGATATATCAGGACTCCCCTCAGGGTGTCCAGCAATTCCTATCCTCATTTTTTCAAAATAACCTGTTTCTAAAAGTTGAAATGAGCTATCAAATTTTCCCATTGGTTCTCTACCACCACCAATAATTAAAGCTTGTTTTACTCCTCCATCTTTACATCTTGACACATAGTCTTTTAACTCTTTTTCATTTTGCATAGATCTAGCTGGAAAGTGAGGTACAGGATTAAATCCTTTTTTAACAAGTTCAATAGCTTTTTGAGCAGTCTCTTTATAATCTCCTCCTGGCAACATAGTAATATAAACATCACTTACTAAAGGGATGGTTTCTATCTCGGTATTAGGACCAATTTCTAAAGAAAACTTCATTTTTTCAGATCATTATCTTTTTTGTAAAAGCTGTCAAAGAAATTCAACAATATCCAAATCGAAATTTGTTGCCAAAAATGATGCTCATGATAATTTTTTTTGTGGCTCAAAATTACAAAAATAAAATTTTATCTGAAATCTTAGATCTTAAAAAATTACATGCAGTGAATAAGCCTATTGAGACTGCAAACGGTCTTCCAAATGAATGCTACACAGATAAAGACTATTTTAACTATGAAAAGGACAAGGTTTTTTGTGATAAGTGGACAGTAATTGGGGTTGGAAGATCAATTCCAAATCCAGGAGATGTCAAATCATACAATCTACTCGGGATTCCTTTAATTATGATTAGGGATAAAGATATGAAGATTCGAGTTTTTCACAATGTGTGTAGTCACAGAGGTTTTAAACTTGTAGACAAAACTTGTTCTCTAAAAAATGTTATCAGATGTCCATATCATTCTTGGGCTTATGATTTTAAAGGAAATCTAGTTGCAACACCTCACATTGGTGGTCTTAACAATCATCAGTCAGAAAGATTCGATAAAACAAAAAGTAATTTAAAAGAAGTTAAAAATAAAGTTTGGATGGATATTATTTTTATTAACTTAAACTCTAATGAAATTGATTTTGATGAATATATTAAGCCTCTTGAAAATAGATGGTCTAAATTTATCAATAAAGAAGATCATAGATTAATAGTTCATTCAAATGATTATGGTTACTTTAATTTAGACGTAAAAAGTAATTGGAAATTTGCTATAGAAAATTATTGTGAAAGTTATCATCTACCAACTATTCATCCAGAACTAAACAAAGTCTCTAATATTAATGATCATTATCACATACAAGGTTTGCCAAACAGATTTGCAGGACAAGGAAGTAATAAATATGAACAACTGATCAAGGGAAATAAAAAATTTAACACTTTTCCAAATTGGGATAAGAATAATTTAAAAAATTCTGAATATGTAGCTTTATTTCCAAATGTAATGATTGGTTTACACATAGACCATTTTTATGTTTTTTGGTTAGAACCTTTGGCAATCAACAAAACTAGAGAACATATGCAGATGTATTATGTCGGTAATATAAGTGCCAATGGGGGAGAATTGAAAGAGATGAGAAAAGAAAATTTAAAATTTTGGAAAAATGTAATGTTAGAAGATATTGTTGCAATTGAAGGAATGCAAAGTGGAAGAAATTCACCATCATATAATGGGGGAAATTTTTCTCCAACAATGGATCAACCAACCCATCAGTTTCATAAATGGGTAGCAGGAAATTTAATTTAAAATGAAAATAGTTTTAATAATGGGTTTACCAGGATCAGGAAAAACAACATTAGCTAATGAATTGGGGCCTATGTTAAATGCAAAAAGACTAAATGCTGATGAGGTTAGAAAAGAAGCTAATGATTGGGATTTTTCAGAAGACGGAAGAAAAAGACAAGCTAAAAGAATGGGTAACTTTGCAATAAAACTAAAAGAGCAAGGAAACTTTGTAATAGCAGATTTTATTTGTCCAACACCTGAAGCTAGAAGTTTATTTCCAGCTGATTATGTAATTTGGGTAGATACGATTAAAGAAGGAAGATTTGAAGATACTAATAAGATGTTTATTAAACCTGATAAGTATGACTTTCATGTTACTTCACAAGATGCTAAAAATTGGGCACCAAAAATATATAAGGAGATAAAATAATGGTTTACAAATGGGATAATAAAAAACCTACTGCACAAATGTTGGGAAGATGGCAGCCATTTCATGACGGTCACTATACTTTATTTAAAGAAATAATAAAAAAAACTGGTCAAGTCTGTATTCAAATTAGAGATGTTCAGGGTGTAGATGACAATCCATTTGATTTTGATACGGTCAAAAAGAACATTGAGGATAGATTGAATCCAGAATTTGAAGGACGATTTAAGATTATGATGGTGCCCAATATTACCAATATTTGTTATGGTAGAGGAGTGGGCTATAAAATTGAAGAAATTGAACTTTCAAAAGAAATTCAAGAAATTTCAGCTACCAAAATAAGAGCCAAGATGAGAGAAGAAGGTAAACTTAAATAATTTTCAATGAACATTAAAGTCATTAATAAAAAAAATATTTCAAGAGTAATCATTAATGAACCTAAAACTTATAATTCTTTATCTTTTAAAAATTTAAATGATCTAATAAAAGTTTTTAAAAAATTAGATAATGACAAGAATGTTAAAGTAATTATTCTTGAAGGGGCTGGTAAAGGATTTAGTGCAGGACATAACTTAAAAGAAGTAAGAGGTTTAAAGAAAAAAGAAAAATACCAAAAATTATTTAACCTTTGTTCAAAATTGATGTTGCAAATAGTTGAAGGAAAAAAACCAGTAATTGCTAAAGTGCATGGTGCTGCCTACGCTGCAGGATGTCAGTTAGTTGCAAGTTGTGATTTAGCTTATAGCACTAAAGATGCTTTATTTGCTACACCAGGAGTAAATATTGGATTATTTTGTAGTACCCCAATGGTAGCGGTTAGCAGAAAGATAAGCAGGAAACCAATGATGAAAATGTTACTAACCGGAGAACCTATCAAAGCAAATTATGCAAAAGAAATTGGTCTGATTAATGATTGTTTCTCAAAATTAAAATTAAACAATGAAGTTTTAAAAATAGCCCAAAAAATTGCTTCAAAATCAAATTTAACTATCAAAATTGGTAAACAAACTTTTTATAAACAGTTAGAGATGCCTTTAAGAAAAGCTTACGCCTACACTAGCAAAATGATGACAATTAATATGATGGCAATGGATGCAAAGGAAGGAATTTCTGCATTTCTAGATAAAAGAAAACCGATTTGGAAAAATAAATGACGATTAAAAATATTTTAATCGTTATATTTATATTTGTAGGTTTATATGTGGTTTTAGATTTTAGAGACCATAATTTTAAAAGAGCTATAGATGCTTGTATTGCTGGAAGTAAAAAGTTGGATAAACCAATGACCACACAGCAAGCCAAAGAGTTTTGTGAAGATCAGATTAATAAAGATAAGTGATGAGTGATTTAGAAAAAACAAATAATACTTGTTGTGGACCTGGTTACGCTAGTCCATCTGAAGCAATTAAAGCACCTAATGAAAAACTTTTATATACAATAGCTATTTACACTGGAACAGGAATTCAAAAACCTGATTATCTTGCAACTGTTGATGTTGATCCAGATAGTCCAACCTATTCAAAGGTTATTCACCGTTTAGAAATGCTAGGGATTGGAGATGAATTACATCACATGGGATGGAATGCATGCTCTTCATGTCACGGTGATGCAGGAATTAGCAGAAAATATCTTTTAGTACCAGGTGTTAGATCAAATAATATTCATGTAATAGATACTGCAACAGATCCATTTGCTCCAAAAATCCATAAAGTGATTAAAGGCTCAGAAATAAAATCTAAAACTAATTTGTCAGGACCACATACTGTTCATTGTCTAGGATCTGAAATTATTATCTCTTTTCTTGGTAATGCCAAGGGTGAAGCTCCTGGAGGATACTTGCATCTTAACAAAGATTTTGAAATTGTTGGAAGATGGGAAAACTCAATGGGAAATATCCCTTTTAGCTATGATTTTTGGTATCAGCCACGTCATAACGTGATGGTAAGTTCAGAATGGGCTGCACCTAATACCTTTATGCCAGGCTTTGATTTGGAAGAAGTCGGTCACTTAAAATATGGACGAAGGCTCCATATCTGGGATTTTAAAAAAAAAGAACCAATTGAAACAATGTATCTTGGTGAAGATGGTCTAATACCATTGGAAGTAAAATTTAAGCATGATCCTGATAGCACTCATGGATTTTGTGGGGCCGCACTCAGTTCGAATGTTATTCATTTTTGGAAATCCAAAGAGGGAAAGTGGGAGTGGGAAAAAGTTATAGATGTCAATAATGAACCTCACCCAGACTGGCCTATACCTATTCCTGGAGTAATGTCTGCAATTCTTGTTTCAATGGATGATAAATATCTTTATTTAAATAACTGGCTTCATGGAGACATGAGACAATACGATATAACAGACCCACACAAACCAAAATTAACTGGACAAGTTTGGATTGGTGGACTTTTAGGTAAAGCACCAATTATAAATGGAGTAAAAATTGCAGGCGGTCCCCAAATGTACCAATTATCTTTAGATGGTAAACGGATGTACGTAACAACTTCTCTATTTTCAACTTGGGATAATCAATTTTATCCTGACATAAGAACACAGGGCGGCGCTATGGTTATGATTGACTGCGATGTTGAAAATGGTGGTATGAAAATCAATAAAGATTTTATAGTTGATTTTGGTAAAGAGCCTAATGGCCCAAGTAGATGTCATGAAAGTAGATATCCGGGTGGAGATTGTACAAGCGATATATGGCTGTAAAGAAAATTACTATTATCAATCGTAAAAATAAAACTTTCAAGGTCTCAGATCGAAAACCCTTGCTACAAGAATTACGTGCTCAAGGAGTTGATCTTCCTTACGGTTGTGAATATGGAGGCTGCATAACTTGTGCAGCAAAACTTGTTAATGGCGAAGTAGATCAACGTTCTCAAGTAGCTTTAAATAATAGACAAATTAACAATGGTTATGTTGTTTTATGTGTTGCTCGACCAAAAACTGATTGTGAAATTGAAATTGGAGTTGAAAGTCATGATAAACTCTACCGCAATCCTTTTCTTGACCCACTTGCACCACATGAGTTAAAAGCTGATATTGCAACTCAAAAAAATATTAAAAAGAATAAGTAAATGGACCATACCAAGCCCTATAGTGATGAATATTTAAAAGATATTTTACAATCTGTTAAGACTATAGCAATGGTTGGTGCTAGTCCTGATAAGACTAAATTTAGTTATGGCGTCTTAAGAGTGCTTCATGAAACTGGATATGACATGATACCAGTTAATCCAAAACCTGAAATCAAAGAAATACGAAATTTAAAAGTATATCCTAATCTTGCATCAATTGATCGACCTGTAGATATGGTTGAAGTTTTTAGGAAACCTGAAGATCTATATGGAGTTGCTGAGGAAGCAATTGCTATTGGCGCTAAAGTATTATGGGGACAAATAGGTGTTATCAATCATGACGCTGCTAATCTTGCAGAAGAGGCTGGTCTAAAGGTAGTAATGAATAGATGTCCAAAGATTGAACTCTTTCGACCATTTTGGAAACCAAGACTTGATCAAAAAATATAATACAAAAACACAACTCAAATATAATAAAATTACAATACTAGTATTATTTAATTATACTAAAAGTATTTAAATGAAAAAAATTTTTCTTATATATGGTCATTATGATGACAAATCATTTAATGCTGCTATTAAAAATACTTTCACTAAGACAGCTGAAGAAAATGGTCACTTAGTTGACAGTGTTGATTTATATCAAGAGAAATTTAATCCAGTTTTTGCGGGTGAAGAACCAGATGAAATAGTTTTAGATCATAGAAAAAGAATAGATGCGTGTGATACAATTGTATTAATTGCACCTATTTGGAATTTTAGAATGCCGGCAATAGTTGAAGGGTGGATAGATAAAGTATTAGCTCCACCTTGGGCATTTAAATTTCAAAAACTCTGGGGGAATTATGGCTATCCAATAGGAAACCTTAGAGATAAAAAAGCAATTATTTTTTGTACTTATGGATCACCCAGATTAGCAATCACAACATTTTTTTTAAACTTACCTATTAGAAGGTTGAAAAGGGGTGTTTTCCACATGTGCGGCATTTATAATATCAATTATAGAAGATATTTTGCTGTACCTTTCGTAAGTGATAAAAAAAGAGAAGAGTTTCTAAATGATGTTAAAAAAACTGCCCTTAATATTTAGTATAGTTACAATTATTTTTTTAAATATTTCACATTCAAACGCTGATTTAAAATCTCCAAATAATTTAATTTTACCAGCAGAAGTAATTAAAATTCAGTTAGTAGGTCTAATGGATAATGATAAAGATTTTAAAGACAGTGGGATTGAACAAACTTGGAATTTTGCTCATCCAAATAATAAAAAAAATACTGGCCCTCTCCCAAACTTTAAAATGATGATTAAGGGAAATGCATACCAAATGTTAATTGACCATTTGAATCACACAATTACAGAGCTTGGAAGTAGTGACAAATGGGCTCAATTTGAAGTTATCATTTTAGATAAAAACAAAATTTATCATAAATTTAATTGGCAGGTTGAAAAATATACTATGGATGGACCCTTAAAAGACTGTTGGTTGACTACTATGGTATCTAATCCCATATCATTGGGAAGTTCAATTTGATATTCTTAGATACAATTTTGTTTCGTAATGAATAAAAATTTAGTAGGAATCGCTTAATGAAATCTAAAACAAAAGTAGTAGTTGTTGGTGGTGGAGTAGTAGGAGTAAGCGCACTTTATCATTTAGCTAAAAAAGGGTGGTCTGATGTAGTTCTTGTAGAGAGAAAAGAATTAACTTCTGGATCTACTTGGCATGCTGCAGGATTATTACCACTTTTCAATATGAGCTACTCTGTAGGTCAATTACATAAATATGCAGTCGATCTATATAAAAAATTAGAAGATGAAACAGGAAAGAATGTTGGATTTAGTGTTGTATCAAACATTCGTTTAGCAAGTACAAAAGATAGAATGGATGAATACCATCAATATGCGGGAGTAGCTAAAACTATTGGTGTCGATGTAAAATTTTTAACGCCTCAACAAGTAAAAGAAATTTGGCCTTTATGTCATACTGATGATTTAGTAGGTGCTATTCAACATCCTGAAGATGGCTATATCCAGCCTGCAGATTTAACCCAAGCACTTGCTACAGGTGCAAGAAACATGGGAGCTGAGATTTACAGGAACACAACAGTGATTGCAATGAAGCAAAATAAAGAAGGATGGATTGTTGAAACAGACAAAGGATCGATTGAATGTGAACATATAATTTCTTGTTCCGGAAATTTTGCAAGACAAACTGGGGAAATGGTTGGATTAGATATTCCAGTAATTCCTGTTGAACATCAATATATTGTTACTGAGCCTCATCCAGAAATTCAAAAAAGAAAAAAAGAAGGTCTTCCTGAAATGGGAGTACTAAGAGATAGTGATAGTAGATGGTATATGAGAGAAGAGGCTGGTGGATTAATATTAGGTCCTTACGAAGATGGTGCTCCTGCTTGTTATGTAGAAGGTCCATCTAAGAGTTCAGAATATGAATTATTTCAAGAAGATTTAGATAGACTTGCCCCACACATAGAAGGAGCAATACATAGAGTTCCTGCTTTTGGTGAAGTAGGAGTGAAAAAAGTTTATAACGGTGCAATTTGTTACACACCAGATGGAAATCCTATAGTTGGACCAGCTTGGGGTTTGAAAAATTTTTGGATTAATGAAGGTCATAGTTTTGGAATTACTGCTGCTGGTGGAGCTGGTTGGCAATTAGCAGAATGGATAGTAGATGGAGAACCAACCATTGATATGCTAGGCGTTGAACCAAGACGTTATGGAAACTATGCAACTAAATCTTATTTAAAAGCCAAAAATGAGGAAGCTTACAGTCATGTTTTTATTACTCACTATCCAGATGAAGAAAGACCAGCTGCAAGACCTTTAAGAACATCACCATGTTATGAAAGAATGAAAAATTTAGGTGCAGTATTTGGACAAAAATTTGGTTGGGAAAGACCAAACTTTTTTGCAACTGATGGCATGGAACAAAAAGATGATTGGTCTTTTAGAAGATCTAAATGGTTTGATGCTATAAAAAAAGAATGTCAAAACGTAAAAGAAAATGTTGGCCTTTTAGATATGACAGCTTTTGCCAAATGTAGAATAAGAGGACCAAAAGCAGAGGAATTTTTAGATTATTTAGTGGCTAACAAGCTTCCAAAAAAAATTGGAAGAATAAATTTATGTCATGCTCTTAATACTAAGGGTGGTGTTCATTCAGAATTTACAATTATGAAAGAAGATGAAAATAAATATTATCTTGTTTCAGCAGGTGCAAATTTAAGATTAGACCATGATTGGATCCAAAAGTGGATGCCCACAGATGGATCAGTTATATTCGAAGACTTAACGAATAGTACTGGAGTACTTGTTGTGGCAGGGCCGAAAGCAAGAGAATTAATGCAAAAGGTTTCTGTAGATGATTTTTCAAGCGAAAATTTTAAATGGTTAACAGCTAAAAATGTTAACGTTGGATATGCCCCAGTCAATGCTATGAGAGTAAACTTCGTTGGTGAATTAGGCTGGGAACTACATCATCCAATTGAATATCAAAACCATATATTTGATAAATTAATGGAAGCAGGAAAAGATTTGGGAATTAAACCTTTTGGAATAAGAGCAATGAATAGCTTGAGACTTGAAAAATCTTACAAATTAGTTGGTACAGAATTATCTATTGAGTACTCACCTTACGAGTCTGGTTTAGATAGATTTATTCACCCTAACAAAGGTAATTTCATTGGGCTTGAAGCTTTAAATAAATGGAGAGAAAAAGGTTTTGATAATAAATTGGTTACACTAGAAGTTCACAATACAACAGACTCAGATGTTTTAGGAAACAATCCTATTTATAAAGATGACAAAGTCGTAGGAAGAGCTACAGGTGGAGAATATGGATTTAGACTAGATAAATCTATAGCTTTGGCAATGGTGAAACCTGATCTTGCTAATGTTGGTGAAAAACTTAAAGTTGATATATTAGGAAAAATGTACGAGGCTACAATTTTAGAAGAAAGTCCATACGATGTTGAAAACAAATTGTTGAGAGCCTAATGAAAATTTTAGTCGCAGTAAAAAGAGTTATTGATTACAACGTTCAAATTAGAGTTAAAGAGGATAATACAGGTGTAGTCACTGATAATGTTAAAATGTCTACCAATCCACCAGATGATAATGCTATAGAAGAGGCGGTAAAAATTAAAGAGGCTGGGAAAGCCACTGAAGTTATAGCTGTTAGTATTGGAGAAGAGAAAGCTCAAGAGACGGTACGTAAAGCTTTAGCAGTAGGTGCAGATAGAGGTATACTTGTAAAAACTGAGGGGATTTTAGAACCATTAGCAGTTTCTAAACTTTTACAAAAAATAGTTGAAAAAGAAAAACCAGATTTAGTTTTTATGGGCAAACAAGCAATTGATGATGATTGTAATCAAACTGGTCAAATGCTCAGTGCATTACTTAATTGGCCTCAAGCGACTTTCGCATCTAAAATTGAGATTAAAGATAAATCCTTGGAAGTTACAAGAGAAATTGATGAGGGGCTAGAAACAATAGAAATAAATGTTCCAGCAATTGTTACATGTGATCTAAGATTAAATGAACCTAGATATGCGTCATTACCAAATATAATGAAAGCCAAGAAAAAGCCAATTGAACAAATAAATGCGTCAGATTTAGGAGTAGATACAACTCCAAGAATCGAGCAGACTAAGGTTGAAGAACCACCTAAAAGAAAAGCAGGTATAAAGGTTTCTAGTGTGGCAGAATTAGTTCAGAAATTAAAAAATGAAGCAAAGGTAATATAAATGTCAGTTTTATTAATAGCAGAACATAATAATAAAGAACTTAGACCTTTTACTCTTAATGCTGCAACTGCAGCTTCTCAAATAGATAAGGATGTTCATGCGGTAATTATAGGCCACGAATGTGGAGAAGCAGCTAAAGCACTTTCAGAATTAGAATTAATTAAAAAAGTTATTCAAGTTGAAGCTCCTCACTATGAAAATTTTGTTGCTGAAAATTTTGCCCCAGTAATTGTTAAATTATCAGAAAATTATTCACACATTATTTCTTCTGCAAATACTTTTGGTAAAAATTTAATGCCAAGAATTGCTGCAGCTTTAGATACTTCTCAAATTAGTGATATTACAAAAGTTGTGTCTAATGATACTTTTTTAAGACCAATTTATGCTGGGAATGCTTTTGCTACTGTAAAAAGTAAAGATAACAAAAAATGTGTAACAATAAGACCTACTTCATTTGATCCTTGTGAAAGTTCTGGGGGATCTGCACCTATTGAAAAAGCAGAAGCAGGTGAGGAATTTGTACAAACAAAATTTATAAAAAGAGAAGAAATTAAATCTGATAGACCTGAACTTGGAACGGCTAGAGTAGTTGTTTCTGGTGGCAGAGGAATGCAGAGTGGTGATAATTTTAAATTAATTACTTCACTAGCTGACAAATTAAATGCAGCAATTGGTGCATCTAGAGCAGCTGTTGATGCAGGTTATATAAGTAACGATCATCAAGTTGGACAAACAGGTAAAGTTGTAGTGCCAGATTTATATATTGCAGTAGGTATATCTGGAGCTATTCAACATTTAGCTGGAATGAAAGAAAGTAAAGTAATAGTTGCAATTAACAAAGATGGTGAAGCACCAATATTTAGTGTTGCTGATTATGGTCTTGAAGCTGATCTTTTTGAAGCACTTCCTCAATTCTTAGAGGAATTGAACAAATTAAACACTATACAAAAATAATATAATCTGTAAAAAATTAGAATATGTCCAGAGAGACGATGGAATATGATGTTGTAATAATAGGTGGTGGACCATCAGGTCTATCAACAGCTATTAAACTTAAACAGCTTGATTCAAATTTAAATGTTTGTTTACTAGAAAAGGCATCAGAAATAGGTGCGCATATTTTAAGTGGAAATGTTTTTGAGACTAGAGCATTAGATGAATTAATTCCTACTTGGAAAGAATTAAATTCACCTATTAAAACTAAAGTTAGTAAAGAAAAATTTTTATTTTTAGGAAAAACAAAATCATTAAGCTGGCCAACATGGCTTTTACCCTCAGTTCAACAAAATCATAAAAATTATATCATCAGTCTTGCAAACTTATGCAGATGGCTTGCTGAACAAGCTGAAGCATTAGGTGTTGAGATTTTTCCAGGGTTCCCAGCTAGTGAAATTTTATATAATGAGGATGGCTCTGTTAAAGGAGTAGCAACCCAAGACATGGGTATAGATAAAGAAGGAAATAAAAAAGATAGTTTTGAACCAGGTATTGAACTTTTAGGTAAAGTAACAGTCTTTGCTGAAGGTTGTAGAGGTCATTTGGGAAAACAGTTAATTAAAAATTTTGAACTAGATAAAGGCAAAGATCCTCAACAATATGGTATTGGTTTTAAAGAAATTTGGGAAATAGATGAGAAAAATCACGAAGAAGGAATGGTAATGCACACTGCTGGATGGCCGCTAGATAAAAATACATATGGTGGAAGTTTTATCTATCATGCTGAAAATAAGCAGGTTTTTTTAGGATATGTCATTGGTTTGGATTATAAAAATCCACATTTATCTCCGTTTGATGAATTTCAAAGATTTAAAACTCATCCTGTAATTAAAAAGATTATTGAAGGTGGAAAAAGAATTTCTTACGGAGCTAGAGCTTTAATTGAGGGAGGATTTCAAAGTTTACCTAAAATGTTTATGCCAGGGGCACTATTAGTGGGATGTGACGCTGGAACATTGAATATGCCAAAAATTAAGGGATCACATACTGCAATGAAAAGTGGAATTATTGCAGCAGAAGCAATTCATGAACATATAAATAATAAAAAAGATTTATCAATCTTTGAAGAAAAATTTAAAAATAGTTGGTTACATGAAGAATTATATAAAGCTAGGAATGTAAAGCCGAGCTTTAGTTGGGGATTAATATTAGGTATTATTTTCACAGGAATAGACCAAATCTTATTTAGAGGTAAATTACCATTTACTCTTAAGCACAAACATGCAGATCACGAAACTTTAAAGCCTGCAAATGAAATGCCAAAAATTGATTATCCAAAGCCAGATAATGTAATTACTTTTGATAAGACAAGTTCAGTTTATTTAACAGGAACTAATCATTCAGATAATCAACCTGTACATTTACAATTAAAAGATCCAAATTTACCAATTAGCTATACTTTAGAAAAATTTGATGAACCAGCACAAAGATATTGTCCAGCAGGTGTATATGAAATTCAGAAAGAGAATGAAGTAAATAAATTTGTAATCAATGCGCAGAATTGTATTCATTGTAAAACTTGCGATATCAAAGAGCCTTCTCAAAATATTAATTGGGTTACACCAGAAGGTGGTGGTGGTCCAAAATATGGAAATATGTAGCTAAGAAAGGTCTATTGCAAATTTTTTTAAAGTTTCAATAGGCAAAATTTTTAAAGTATTTTCATGTGTTCTTTTTAAAAAAATTGGACATCCTTTTCCTGCTTCTACCGCTCTTGCATACCAAGTAGCACAAACACACCAGCCATCTCCATCTTTAAGCCCTGGAAACCCAAATTCTGGATGAGGTGTAATTAAATCATTACCAGCTTCTTTACACCATTCTAAAAATTCAGTAGTTACTTTTGCACATACAGTATGTAAACCATGGTCATTCTCATCTGTGTTACAGCAACCATCTCTATACCATCCAGTTAAAGGGTCTAAAGAACACTCTTCTAGACTTTCACCTAGAACATTTTTTTGATTTTTGTTCATTTATATTTTTGTAGGATTGGGTTGACCTTTATAAACTTTTTCTGGATCAAATTTTTTTTCTTTTTCAGTAAATTTCATTTCTACTTTTCTACCATTATCTATTGGTCCTAAAGGGATAGATCTATAAAAACACGATCGATAACCTACATGGCAACTTGATCCTTCTCCTATATCAACGGTTAACCATATCGAGTCTTGATCATCATCAATTCTAATTTCAGTTACTTTTTGCGTAAAGCCACTTGTTTTACCTTTATGCCATAGCGCATTTCTTGATCTACTAAAATAATGAGCTTCCTTTGTTTCAATTGTTTTTTTTAAAGCTTCAACATTCATGTATCCATGCATTAAAATTTCTTTTGTTTTAGCGCACATCGTAATGACTGGAATAAGCCCATCATTATCAAATTTTGGAGAAAGGAGATTCCCTTCCTCGATTTCAAGTACATTTTCTCTTTTTTTGAACATAAATGGTAATTATGTAGCACATATATAGATATATTAAATATTTTAAAAATGCGCATTTATAGGTATAAAACTCTCCATGAAATTAGTTAAAGATATAGATAATAACGAAAATTCAAAAAAAATTTCAGATAAAGAAGCTGAAGAAGCATTTAAGACAATATTGTCTTGGATGGGTGAAGATCCTAACAGAGAAGGATTGTTAGAAACCCCTAAAAGAGTTGTAAAAGCATTTAAAGAATATTTTAAAGGCTACAAAGAGGATCCAACTCAAATTTTAGATAAAACTTTTGGTGACGTCGACGGTTATGACGATATGGTTGTTCAAAAAAATATTTCAGTGCAAAGTCATTGTGAGCATCATATGGCTCCTATTATTGGAAAAGCTCATGTAGCTTATATTCCAAAAGAAAGAGTAGTTGGGTTAAGTAAATTAGCAAGAGTTGTTGAAGTATTTTCAAAAAGATTGCAAACCCAGGAAAGATTAACTATGCAGATTGCGAATACCCTTATGGAATCTTTAGATGCAAAAGGTGTAGCTGTAACAATAGATTCTACTCATCAGTGTATGACTATGAGAGGTATTAAAAAAGAACAAGCTACAACAGTAACAAACTATTACTTAGGTCAATTTAAAGAAGACCTTAGTTATCAAAACAGATACCTAAGATTTATCAGCATAACAAAAGATTAAAGTGTCTGCTCAATTTAAAGCATTAATTTTAGATCAAAAAGGCGAAGAGTTTACCCGTGAGGTAAAATCAATAGATAAAAGTTTTTTAAAGCACGGGGATGTTACTATTAAAGTAGATTATTCTGATCTTAATTTTAAAGATGGGATGATCTTAAAAAATGGTGGAAGATTAGTCAAAGAGTTTCCTCATATTCC
This sequence comes from Pelagibacteraceae bacterium AG-325-E08, assembly GCA_003282985.1. Classification (GTDB taxonomy): domain Bacteria; phylum Pseudomonadota; class Alphaproteobacteria; order Pelagibacterales; family Pelagibacteraceae; genus Pelagibacter. The sequence goes on from QBYE01000010.1 coordinate 33,893, forward strand.
AGGTATTGATTTCTCAGGAACAGTTTTAGAAAGTGAAAATTCAAATTTTAAAGAAGGTGATGAAGTAATCTTAACAGGATTTAGAGTAGGTGAAATTTTTTATGGTGGGTATTCTCAAGTTGCAAAAGTTAATGGAGATTTTTTAGTTAAAAAACCAAAAAATTTAACTAGCAAACAAGCAATGATACTTGGTACTGCTGGCTTTACTTCATTAATGAGTGCTTTTGCAATTAAAGCAAGAGAAGAAATATTACTTGGGGAAAAAGTAAATAATGTTTTAGTAACTGGAGCAACAGGTGGTGTCGGAAGTGTTGCAGTGATCGCATTAAATAAAATGGGATACAACGTTACTGCAGTTACAGGAAAAGATTCTAAAGCAGATTATTTAAAATCTTTAGGTGCTAAAACTGTTGTAAATCGAGCTGAATTTGACAAAGATCCAAGACTTATCGATAAAGGTTTGTGGGATGGTGTTGTAGATACTGTTGGAGGAAAGATATTAGCTAATGCAATAGTTCAAACTAATCCAAATGGAATTATAGCAGTTTGTGGAAATGCAAATACTAATGAACTTAATACAAGTGTTATCCCATTTATGCTTAGAGGAATTAAACTTTGGGGAATGGACTCTGCAAATTGTAGTATAAAAAGAAGAGAATTTATTTGGAGTGAAGCTGCAAATTTAATTGATTTTGACTTACTAGAAAAATCTATTCAAACAGTTAGCTTGGAAGAGTTAATCGAGACTTACCCTAAAATATTAAAAGGTGAAATTTCAGGAAGAGTTTTGGTTGACCTTAATAAATAATGGATTGGGATAAATTAAAAATATTTCACGCAGTAGCTGAGGCAGGTAGTTTCACTAATGCCACAGTAAATTTAAATCTTAGTCAATCAGCCATCAGTAGACAAATTCAATCTCTAGAGCAGGATTTAAAGGTTCAGTTATTTGAGAGACATGCAAGAGGTTTGACTTTAACTGAAAATGGTGAATATGTATTTAAAACAGCTCATGAGGTTATAAGTAAGTTAAAAGAGGTAGAAACCTCATTAGGAGACCAAAAGAATAAACCAACTGGAAAATTAACCATTACAACAGTTAGAAGTTTTGGAACTCACTGGCTTACTCCAAGAATCCAGGAATTTATGAGTTTAAATCCAGAAATAGAAATTGACTTAGTTTTTGACGATAAAGAGCTTGATTTAAGTACCCGACAAGCAGACATAGGTATTTTTATGAGAAGACCAAAACAGCTTAATTATATTCAAAAAAAACTCGTTGATATTAAGTACTTTATATATGGTTCTAATAAATATTTAGAAAAATACGGAATGCCCAAAACAATAGCTGATTTAAACAAACATAAATTCATCTCGTTTGGAAAAGGCGCTCCATCTCCAGTTTATAATCCAGATTGGGCCTTAAAACTTGGTATGCATGACGGTAAAAAAAGGAAATCTATTATGAAAGTTAATAGTGTGATGGGACTTCTTTTAGCAGTCGAATCTGGAGTAGGACTTGCGGCATTACCTGAATATTTAGTTACAAATTCAAACAATGTAATTAAAGTATTACCCAAATCAGAAGGACCAATTACCGAGGCTCATTTCGTTTATCCTCAATCCTTAAAAAATACTGCTAGAGTTCAAGCTTTTAGAAATTTTTTATTCAGTAAAATTGGTGATTGGAAATCATAAATATTAACAATATCCCAATATTTCTTGTAAGTTGTATCTGCGACATTATTGCGATTGATAATCATTATCATTGCGAATAATTAGCATTCTCAAATAACAATTTAATCGAGGAGATAAATGAGAAAATTATCAATTTTTGCAATAATTACATCTTTAGTTTTGTCAACTTTAGCGGTTGCAAATGAAGTTAATGTTTTTAACGCAAGACATTATAAAGCAGACGCTGAGCTTTATTCCAAGTTCACAAGTATGACCGGAATTAAGGTCAATCTTATAAATGGAAAATCAGGTGCTTTAGAAAAAAGAATAATTGAAGAGGGCGCAGACTCATCCGCAGATCTTTATATTACTGCTGATGCTGGAAGATGTGGGGCTATGGATGCAAAAGGTCATCTTCAAGGTGGCTTAACATCTGCTGCTATAAAAGCTGCTGTTCCAAAAAGCTTTAGAACAAGTAAATGGGTCGGAATAGCAAAAAGAGCTAGAATAATTTATTATTCACCTGAAAGAGTTACTGGTGCTGAATTATCTGGAATGTCATATGAAGGTCTAGCTGATCCTAAATGGAAAGGAAGATTAGTAATAAGAAAATCTAGCAACATATATAACAAATCTCTTGTAGCTTCATTAATTGAAAATAATGGAAAAAAAGCTACAGCTGAATGGGCAAAAGGAGTTGTTGCAAACATGGCTAGAGACTCTAAAGGAAATGATAGAGCTCAGATCATGGCAGTAGCAGCAGGAGAAGCTGATATTGCAGTAGCTAACACTTATTATTTAGCTCTAATGTTGTCTGGTAAAAAAGGTGCTGAACAACAAGAAGCAGCTAAAAAAGTAAAAGCTTTCTTTCCTAATCAAAATGGTAGAGGAACACACATGAATGTTAGTTGTGCAGCCTTAGTAAAAGGAGCACCTAATAAAGATAATGCTGTTAAACTTGTAGAGTTTTTATTAACTCCACAATCTCAAGAGCACTTTACTAACAATACATTTGAGTTTCCAATGATTGATGGTGTTTCACCAAGTCCATTAGTAGTAAATAACTTAGGATTAGATTTTCAACAAGACATGAAAACTAAACTAGCTTCTTATGGAAAAAATCAAGCTGCCGCATTAGAAGTAATGACAGCTGCTGGTTGGAAATAAGCAAATAATGAAAGAAGAAAAAAAATTTATGTCTGATATTGATTTAAATAAGTCTTCCAATGCATGTTCCCCATGTAAACAGGAGTGTGAAAAAATCAATAAGAGACTAAATAAAAGAAAACTAGAAGAAATTGAATCTAAGGAAGTTCCGCATCTCCTTAAAGTGTTTAATTTTTAATTTTTCTTTCTCGTGTCCATTGCAAATGGGGATTTGTAGTGGACACATACAAATCATACATTAATATATATTAAATATGTTTAGAAATTTTAATGTTTGGTTTTTATCTTCACTACTAATTTCTATATTTGTATCTATTCCAATTTTAACTGTATTCACGAGCTTTTTTGAAGATACATCTAATTATTATCAAATTTTAAAAGATACTTTCCTATTTGAGTATATTTCCAATTCTTTTGTTTTATTATTTTGTGTATTGATTTTTACATTCTTAATTGGCACTGGATCAGCATATTTAGTATCTTTTTTTGAATTTCCATTAAGTAATTTTTTTAAATGGGCTCTTATCTTATCTTTTGCAGTGCCTCCTTACATCTATGCTTATTCCTTGACAGCTTTTTTTGAGAATTATGGTACAGCCTTTACAATCCTTAAAAATTTATTTGGGGATGGAAATTATAATCATAATATTCCAAAGTTTGATGGTATGTTTGGAGCAATATTATCAATTAGCTTCTCTTTATATGCATATGTATATATATTAGCTAGAGCATCCTTTTTATACCAATCTCAAAACTTAATTGATCTAGGTAAAAATCTTGGTTTTTCAAAATTTAAATCTTTCTATAAGATTATATTACCAGCCGCACGACCAGCAATTGTTGCAGGATTATCTCTTGTGGCAATGGAAACTTTGGCAGAATTTGGAGCAGTAGATTTTTTTTCAATAAATACTCTTACAACTGGTATCTATAATTCATGGATAACTTTTGATGATTTAGCTTTTGCAAATAGAATATCATCCTTTTTGCTTTTGTTCATATTTTCATTATTTATCATAGAGAATCTATCCAGAAAAAAAGCAAAATATCATTTCAATACCAGAGGTGGACTTAAGCAAAAAGAAAAAATCAAACTTTATGGTAGTAGATCTTTTTTAGCATTTACCTTTTGTTTCTCTATATTCTTTTTGAGTTTTTTATTCCCATTAAGTCAGATGTTGTATTGGACAATAAAATTTCCAGAAAATTTATTTGATATGCAAATTACAAACCTTTTACTAAACACCCTTTATCTAGTGTTATTATCTAGTTTAGTTTTGATATTTTTTTCTTTAATTTCAAATTATGGAAATAGAGTTTCTAAAAATAAAACTTTAAATACTTTATCAACCTTATCAATCTCGGGTTATGCTATTCCTGGAGTTATATTAGCTATAGCATTTATTACTTTTATTGCTTGGTTCGATGACAGTATAGTAAAATACTTAGGATTTACTTCGATTAAAAAAATTTTTATTGGTTCTATTCTTGGTTTAGTATTAGTTTATTTCATAAGATTTTATTCTTTAGCTTTTAACGGGATAAAGTCAGGATATGAAAAAATTAATATTTCGGTTGATGAGAGTGCTTATTTGTTAGGCTACTCAAAAAGAAAAACATTTATGAATATTCACATTCCTTTTTTGAGAAATTCTCTTTTATTCATAATTATTTTGGTCTCACTGGAGATAATAAGGGAATTGCCGATTACGTTAATTTTAAGACCTTTTAATTTTGAAACTTTTGCAACTACAGCATATATTTCTGCTTCCGAGGACTTGTTAGAGGCTGCTGCAGTACCTTCATTATTTTTAATATTAATCGCTTCTTTATTCATTATAATTAGTTCAAAATATATTTTAAGAGAGAACAATGAGTAATAATTTTTTTGAAGTTAAAAATGTTGATTTTAAAGTTGGAGGTAAAACTAAAGTAGCCAATGTATCTTTTGCTATTGAAAATGAAGGCGATGTGATTTGTCTTTTAGGTCCATCCGGTATCGGAAAAACTACTATTTTAAGAACAATTGCAGGTTTAGAAAAAATTAAAAAAGGATCAATTGAACTTAAGGGAAGTATATTGTCTTCAGAAAAAAAAAATCTTGAGCCAGAGGATAGAAATATATCTCTTGCGTTTCAAGAAAACAGTTTATTTCCACATTACACTGTAGAAAAAAATATATTATTAGGTGCAGAAAGAAATAAAGGTAAAAAAGATCATCAAGTCAGCTTACAAGAAATTATAGAGTTATTAGATATTTCTTTAATATTAAATAAATATCCACATGAAATTAGTGCAGGCGAAGCACAAAGAGCTTCTCTTGCGAGATCTTTAGTAACTCAGCCAGACTTATTATTACTAGATGAACCATTATCTAATGTGGATCAAAGTTTTAAGGAAGAAATACAGGAAAAATTGAAGAAAATATTAAAGAGTTCCAAAATTACCACAATTATTGTTACTCACGACTCTTATGAAGCTTTTTATTTAGGATCTAAATGTGGAATAATTTTAAATCAAGAACTAAAACAATTTGATGATCCGTATAATGTTTATCATTTACCAAACTCAATTGAGGTAGTTAATTTTTTAAATAGAGGAACACTTATTCCTGCAGAAGTAACAAGTCCTAAAAGTTTAGAGAATAAAGATCTTGGAACAATTACTGGTAATTTTATTAAACCCTTTCCAATAGGATCAAAAGTAAAGCTTTTAGTACAACCAGAGGACTTACACCATGATGATAAAAGTAATTTAAAATTTGAAGTGGTGGACAGAAAGTTTCGAGGCACTAATTTTATTTATACGCTTAAAACTCCCAGTAACACCCTAATTCCAGTTTTTGTTCACTCCCATCATATCCATCAACATGAAGTTGACGAAAAATTTGGTATCAAAAGGCCAATTCATATTGATCATATAGTTTGCTTCTAATAGAAAGCTTTTTAATAAAATGAATAGTAATTTTAAAATATTCTTAAAAGGAATTGTTGATGTAAGTCCATTGATGATACCCGTTGTACCATTTGGTTTAATATTTGGTGTCCTTGCTATTGATATAGGATTTACACCTTTAGAAACAATGGGAATGTCTTTAATAGTATTTGGTGGCGCTTCCCAGATTGTTCTTTTACAATTATTTTCTGGCGGTGCTTCTTCTTTAGTTATCATTAGTTCAGTTGGAGCTGTAAACTCAAGACATTTACTTTATGGAGCAGTAGTCTCTGAACATTTATCAGATTTGAAATTAATTTGGAAAATTATAATTTCTTACTTTCTAATTGATCAAGCTTTTGCAATATCCAATGAATATTTAAAGAAAAATAAAGAGAGAAATCGATATTTTCATCTTGTTGGGGGTGGGGCAACTTGTTGGGTTATCTGGCAATCAACAACATTATTAGGAATCATTTTAGGTGCATCTATACCTGAAAAGCTGGGGCTAAGTTTTGCTGTTCCATTAACTTTTTTAGCATTATTAGTTAATGATTTTAGAAAATTTATAAATGTAATTGTAATAATTATTTCGGGAACAGTAGCTACTCTAGGTTATAATTATATTCCTTTTAAAGCTTATGTAATAGTTGCAGCTTTAGCTGGTTTATTAACTGCTATGATATTAACCAAAACCATTAAAACAAAATGAGTAATTGGACTTTAATTATATATTGTGGATTAATTACTTATCTCACTAGATTTACAATGATAGCATTAATCAAAAAAGAAATGTTTAATGACAGGATAAGAGAGATATTATCTTTTGTACCATCTGCGATATTCCCAGCTATTATTTTTCCTGCAATTTTTATAAATGAAATAGGACTATTCCAAATAGAGGAAAACCCAAAGATATTAGCAGCAATAATTGCAATGGTGATTGGGATATTATCTCGAAGTATAATTGCGACAATTTTTTCTGGATTAGCATCTTATTGGTTTCTAATTTTTGTTGTATAAAAACCTATGAAAAAAATTTACATATTTATTTTTTGTTTAATAGCTTTTAGTGCTAATGCGATGGAAAAAAAGACAACCTTTAATAAAGAGTTGTTTGATAAAGCACAGTCAGAGGGTAAATTTGTAGTAGTAAGTTCTTGGATTAAATATTGTTCATCTTGTGCTGGTCAGATGAAAATTCTCAAGCAAGCCAAAAATGAAGGTGGACTATCTGATATTAAGTTTGATAATATTGAATATTTTTCATTTGATGTAACTAACAGAGAAATCGCTGACTTACTGAAAGTACAATACCAAACTACACTTCTAATTTTTAAGGATAACAAAGAAATTTACAGAAGTGTTGGTGAGACAACTAAAGATTTAATTTACGAGGCTATTAAATCTTCAATTTAAAGTTCAGCACCTAATTTAAGATTATTTGCAACGTTAAAATCTATTGCTGCAGGCTTCTTTAAATTTAGGTTATTCATAATCTCAATATATTCCTCAACATTATTAACCTGTAATCTTGGATTAAATTTTTTCTCTTTTCCAATACTACTGACTTTTTCTCCCTTATAATCGTGTGCAGGGTAGACAAGTGTTTCGTCAGGTAGTTTTAAAAGTCTATTGAATAACGAGTTATAAGCATCTTTTGAATTACCATTTTGGAAATCTGTTCTTCCGGTACCATTAATAAGCAAGGTATCTCCTGAAAATAAATAATTATCCATTAAAAAACTAAAGCTGTCAGAAGTATGGCCTGGAGTATAAAGAGCTTTAATCTTTAATTGATCAAGTTTGATTATTTCTTCATCTTTAACTTTTATCTCAACAGCATCTGTTGGTGTATGTTCTCCCATAATAGTCACACATTGAGTTTTGTCTCTCAATTTACCTGCACCAGTTACATGATCAGCATGAATATGAGTATCTATTACTTTTACTAATTTTAAATTTAATTCAGTAAGTAACTTTATGTAGTCCTCGACATTTTCTAAAACAGGATCAATGATTAAAGCTTCTCTTCCCTCTGCTGAGGCAATTATGTAGGTGTAAGTGCTGGATTTTTGATCAAAAACTTGTTTAAAAATCATAAGTAAATATTATCATAAAATCATGGAAACCACTACATTTGACTGGTCCTGTAAAAATACTTGGAAACAAAGTGCAAAAAATACTGCATGGTGTTTGCTTGGATGTGCCATAGGAGATTTTGGTACTATTTTATTTTTTCAATTAACAGAAATACCATTTCCAGTTTTAGGAATAATGATTCTAGCAATAATAAATGGTTTAATAACTAGCGTAATGCTTGAAACTTTTATCTTACTTAGACAAAATATAAGTTTTAATAATGCATTAAAAACAGCTTTAGGTATGAGCTTTATCGCTATGGTAAGTATGGAAATTGCGATGAATTTAACTGATTATCTTTTAACTGGTGGAGCAATATTAACTTGGTGGGTTATAC
>QBYE01000011.1 GCA_003282985.1 Pelagibacteraceae bacterium AG-325-E08
TACAAAAAAGTTAATCAATTTGATTTTGATATGATTATTTCTTGTGGACGCAAAAGTGTAATTCCCTCAATTCATCTTAAAAATAGTTCAAAAAAAAAAGTGTTTAGCATTCATATTCAAGATCCAAAAGTAAATTTCAATAACTTCGATTTTATAGTTGCTCCTGAACATGACTCTATAAATGGTCAAAATGTAATTAATACGAAAGGTGCAATTCACTATCTTACAAATGATGAAATAACTAAGAATAAAGATTACTTAGATTCATTTATTAAAAAAGATCAAAGAAAAATTTGCTCTTTAATTTTAGGTGGTCCAACCAAGTACTATGACTATTCTTTAAAAAATATCAAAAATATTTTTTTACTTTTAAATAATTTTTTAAAAAAAAATGATTTTCAGCTTGTTGTCATTCCATCTATTAGAACACCAAAAAGTTCAATCGTTTATGCTAAAGAATATTTTGGGGAAAATCATACAATTATTGATAATATTGATAAAAAAGCTTATTTATCTGCTTTATCAATATCTCAAAGTATAGTGGTAACTTGTGACTCAAGTTCAATGATTTCAGAGGCAGCTTTAACTGGAAAACCTATTTATGTCGCAAATATTTTACCTAGAAAAAATGATAAAAGATTTCAAAAATTTAGAAAATTATTTAGAGAATTAAAAATAATTAGAAATTTAGGTGAGGAAGAGGAAAATTGGAACTATCAAAAACTAGATGAAACTAATAGAGTAGCAAAAATAATTAAACAAAAAATTAATTTTTAATGTCTTTTATCAATTCAATTCAAAAGCAATCCAAAAAACATGAATTTCCATTTAAACATTATGAGTATTACAATGCACTTACTGATGCTGCAATAGAAGAAATTGTTAAAGCTGATATTCCAGATGTCAGTAAACATAATCTAAATTATGATGGAACAAGAGCGATCGATGGAGGTGCTGCAGAATTTAGAAAAGGAGATTCTTCTGGAGGTGAGGCAATTAAATTTAGATGTTTTATAACAAAAGATAATGCTTCACAATTTCCTCACTTAGTAAAATTTATTAATGAACTACAGTCGAAAGAGGTTTATGAAAATATTTCAAAAATGATAAATAAAGATTTATCAAATTCATATGTTCGGTTAGAAGTTATCTGTGATCGAGAGGGTTTTTGGTTGAAGCCTCATTGTGACATTAAAGAAAAACTAATGTCTGGTTTAATTTTTGTAAATAATGCAAATGAATCTGAAGAATTAGGTACAGATTTTTATAATGAGAAATTAGAAAAAGTGAAAACAGTTCCTTATAAGCATAATTATGGATATTTGTTTACTAGTGGACCAAATACTTGGCATGGGATGGAAAAGAAGAAAATAGTTAAAGAAAGAAGATGTATCCAAGTAAATTATGTGACTTTCGAAACTGATTGGAAAGTAAATACTTAAATATCCTGTAGAGAATTGACTTCTAATTTTTTAGTTTTAAGAGATTTAATAGCCTCTAAACACGCAAGTGCAGTTGACATATTAGTACAATATGGAACTTTGTTTTTAAGCGTTCCTCTTCTAAGAGCTATTGCATCATTTAATCTGTGTTCACTATTTCCACCTCCAGTGTTTATTACCAATGCAATTTTCTTAGAGTCTAAAATATCAACTATATGAGGTGAGCCACTACTGACCTTATTTATAATTTTACATCTCATACCATGTTTTCTGATATACTCTGCAGTTCCCTTTGTAGCACACAGAGAAAATTTAAGTTTTATTAATTCTTTTGCCAAACCAATTCCCTCGTCTTTATGAGAATTTTTTAAAGAAATAAATGCAAGACCTTGCTTAGGTAAAGAGTTAGCTGAAGCTATTTGACTTTTAGCAAACGCCATTCCAAAGTTTTTGTCAAATCCCATAACTTCTCCAGTGGATTTCATTTCAGGACCCAAAAGTAAATCACTATTAGGAAATTTATTAAATGGAAATACTGCCTCTTTAACAGCAAACATACCATTAGATTTATCTTTTAAATTAAACTTAGATAATTTTTCTCCAGCCATTACTCTTGAAGCAATTTTTGCAAAAGGTAGGCCTTTTGCTTTTGAAACAAATGGAACCGTTCTACTTGCCCTCGGGTTTACTTCGATAACATAAATTTCATCTTTTTTGATAGCAAACTGAATATTCATGAAACCTTTAACCTTTAATGCTAAAGCTAATTTTTTAGTTTGATTTTCAATTTCTTTAATTAAGAAAGGCTTAATTGATACAGGAGGTAAGCTGCAAGCCGAGTCCCCCGAATGAATTCCAGCTTCCTCTATATGCTGCATAATACCAGCAACATGTACTTGTATCCCATCAGATATTGCATCAACATCTACCTCCATTGCATGATCAATAAATTTGTCTATTAAAATTGGGTTATCTTCTGCAGCTTTAAATGCTTCTTGAACAAAGTTTTTAAGTTGACTTTTTTCATGAACAATTTCCATAGCTCTTCCACCTAACACATATGAAGGTCTTACCATCAACGGCAAACCAATCTTTTCTGCTATTTGGATTGCTTGTTTATAAGTTTTTGCAATTCCACTTTCTGCTTGTTTTAATTTTAATCTATTAAGAAGATTTCTAAATCTATCTCTATCTTCAGCTAAGTCTATTGAAGTATATTGTGTTCCTAAAATTGGAAGTTTATTCTCATATAAAAATTTTGCTATTTTAATTGGAGTTTGACCACCGAATTGTGCAATAATACCAATTAAATTACCTTTCTCTCTTTCTCTTTTAATTATGTTAAAAACATACTCCTCTTTTAAGGGCTCAAAATATAATCTGTCACTTGTATCATAATCAGTCGAAACTGTTTCTGGATTACAATTAACCATTATAGTTTCAAAACCAGCATCTTTAAGAGAAAAACTTGCCTGACAACAGCAATAATCAAATTCAATTCCTTGTCCAATTCTATTTGGACCTCCTCCCAATATTATAATTTTCTTCTTAGCTGATGGATCAGCTTCACACTCAGACTTAATTGAGAAATTTCTTTGATAAGTTGAGTACATATAAGGTGTGAAGGACTTAAACTCAGCCGCACAGGTATCAACTTTTTTGAATACAGGTAAAATTTTTAGAGCAGATCTTTTTTGTCTAATTATATCTTCTGAGGTATTTGTTAATTCTGCTAATTTTTTATCAGAAAAACCAATAGATTTTATTCTATTTAATTCATTAAAATTTTTTGGCAATCCTTTGTTTTTGATTTTAATTTCATTATCTACTATTTCTTTTATTTGCTCTAAAAACCAAGGATCAATTTTAGATAATGCAAATATTCTTTTTAAATTAATTTTTTTTCTAATTGCTTCAGCAACTAGTAGCAATTTGTTTGGAATATTTTCTTTAAGTTTTTTTTCAATTTGTTTTTTATTTAAATCAAATATTCTATCTAATCCTGAAAAGCCAGTTTCGAGAGAGACCAAAGCTTTCTGGAGCGACTCTTTAAAATTTCTGCCTATTGCCATCGCTTCTCCGACAGACTTCATTGATGTACCTAAAGTTGCTGGGGAAGTCGGAAATTTTTCAAAAGTAAATCTTGGAATTTTAGTCACTACATAATCTATACTTGGCTCGAATGATGCTGGAGTTACTTTAGTAATTTCATTTTTTAATTCATCCAAAGTATAACCAACAGCAAGTTTAGCTGCAACTTTTGCGATTGGAAATCCAGTTGCTTTTGATGCAAGAGCCGATGACCTAGATACTCTTGGGTTCATTTCAATCACAACCATTCGACCATTTTTGGGATTTATAGCAAATTGAACATTTGAACCACCTGTTTCAACTCCAATTTTTCTTAAACAAGCAATAGAAGCATTTCTCATTACTTGGTACTCTTTATCGGTCAAAGTGAGTGCTGGAGCGACAGTGACAGAGTCCCCTGTATGTATTCCCATCGGATCAACATTTTCAATTGAGCAGATGATTATACAATTATCTTTTCTATCTCTTACAACTTCCATTTCGAATTCTTTCCAACCCTCTAAACATTCTTCTACTAGAACTTGGTTAACAGGTGATTCATGCAAACCAGTTTTGATAATTTTTAAGTAGTCCTTTTTATTCTTGGCTATTCCTCCGCCTAAACCTCCTAGTGTAAATGCTGGTCTAATAATTGCAGGTAACCCAATTTTTTTTAAAACTCTTGAAGATTGGTTTAAGTTATTAACAATTTCAGATTTAGGTAAATCTAAACCAATATCGATCATATTCTTTCTGAACTTTTTTCTATCTTCTGCATTAGCAATCGCTTTAGAATTTGCTCCAATTAATTCTATTTTATATCTTTTTAAAATTCCTTTTTTTTCAGCTTCCATTGCCAGATTAAGAGCAGTTTGACCTCCCATGGTGGGTAAGATTGCATCTGGTTTTTCTTTTTTTAGAATTTTTTCTAAAACATCTAAAGTAATAGGCTCAATATAAGTTTTATCAGCAACATCTGGATCAGTCATAATTGTTGCCGGATTTGAATTAATTAGAACAACTTTGTAACCCTCATCTCTTAGTGCTTTGCATGCTTGAGTTCCTGAATAATCAAATTCACATGCTTGACCAATAATAATAGGCCCCGCACCAACAACTAATATTTTTTTAAGATCTTTTCTTTTTGGCATTTTTTTTCATATTGTTAATAAATTCTTGAAATAAATACACGCTGTCTTGTGGTCCAGGGTTTGACTCTGGATGGTACTGAACAGAAAATACTGGTTTATTTTTTAATTTAATACCCTCAATACTGTTGTCGAATAAAGATTTATGAGTGATCTCAATACTTTTTGGTAAATTTTCTTTAACAACTTCAAAACCATGATTTTGACTAGTAATTTCTACATTGTCATTAATTAAATTTTTAACAGGGTGGTTTGCACCTCTATGCCCCAATTTCATTTTCTTTGTTTTACCACCTAATGCTAGTGCAAGTATTTGATGACCAAGACAAATACCAAATAAAGGTAATTTTTTTTCAATTAGGCTTTTAATTATTTTAATTGCATATTTTCCAGTTGCAGCTGGATCTCCAGGCCCATTTGATAAAAATATACCATTTGGTTTAAGAGACAAAATATTTTTAGCAGATGTCTTACATGAAACTACAGTGACTTTGCATTTAAAGTCAGAAAAATACCTAAGAATATTTTTTTTGATTCCATAATCTATGGCCACTACATGAAAAGAATTTTTAGTATTTTTTTTATATCCTATTTCTTTTTTCCACGTTTTTAGTCCTTTCCAAATATAATTCTTTGGTGTAGTTACTGTTTCTGCAAGATCTAAATTTTTTAATCCACTCCATTTTATTGTTAAGTTTGTAAGCTTACTAATATTAAATTTTCCTTTTTTTGAGTAAGTAATAGTTCCCTTTGGAGCACCCTTGTCTCTGATAAAATTAGTTAAACTTCTAGTATCCAGTCCTGTAATTCCAACTATTTTATTTTTTTTTAACCAAGCATCTAAATGTTGAAAAGATCTATAATTTGATGGTGAGGTTATTTCTGAATTAAAAATTACCCCTTTAGTCCAAATTTTATCAGACTCAAAATCTTCTTTGTTGGTTCCAACATTACCAATATGTGGAAATGTAAAGTTTATGATTTGTCCTGCATAGGATGGGTCTGATATTATTTCTTGGTATCCCGTTAATGAGGTATTAAAACAAACCTCTCCAGTTGCTTCTCCTTGGTAACCTATCCCAATACCCTTAAAAACTTTCTTATTTTCAAGAACTAAAATACCTGTGTTAATTTGAGAATTTTTTGAGTGAGTTTTTTTTACTTTTTTGATCAATTACAACTCATAAGTTAAAGGTTAATACAATAATTGATTTATTATCGCAACAGAGATGTATTATAAAATTGTAAAAAAACAATTTTTCTTTTGAAGATTTTTTTCTTTGCAGTAAATTAAAAATATGCATTTAAAAGAAACAATTGAAACTGAATACAAAAACGCCTTGAAAGCCAAAGATAAAACTAAAATATCAACTTATAGGTTAATTTTGTCCTCAATAAAGGATCTAGATATAACAAACAGATCGGGCCCAAATAAAAAAGAAACAGATGATGATGACATTAAAAAGCTTCTAAAAAAAATGGTTAAACAAAGAGCCGAATCGATTGATATTTACAAAAAAAATAACAGAAAAGATCTTTTAGAGGTTGAGCAAAGTGAGTATGATATTCTAACAGGATTTTTACCCAAACAATTAAGTGAAGAAGAAACCAAAAAAATATGTACTGACACAATCGTCAAGCTTGGAGCAAGTTCTGTAAAAGATATGGGAAAAGTAATGGGTGAACTAAAAAAATTGCATTCTGATGAAATTGACTTTTCTAAAGCTGGTCCTCTTATTAAAGAATTATTAAATAGTTAATGAAATATCCTAAAGAATATCTTGATGAAATTAAAACAAGATTAAAAGTTTCTACTGTTGTTTCAAAATCAGTTGTTTTAAAAAAAAGAGGTAAAGAGTATGTAGGCTTATCTCCATTTAAAAATGAAAAAACGCCCTCATTTACTGTTAATGACGAAAAAGAGTTTTATCATTGTTTTGCAACATCTGAACATGGAAATATTTTTGATTTTGTAATGAAAACTCAAAACCTTAAATTTGGTGAAGCAGTAAAACATTTGGCTCAACTTGCAGGGATGCAGCCCTACATGTTTTCTAAACAAGATGAGGAAAGAGAAAAAAAGTGGAAGGAATACTTATCTATATATAGTCAGTATGTTAATTATTATCATAACGAGTTACTAAAAAATGATGCCTGTTCCAATGCAAGAGATTATTTAAAAAATAGATCTTTAGGTAAAGAAGAAGTTAAGAAATTTAAAATTGGCTATATAGAAAAAAATCCAAATTTTTTTGATAAATTAAAAGATCAATTTGGTGAACAAATACTAGTTGATAGTGGTTTGTTTTACTTAGATGAAAAAAAGAAAGTATATATTGAAAGATTTAGGGGAAGATTAATTTTTCCAATTAATAATATTTCAGGTCAACCCATTGCGTTAGGTGGAAGAATTATTGAGCAATTAGATTATTTAGCAAAATATATCAATTCTCCTGAAACTATGTTTTTTAAGAAAGGTTCAAATTTATATAATTTAGATTTAGCAAGAAAGTTATCTAATAAATTAAGTAACATTTATTTAGTTGAGGGTTATATGGATGTTGTAGGCTTAAGCAAAAATGGTATTGAAAATGCTGTAGCTAATCTTGGCACTTCTTTAACAGACAAACAGATCTTAACTTTAAATCAGTTTTTTGATGATATAATTATTTGTTTTGATGGTGATGAGAGTGGCTATAAAGCAGCTTTAAGAGCAGCAGAAAATTCAATAAAAGATTTAAAACCTGAAAAACAAATTTCATTTTTATTTTTACCAGACAAAGAAGACCCTGATAGTTTTGTAAATAAAAATGGAAAAAATTATTTCATTGATTTTACTAAACAAAGTAAAATCTCTATACATCAATTCATATTTAGCCATTATAAAAAGCAAACTGAAAATAATCCATCTTCTTTGGCAATTTTTGATAAGAAATTAAGAGCTATAGCAAATACCATTAAAGATGAATACATAAAAAAATACGTTTTGGAGTATTTCTTAGAGAAGATCTTTGAGCTTACTCCACACACTAGTCAAAATAGAAAAAACTTTTATGTTAAAAAAACTAGATCATTAGAGTCTACAAAAAGATATTTTACTGAAAGTCAATCTTTGACTGGGGTTGAATTAAAAGAATTTTCATTGATTTATCTTGTTATGACAAATATAAAATTGATGCAGGAAAACATTCATTTGATTGAAAATGTTAAGTTATTCACTGAAGTAAACAAGCAAATTTTCGAAAAAATTATGTTGAAGTTAAGATCTAAACAAAAAATTTCAATAAGCGATCTAGATATTGACTCACAATTGATTGATAAAATAAATAAATTTGCTCCAATAAAACATATTTTAAAAAATAAAATTGAAAATGAAAATGCTGTTATTGAAATATTAGAGGATATTAATCGAGACCTTAATAATTATGATTTAGAATATAGAATTCAGGAATTAGAATCGAAGTTTTCTAGAGATTTGAGTGAAGCGACATTTAACGAGCTAAAAGAGTTGAAAAAAAAGCAAAATATCAACTAATCCTTGCAAATAAAGAATGGATTTTTATAGATTTGACACTATATAAGACTCTTCAATTTAATTGTTGTGGAAAGAATAATTACAAAAAGTTTTGCAAGATTAATGGGTCGAGGAACTCACAGGGGTTTCATTACCTATGAGGAATTAAGTAAATCCTTAGGAAAAAGGAATCTTTCTGATGATAACTTAGCTCAAGCTTTTATTCATATCTTAGACGAAAAAATTTCTCTTGTAGAAAAAAAATCAGACTTCAAAGTTTTAAGAAAAAAAGAAGGCTCTTCTAAAGAAGAAGGCAAGACGATGGAGAAAAGTGACGATCCTATTAGAATGTATCTGAGAGAGATGGGTGGTGTTGAGTTGCTATCAAGAGAAGGAGAGATTGCTATAGCAAAAAGAATAGAAGCTGGAAAAGATGTAATGTTGATTGCGCTTTCACAAAGTCCAATTACAGCACAACAATTTTCAGACTGGAATGAACAATTACAAAAAGATGAAATTTTAGTAAGGGAAATTATTGATATCGATACTAATTATATGGAAGATGAATCAACAGGTCCAAGTGCAAAACAAAAAAATGCAGGTGAAACTGTTAGCGAAGATGGCTCCGGAGAAGAAACTGATGAAGAATTTAATCCTACTCTTGCTGCTATGGAAACAGAGATTAAACCTAAAGTTTTAAAAACAGTTGCTCTACTAACTAAAGATTATAATAAACTTGTAAAATATCAAAAAGAAAAATTAGACTGCGTATTATCTTCGAAAAGTTTTTCATCTGCTAAGGAAAAAAGCTATGAGAAAATTGTCCAAGAAATATTAGAAAATATTAAATCTCTTCAATTATCTCCGTCTGTTTTGGAGGAATTAGTACAAAAGCATTACGTGGAAAATAAAAAGATTATTTCGCTAGAAGGAAATCTTTTAAGATTAGCTATAGATCACAAAATCCCTAGAAATGAATTTATCAAATTTTATATAGGAAATGAAATTAACCCAAATTTAAAAAAATTTTTAGACACCAATCCTGTTTGGAAACAATTTTTTTCCAAAAATAAAGATCAATTTAAAGAAATAAGAGAGAGATTAATTGAATTTAGTCACAAAATAGGAATGTCAGTAACTGACTTTAAAAAGTTGGTCAGTAGAGTTCAAAAAGGAGAAAAAGAGTCAAGAATTGCGAAAAAAGAAATGGTCGAAGCAAATTTGAGATTGGTAATCTCTATTGCTAAAAAATATACAAATAGAGGTTTGCAGTTTTTAGATTTAATTCAAGAAGGTAATATTGGACTAATGAAAGCAGTTGATAAATTTGAGTATAGAAGAGGTTACAAATTCTCTACTTATGCAACTTGGTGGATACGACAAGCTATTACAAGATCAATTGCTGATCAAGCAAGAACAATTAGAATTCCAGTTCATATGATCGAAACAATTAATAAAATTGTAAGAACTCAAAGATTGATTTTAAGTGAGTTTGGTAGAGAAGCTACTCCAGAGGAATTAGCTAAAAAACTCAGAATGCCATTAGATAAAGTTAGAAAAGTATTAAAAATTTCTAAAGAGCCAGTTTCACTTGAAAAGCCAGTTGGTGATGAAGAAGATAGTAGCTTAGGGGATTTTATTGAAGATACAAAAGCACTTGCTCCGTTAGAACAGGCAATTAAATCTAATCTGGGTGAAGCAACAACTAAAATTTTATCTACTTTAACTCCAAGAGAAGAAAGGGTTTTGAGAATGAGATTTGGTGTGGGAATGAATACAGACCACACACTAGAGGAAGTTGGGTTGCAATTCTCAGTTACAAGAGAAAGAATTCGACAAATAGAAGCCAAAGCTCTTAGAAAACTTAAACATCCAAGTAGATCAAAACAATTAAAAAGTTTCTTAGAAAGTTAAAATTTATTAACTTTGGGCCGTTAGCTCAATAGTGGAGTGCTGCATTGACATTGCAGAGGTAGTTGGAGCGTAACCAACACGGCCCACCATTTACAAAAATACAATTTATATCTGGATTTTAATTTTAAAAGTTATAAAAGTTTTGAGATGTTTAAAAAAGGGCCTGTAGCTCAGTTGGTTAGAGCAGTACACTCATAATGTATTGGTCCCAGGTTCGAGTCCTGGCGGGCCCACCAAATATTTTAATTTAATTTTTAGAAAACTCTTCTAAGGTTTTAAAAAGAGCATTTATATCATCGTCATTTGAGTTTAATATTGAAGAAAATTCCTCTTTTTGAGTTCTTGCTAAACTCAAACCTTCAATAATTAAATCTCTAATTAAAGGATTTTCAGGATTTTTCGTATAAATTCTCCAATCAATTTTTACCTCAGGTCTTTCTGCTGTCCCCTTTAAAATACTATTAACAATCGTATAATTCTCACTTAATATTTCTTTGGATTGGACATCAATTTCAGGATTTGTATATTCCGCTAATCTACTTGAAAAACTTTTAAGAAAATATTCTTCAAATAAGATTGCATATCTTTTCTTTTGGTCGTCATTGAGGGTCTTTCTCACTGAACCAAGAGTATAAAATCCTATACCTCTTATATCCACAGTTTCTTTAGCTATTAATTTTAATTCATCCATTTTTTTTTCTTTTGAAATGCTTTCAGATAATATTTTTGAGGCTCTATTAACAGTTGATTGCACAAATATCTCAGGCTCTATAGAATATGAATAATTGTAATTAAAAAGATATAAAAAAACTACGACAACAATTTTTTTTATTTTCATAGTTTTTTTTAATTATTGGCTGATTTCTTCCCAATCGCTGTCATCTTGAGTGTCAATAATTTTTTTCGTATTAAGGATTCTTTGCTGTCTATCTTGTAAATACAAACTTTTAACTGAAGCATAAAAATCTAAAGAATTTTTTTCTAAATTCTCAATAGAGTCAAAGTTTTTTGCTCTGAAATCAACTCCTGAAACTCCTTTTGAGGAATAGTAATTAGCCTCATTAAAATATTGAGTATCATTTCTTACAGTCACGTTGTACCAAGGGTCACCACCAAAAAAGTTTAAAGTTGATCCCACTGTATCTCTTGCAGTACTAGGTCCTAAAATTGGAAGCACAATATAGCACCCAGGGCCAACACCTAAAGTAGCTAAAGATTGACCGTAGTCTTCTTTTTCAAAACCAGTTAAACCCAAATGTTGAGCCACATCGAAAAATCCTAAAACACCAATAGTTGTGTTTACTAAAAATCTCCCTGTATTTACTCCAGCTTGTTTAAAGTCTCCTTGAATAAGATTATTTGGAACAGTTACAAGATGAGAAATATTTTCAAGTGAATTACTCACTCCTGTTTTTGCAGGTGAAGGTAATTTTCTGTAAACTGAAGCTATAGGTTGGAAAATTATACCATCTAATGCTTTGTTAAATTTAAAAGTTGCTCTATTAAAATTTTCTGAACAATCTTCAATTTCTGCTGGATCATTTTTTTTTAATATCAATTCTCCATCATCGCTAGCAATAACATTTACTGTTAGCGCATAAGTTGTAAAAATAATTATTAGTATTTTTTTGATCACTGGTGTCGTTATAATATATTAAATATTAATGTAAATTAACTATTTATCTAAAATGTATCGAAAAATAGGCATAAAATTGACCACTAACTATTCATATAACTTTAGTGTTCCAAAAAGATCAAAAAAAAGAATTAAGTTTATAATAATTCACTACACAGGGATGAAAGCAGAATCAACTGCAATCAAAAGATTGCAGGATCCCAAGTCAAAAGTAAGTTCACATTATTACGTCAAGAAAAATGGAAATTTACTTAACCTAGTTCCTGATTTATATGAAACTTGGCATGCCGGTAAATCAAGCTGGAAAAATTTTAAATCATTGAATAAAAATTCTATTGGAATTGAGATCACGAATCCAGGTCATGATTATGGATATAAAAGTTTTTCTTCAAAACAAATTACTTCACTGAAAAAACTTTTAAAATATCTAATTAAAAAATATAGAATTAATCATAAGTATATTCTCGGTCATTCAGACATATCGCCAGATCGAAAAAAAGATCCAGGTGAAAAATTTCCCTGGCATGAATTAGCTCAAAATAGATTAGCCTGGTGGCATAATTTAGATTTAAAAAAAATAAAAAAATTTAGAAAAATCAGACTTTCCTCAAAGAAAGAAGAAAAAAGTTTTACTAAAAATCTTCATAAAATAGGGTATATGAAAATCAGTCAAAATAGATCAAAAAAAGACCGGTTGATAATTAAGGCGTTTCAAAGAAGATTTAGGCAAGACTTAGTAAACGGTATAGTTGATAAAGAGTGTTTTTTAATAAGTAAAAATCTAGTAATTTCATAAATTATTAAACTTGAATTTTTAAAATTTCATAATAAATTAGCATTGCCAGATAAATGACTTGTCGCTTTAAATTAGTTTAAAGAGGAAAGTCCGGGCTCTACAAGGACACAGTGCCAGATAATACCTGGCAGGGGAAACCCTAGGGATAGTGCCACAGAAAATAAACCGCCATAACATGGCAAGGGTGAAAAGGTGTGGTAAGAGCGCACCGGTTCTATTGGTAACAATGAACGCTGGAAAACCCCACTGGGAGCAAGACTAAGTAGAGATGACACTGTTGAAAAACTAAAAGCCGTCCTTGGCTAGTCATCAGGGTTAGTTGCTTGAGCTTAAGAGTGATCTTAGGCCTAGAGAAATGATAAGTTTAAATGACAGAACCCGGCTTATAGTTTATCTGGCAAATCTTCTCTTAAATTATAACAAATGTTCACGTTTTGATTCACTTCTTTATTGATTAAATTACTCATAATAATGCTGAATACAGGGTATTGACTCTATTATCAAAAACCCATAATGTCCCATATATTCCCAAATAAGGGTATATAGAAATTATGGTTTATGTTTTTAGCAAGCTACGAAAACAAATTAGACAAGAAAGGAAGGGTATCAGTGCCTGCAAGTTATAGGTCTTATTTATCCAACCTAGGGTATAATGGAGTAATTTGCTACCCATCTTTTAATCATCACTCAATAGAGGCATGGCCACAAGATAGAATAGAAAAAATTTCTAATACAATTGACTCACTTAGTCCTTTTGAGGAAAAAAGAGATTATTTTGCAACTTCAATATTATCTGAAAGTATTAATTTACAGTTTGATAGCGAAGGCAGAATATCACTCACATCAAAATTATTAAAACATGCAAAAATTAAAAACAGTATGTTGTTTGTTGGCCAAGGAAAAACCTTTCAAATTTGGGAACCAACAGCTTTTGAGAAATTTAAGGTTAACGCAAAGAAAAAAGCAAATTTAAATCGTGCTAGCCTTAAGTGGGAGCTTCAACTTAACAAATAATGGGGGATAATAAAATGACAATTAACTTAAGAGCACCAGAGATAAAAGAATTACAACCACGACTTCTAGTAATGGGAGTTGGAGGCGCAGGAGGAAATGCAATTAATGAAATGATTGAGAACGGAATGCAGGGAGTTGAATTCATAGCTGTAAATACTGATGCTCAAGATTTAAAACATAGTAAAGCAAAATCAAAAATTCAAATTGGTTTAAATTTGACGAAAGGATTAGGTGCAGGTGCTAAGCTTGATATTGGACAGGCTGCAGCGGATGAGTCTTTAAATGAAATTGTAAATATTTTGCAAGGTGCAAATATGGTTTTCATTGCTGCAGGAATGGGTGGTGGAACCGGAACTGGTGCAGCACACGTTATCGCTAGAGCAGCAAAAGAATTAAATATACTTACTGTAGGTGTAGTAACACTTCCTTTCTTATATGAAGGGCCTTCAAGAATGAGAAGAGCTCAAATTGGTCTTGAGGAATTAAGAAAGCACGTAGATACAATAATTGTAATACCAAATCAAAATTTGTTTAAAATAGCAAATGAACAAACAACATTTGAGGAATCATTTAATCTTTCTAATAATGTTTTGATGCATGGAGTACAAAGTGTAACTGACTTAATGGTTAGACCTGGAATAATTAATTTAGATTTTGCTGATGTAGAAACTGTTATGGCATCCATGGGTAAAGCTATGATGGGCACAGGCGAAGCCGAAGGCGAAGGTAGAGCTATGCAAGCAACAGAAATGGCAATTAGCAATCCTTTAATAGATGATTATACGCTTAAAGGAGCAAAAGGTTTATTAGTTAATATTACTGGTGGAAAAGATCTTAAACTTTTTGAAGTTGATGAAGTAGTTAATAAAATAAGATCAGAAGTTGAAGCTGATGCAGAAGTTATTATAGGCGCAATAACTGATGAAGCTCTTTCAGGCAAAATAAGAGTTTCAATAGTTGCTACGTCGTTAGACAATCAACAACCTGAGTCTAAGTCAGTTGTTAATATGGTACATAGAATACAAAATCGAAATACAGGTTATTCTGATTTTGGCTCAAACAATCACACAGCATCTTTTTCATTTTCAAACACTACTTCAAATATAGCTACACATGGAGCTAATGCATTGAAACTGGAAAATGAGGTTGTCACAGATAATCAAAATGAAACTATAGATGAAGTTAACAATCAGTATCATGAAGAATTACTCAAAAATCAAGAAGCTGAGAGCATAGTTGAGAATACATCTGAAGAGAATGAGGTTTCCTTTTCAGAAGAAGCAATAAGTTCATCAGACAAAGAAGAAGTTTCAGGAGACTTAAAAGAATTTGGTGTTGATATAGATGAACCAGATTTATTTAATTCAGATATTGAAACTAAAAATTCAGATGATTTATTAGGATCATCTGAAGAAGATCAAGAGGATGATGATCTTGAGATTCCAGCATTTTTAAGAAGACAAAAAAATTAATGGTCTTCAAAAAAATAAATGCAAGCCACCATGCAATCGGATGTTGTAAAACACTACCCGGTTTTGCTAAATGAATTAATTAGCATTATTACCCCTCAGTATGGTGGCACATTTATTGACTGCACCTTTGGTCAGGGTGGCTATACAAAAAAAATTTTAAGTTATCAAAATACTCAAGTCATTGCTTTAGACAGAGATCTAGAAAGTAAAAAAAAAGCAGATAAAATTTCAAAGGAGTTTAAAGATAGATTTATTTTTAAAAATAAGAAATTTAGTCAATTAGATGATTTAAAAATTAAAAATACTAATGTAAGGGGAATAATTTTTGATTTAGGTTACTCAACCACACAAATTAAAGACCCAAAAAAGGGCTTATCATTTAATTCTTTGGGAAATTTGAATATGCAAATGGGATTAAATGATTTTTCAGCAAAAGAGGTAATAAATAGATTAGATGAAAAAGATCTTGAAAAAATATTTAAATTTTTTGGGGAAGAAAAGTATGCAAAAAAAATTGCCAGCAGTGTTGTCAAACAAAGAAGTATACATAAAATTGATACAAAAAGTTTAGTAGAGATAATTGAAAAGACCAAAAAGAAAAAAAATTTTAAGATCCATAGTGCTACAAAAGTTTTTCAAGCATTAAGAATCTTTGTTAATAAAGAGATTACAGAACTTATCTATGGATTAATAGCTGCAGCAAAAGTTTTAAAAAAAGATGGTATTTTAGCAGTTGTTACTTTTCATTCACTAGAGGATAAAATAGTTAAATATTTCTTTAAAAGTTTGTCAGAGAAAAAAAGTATATCAAGATATGTTCCTAAAATTGAGGAGTCTGAAACGTTATTTCGAATGTTGGAAAAAAAACCTAGGACTCCCTCTAAAACAGAACTAAAAGAAAATTTGCCATCAAGATCAGCAAAACTTAGATATATTGTTAAAAAAGATGATTTTTATAATTTCAAAACAGATATTTTAGAGAAATTTGAGCATTTAATAGAGATAGAAAATTTTGGTAACAAGCTATGAAGAAATTTTCAGTCATTTTTTTAATAGTATTTTTAATTTTATCTACAGCACTTGTAAAAAACTCAACAAAAAGAACTGATGATGAGATTTTTACAATAAAGGAGAATATTAGGGCATACAAAAAGGATTTTGAAAATATTAAGTTAGAATATGAATTTTTAAGTTCAACAGAAAAATTACTTGAATTTCAAAATTTATACTTTGATGATGAATTAGTTAAAAAAGATATAAATGAAATTAAGATAATAGACCAAAGCACAAAAAAGCTTCAAATAAATAATCTAATATTAGGTAATGAATAATAGAAATTCCAAAATCATTTTAGAGGATCATCAAGATGATTTTTCATATAAAAAAAGTAAGTCAAATTTGGATTTATCTTTTAATAGGATATCATTTATTTTTTTTATTTTTTTTATTATTTTTATAATTTACTCAATTCATCTAATTCATTTGGGATCCAGAAAATCAAAAAATGAAGTAAATGAAAATATAAATAATCCAATGAATAATCTTTACAGGGTAGATATTCTTGATAGAAACGGAAAATTTTTAAGTAAGACTGTAAGTTCTGTTGATATAGGCATAAGCACACAAAAAGTTATTGATAAAAAAAAACTAATAATAAATTTAAAGTATATTTTTCCCAATAAAGATTACAAAAAAATTGAGTCTAACTTGATAAACAAAAAATTTTTCTATCTTGAAAAAATGATTTCTGATGAAAACTATGAAAAAATAATGAAATTAGGCGATAAGTCTATTCAGCCTGAAGAAAAGTTGACTAGAATTTATCCTGAAAAAAATTTATTTAGTCATATTATTGGTCAAATTGATAATGATAATAACGGCATATCAGGTCTTGAAAAATCATTAGATAACGAACTAAAAAATCTTCAAGAACCAATAAAACTAACAGTTGATAAAGACATACAATTTTTAATTAGAAATGAGCTTTTAAAATATAATCAGATTTTTAAAACTAAAGGTAGTGCTGCAATTTTAATGGATGTTAATAACGGTGAAATTTTATCTTTAGTGTCTTTGCCAGATTTTGATCCAAATAAAAGAGAAACTATTTCTGATATAAATTTAATTAATAGAGCAACTAAAGGAGTTTATGAATTTGGATCTGTTTTCAAAACCTTCACTTTAGCTGCAGCCTTGGATGAAAAAATTATTGAACCTGAAACAGAATATAATGATTTACCAAAATCATTAACTTGTGCAGGATTTCCTATTAGAGAGTATGACGATAAAATACCATCTGATTTGACTGCAGAACAAATTCTTATTAGATCAGGAAATATAGGTTCAGTTAGAATTGGTCAGCAAATTGGTGAGGAAAAGTTCAGATTATTTCTATCCAAAATTGGCATCTTGGAAAAGATAAACTTTGATATTGAGGAAGTTGGAAAACCAATTAAATTCAATTGGGGCAAATGTCCTCTGGCTACTGCTTCTTTTGGGCATGGAATTACTACAACTTTGTTACAGCTAGCAAAAGCCTATGCGATTATTGTCAATGGAGGGCATCAAATAAGTCCTACTATTATTAAAAAATCTCAAAAAGAGAAGAAAGAAAAAATTTTAGACCAAGAAGTATCAGAAAAAATTTTACCTATTTTAAGAAAAATTGTTAACACTAAAGAAGGGACAGCTTCTTTAGCTAACGTTAATGGATATGAAATTGGTGGAAAAACAGGAACAGCACAAAAAAGTACAACGGGGGGTTATTCTAAAAAAAAGATAAATTCTTTTATTTCGGTATTTCCCACATCTAGTCCAAAATTTGTTTTAGCAGTCATGCTAGACGAGCCAAAGACCAATCAAGATTATGTTTATCATTATAGAGATGGGTCTAATATAAAATATAAAGGGACACCATTTAATACTGCCGGATGGACCACAGTGGAAACAACAGGTCAAATAGTTGAAAAAATTGGGCCTATTTTAGCCACAAAATACAGTGAAATTAATTAAAAATGTTACTGAAAGACTATATCCCTAATATTAATAAAAAATTTGGAAATATCTTTTTTTCAGGAATATCCTTTAATAGTTCTAAGATAAAAAAAAATAATATTTTTTTTGCTATCAAAGGCAATAAAATTGACGGAAACAATTTTATCTCGATTGCGATTAAAAAAGGCTCAAAAATTATTATTACTGAAAAAAAAGTTAAAGAATTTCAAAATGGGATTTTGTTTATTCATACAAAAAATATTAGAAAATTATTGTCTGAAGTTTCATTTAAAATTTTCAATAGAATACCAAAAAATTTAATTGCCGTTACAGGAACAAATGGGAAATCATCTATTGCAGATTTTTATTATCAAATTTTAAAATTTAATAATAAAAGAGTTGCCTCAATCGGAACTTTGGGGGTTAAGTCCAATAGTTTAAATTTAGATTTATCTAATACTACAATCGATCCAATTCAATTAGGCGAGATATTAAAAAAACTAAAACATCAAAGAATAGACAATGTTATTATGGAGGCTTCAAGTCATGGCTTAAAACAGAATAGGCTTGATGGTTTAAAGTTTAATTCTGGAATATTTACAAATTTATCTCAGGACCATTTAGATTATCACAAAAATTTAAATGATTATCTTAATGCAAAACTTTACCTATTTAGAAATCTTATCAATAAAAAAGGGAATATAATAACAGATGATGAAATACCAGAATTTAAAACAATCAATAAAATTGCAAAAAAAAAAGGATTAAAGATAATTACATTGAATGATAAAAAAAATGATTTCAGAATTTTGTCTCATAGTTTTAAGGGTGAAATTCAATTACTTAAGATCAAATATAACAACTCCATTAAAGAGATAAATCTTAACTTGATAGGGAAAATTCAATTAAAGAATATATTAATGGCAATATTTGCTGCTCAAAAAATTATTAATTTAAAAAAGATTTTGAATGTTATTGAAAAAATTAAACCAGTAGAGGGTAGATTTGAAAATATTGGTAAAATTAAAAATAAATCAAAAATAATTCTTGATTATGCACACACTCCCGAGGCCCTAAAAACTTGCCTTTTAAACCTTAGAGAACAATTTCCAGATAAAAAGCTTTGTTTATTATTTGGTTGTGGTGGAGACAGAGATCAAAATAAAAGATCAAAAATGGGTAAAATTGCATCTGATTTCTCAGATAAAATTTATCTTACTGATGATAATCCTAGATTTGAGAACCCAGATAAAATTAGAAGAGAAATTAAAAAAGGAATTAAGAGAAAAAAAATCATTGAGATTTCTAATAGAGCGAAAGCAATATTTGAAGCAACAAAAAATTTGAATACTGGAGAAATTTTATTAGTTGCTGGTAAGGGGCACGAAAAAACTCAGGATATAGGTAAGCGAAAAATTTACTTTTCAGATAAAAAAATTATTCTTAAAGCAATAAAAATTAAAAACTTAAATTTATCTGATAATTTAAAGTTAAATATAATAAAAGAGATTTCAGGTAATAAAAAGGTTTCTTCATCATTATCCATTAAGCAAGCAAAAATTAATTCAAACGAAGTGAAAAAAGATGATATTTTTTTTGCAATAAAAGGCAAAAAAAATGATGGAAATAAATTTGTAAAACAATCATTTAAAAATAAGGCGTCGTTAGCTATTGTAAATCGTTTTCAAAATAGTTTGAATAAATCTAAACAAATTAGAGTAAAAGATTCTCTAAAATTTTTGACAGATATCTCTAAAATTTTTAGAAAAAACATAGATACTAAAGTAATTGCTATAACAGGGAGTTGTGGCAAAACTACATTGAAAGAATTATTGGGCAACACATTGAAAAAAATTTCAAAAGTAAGTATCTCTCCTAAATCATATAATAATAAATATGGAGTTCCTTTAAGTCTTTTTAATTTAACCAATAAAGATAATTTTGGTGTTTTAGAAGTTGGAATGGATAAAAAAGGAGAAATTGATTATCTCACAAAAATCATACAACCAGATGTTAGCGTTATAACTAACGTAAACTATGCACATGCAAAAAATTTTAAAAATATAAATCAAATTGCTTTAGCCAAATCTGAAATTATTAATAATACTAAATCTGGTGGTTTTGTTGTTTTAAATGCAGATGACAACTTTTTTAAGTTACATAAAAAAATAGCTTTTAAAAATAATCTTAAAATAATTTCTTTTGGTATTAAGAATCCTTTATCTGATGTTAAATTATTAAATTGTGTGAAAAAAAATGGTAATTTTGAAATTTATATTAAGATAAATAATTTAAAAAAATATTTTTTAATTTCAAATGATTTTCAAAATAATGTATATAATATTTTAGCTGCAATAGCTGTTATAAATATTTATATAAATACCTTTGAATTGAATAGAAACATTTTTTTAAATTTTGAAGTACCTAATGGAAGAGGAGACTTTTCTAAAATTAAAGTTGATGGCAAAAATATTAATTTAATTGATGAAAGTTACAATTCAAATCCATTATCATTAAAATCTGCAATACTTAATTATGATAAAATTAATTCAAAAAAATCAAAAAAATACCTTTTGCTCGGTGATATGTTGGAACTTGGAAATCACTCAACAAAACTTCATCAATCTATTATACCTATTATTAATCAAACTAAGGTAGACAAAGTTTTTGTTAAAGGAAGCAAGGTGACATCTATATTTAATCAACTTACAAAATCAAAAAAAGGTAGAATTTTGCAAAATAAATCACAAATTATTAATTTGATAAGAGATGACTTAAATAATAATGATTATTTGATGATCAAAGCCTCAAATGCGACAGGTTTCAATAGAATAGTGAAAGATTTAAAGGGGTTAAATTAATGCTTTACCAATTTTTATTAAATTTTGTAGATACATTTGGATTTTTAAATGTTTTTAAGTATTTAACATTTCGAACTGGCTTGTCAGTTTTTACATCTTTGTTAATAGTTTTAATAATTGGAGGTCCATTTATAAAATTTTTTTCTAATCAAAAAATTTATAACCCAATCCGTGATGATGGACCAGAAGATCATATTATAAAAAAAATTGGTACTCCAACAATGGGTGGGGTAATCATTTTATTTGGATTACTTGTATCAGTTTTATGTTGGGCAGATTTATCTAATATTAATATTTTATTTTGTATATATATTGCAATCTCTTTTGGATTATTAGGTGCCTATGATGATTACAAAAAGATTAAATTTACAAACTCTTCAGGCATCTCATCGAAATTAAAAATTGTTTTACAAATAATATTAGCAATTATAGGAGTTATTTTTTATTTACAATTTGTGGACTATCAAGATGTTAAGAATTTATATTTTCCATTTTTTAAAGATTTAATCGTAAACCTTGGATGGTTCTTTGTTCCTTTTTCAGTATTTGTAATTATTGGATCATCAAACGCTGTTAATCTTACTGATGGTTTGGATGGTCTAGCCACAGTACCAGTAATACTAGTTGCAGCTTGTTTTGCTTTTATTAGTTACGTAACTGGTAACATAGTATTTTCAGACTATCTAAATATTCCCTATATTGAAGGAACAGGTGAAATTTCAATTTTTTGTGGAGCGATAATAGGTTCCTGTTTAGGTTTTTTGTGGTTCAATGCTCCACCTGCCAAAATTTTTATGGGTGATACTGGCTCATTATCCCTTGGAGGATCCTTAGGTGCAGTGGGAATAATTACCAAACATGAAATTGTTTTAGCAATTACTGGAGGTCTTTTTGTCTTAGA
Source organism: Pelagibacteraceae bacterium AG-325-E08 (assembly GCA_003282985.1). Classification (GTDB taxonomy): domain Bacteria; phylum Pseudomonadota; class Alphaproteobacteria; order Pelagibacterales; family Pelagibacteraceae; genus Pelagibacter. The sequence goes on from QBYE01000011.1 coordinate 21,763, forward strand.
AGCAGTTTCAGTAATGGTTCAAGTAATTTCATTTAAACTTACTGGTAAAAGAATTTTTAAAATGGCTCCAATACACCATCACTTTGAAAAGAAAGGTTGGCCAGAGTCAACTGTTGTAATTAGATTTTGGATTATTTCTATAATTTTGGCAATGGTAGGCTTAGCTACACTAAAATTAAGATAATGAAAATAGCTCAAAATATTTTTTTAGAAAAAAAAATATTAATTTATGGCCTTGGTAAAAGTGGAATTTCATCTTTTAATTTTTTAAAGGACTTAGCTCAAATATATTTATTTGATGATGATTTAAAAATAAACAAATCATTCAATCAAAAATTTATTAATCTAAATGAATTAACAAAAATAAAAGTAGATATAATCATTATCAGTCCTGGTATTAATATTTCTAATTGTAAATTATCAAAATTTTTAAAAAAAAATAATTCAAAAATTTTTACAGATTTAGATGTGTTTTACTCATTTTTTAATAATAAGAGTATCACCGTTACAGGAACGAATGGAAAATCAACAACAGCTAAAATTTTACATGACGTTTTATTGGATCAAAAAAAAGATGTGAGACTTGTTGGGAACATTGGTAACCCGATACTAAATGAAAGAAAAATAAAAAAAGAAACAATTTTTGTAATTGAGGCATCGTCTTATCAGTTAGATTATAGCAAAATATTTTCCTCAAAATATGCAATTATTTTGAATATAAGCCCAGATCATCTTGAAAGACATAAAAATTTAAAAAGTTATGTAGATGCAAAATTCAAACTTCTTAAATTTCAAGATAAAAAAAGTTTTGCTTTTGTAAAAAAAAATGATGAGTTAATTAATAAAAATCTGAGATTGAATAAATTTAATAGTAAAATTACTAAAGTTGATACAAATCACAATAATCATTTTTTTAAAAAAATTAAAAATAATTATTTTTTCAGTGATGCAAATAAAGAAAATCTATCGTTTGTGATTGAAATAGCTAAAACATTAAAGCTTAAAAATAATTTGTTTTTAAAAACAATTCAAAATTTTAAGGGTTTGAAATATCGTCAACAAACTATTTTAAAAAAAAATGGTTTGACAATTATTAATGACTCAAAATCAACTAGTTTTTCTTCTACTCTTAGTATTTTGAAAGCAAATTCTAATATTTTATGGTTATTAGGTGGAATTAATAAAAAAGGTGATAAATTTAATTTAAAAAAAAAAGAATTGAATAATGTAAGAGCATTCATATATGGAAAAAACAAGAATTTTTTTAATAAACAACTTAAAAATAAATTAAAATCAAAAAACTTTAGTGAATTAAAAGATGCGCTAAAAAGTATTTCACATTTAGTTAAGAAGGAAAAACTAGCTCATAGTATAATACTATTTAGCCCTTGTGCAGCTTCATTTGATAGTTTTAAAAATTTTGAGGACAGAGGGCTCTATTTTAATCAATTAGTTAAAAAATATTTCAATGGAAAATAAAAATTTTTTATACAATCTATATTATGATTGGTGGAAAAATATTGATAAATTCATATTTTCTTTAATTCTTTTATTATTTTTTATTGGATTGTTTTTCTCATTAGCGTCTACCTCATTGGTAGTATCGGATAAACTAAATACTAATGACTATTCATTTTTTTTTAAACATTCAATTTTTATTTTATTGGGTATCATCACAATTTTTTTTCTTTCTTCAATTAAACAAGAAAAACTTTTAAAATTTTCTAGTATAATTTTTATCATCTCATTAATTTCACTGATTTTAGTCCCAGTTATAGGTATTGAAGTAAAGGGATCTAAAAGATGGATTGATTTATATTTTTTACCTAGATTTCAACCAATTGAACTTGTAAAGCCTTTTTTGATAATTTTTTTAAGTTTAATTTTAAGTAGTGAAAAATATTCTAATATTTACTTAAAATACTTTTTTACTTTTTTAATCACATTGTTAATAGCGCTATTACTTGCTGTTCAGCCTGACATAGGACAGACTCTTTTAGTTTTTTTCAGCTGGTCAATTTTAATTTTTACCTCAGGTATAAGTATTGTTTTTTTATTTATTTTATTTTTACTTTTAATATTTGTATTTTCATATTTAGTTTTTTTTGTCCCAAAGTTTGAATACATTAAAAATAGACTGGTATCTTTCTTTAACTCTGAGACAGGAACACATAATTTCCAATCTGATAAAGCCATAGACTCAATTACCAGTGGGGGTTTTTTTGGAAAAGGAATTGGAGAAGGAACATTAAAAAATAGAGTACCTGAAGCTCACACTGACTACATTATTTCTGTTATCTCTGAAGAGTTTGGTGTTATTGCTATAATACTAATTTTAGTATTGTTTTTAATATTTATCTATTCAGTATTTAAAAAAGTTTATTTTGAAAATGAGGAAAAAATAAAATTAATTTTAGTAGGTTGTATAAGCCTCATTTTGATGCAAGCGATGATACATATTGGAGTTAATATAAGAATATTTCCAACGACTGGTATGACTCTACCTTTTATTAGTTACGGTGGTTCCTCTATTATAAGTATCTCAATTTTATCAGGTATAATCTTAAATTTGACAAAAAGAAAAATTAATTAAAATGAAAAAAAGTTTCTTAATTACTACTGGGGGTTCTGGAGGTCATGTCATACCAGCTTTAATTCTTTATGAACATTTATCAAAAGAAGCAAATGTAATTATAACAACTGATAAAAGGGGATTAAAATATTTAGATGACGAATTTTATAAATGCAAAATTATTAACACTCCAAGATTAGATAATATTCTTCTTTTACCCTTCAATATGATTAAGATAATTATCTTAACCTTAAAATCATTATTTTTATTAAAAAACAAAAAAGTAGAAAAAATTTTTTCTACCGGTGGATATATGTCTTTACCACTAATTTTAGCAGGAAAAATACTTAAATTAGAAATTTTTTTATTAGAACCCAATCAAGTATTAGGACGTTCAAATAAATATTTTTTAAGTTCTTGTAAAAAAATTTTTTGCTATAATAAAAAAATTATAAATTTTCCCGAAAATCTATTAAATAAGATGGTAATAATAAATCCTTTAGTAAGAGAGAATATTTATAAACTTAAATCATCAGGTAGAGTTAAGGATAAATTTACAATATTAATTATAGGTGGAAGTCAAAGTGCCAGTATTTTTGATATGAATCTTAAGAATTCAATTGTTAATATATCAAAAAAAAAACCAATTCGGATTATTCAGCAGACTAATAAAGAAAACATTTCTTACTTGAGGAATTTTTATTTAAAAAATGACATTGAAAATAAAATTTTTAATTTTGAAAATAACTTTGAAAATATTATTAAAGATACGGATCTTTGTATAACTAGATCGGGCGCATCAACTTTAGCAGAGTTATCAGTAATTAATATTCCTTTTATAGCCATCCCATTACCAACCTCAAAAGACAATCACCAACTAGAAAATGCTAATTTTTATAAAGAAAATGACTGTTGTTGGGTAATTGAACAAACTAATTTTGAGAAAAAGATTGAGCATCTTTTGAATGAGATCTTAATTGATAAAATTGAATACTTAAAAAAAAAGGAAAATTTGAAGAAATTAAATTATCAAAACACTTGGATTAATGTTAATCAAAAAATATTAGAAATTATAGATGAAAATTGAAATAGCAAAAACCGAAATTATTCACTTTGTTGGCATTGGTGGAATAGGGATGAGTGGTCTTTCTTTGATTATGAAAGGCAAGGGTTTTAAAGTTCAAGGAAGTGACTTAAGTTTAAATAAAAATATTGAAAGACTTAAAAAAGAAAAAATTAAAATTTTTATAGGGCAGAAAAAACAAAATCTTAAGGATGCAACTATAGTTGTAGTATCCTCAGCTATAAAAAAAAATAATCCAGAAATTATTGAAGCAAAAAGAAAAAATTTACCAATAATTAAAAGGGGTAAAATGTTGGCACATATTGTATCCTTAATGAAAAACATAGTTGTAGTTGGCTCACATGGAAAAACGACTACTACGTCATTAATTACATCAATTTTTCAAACAACAAAAATAGATCCAACTATTATTAACGGAGGTGTAATAAATTCAATTAATAATACTGCAAAACTGGGTAAAAGTGATTGGTCAATTCTAGAAGCAGATGAGTCTGATGGAAGTTTCATACATATTCCACCCACTTATTCAATCATTACAAATATAGATAGGGAACATATGGATTTTTATAAATCTATGGAAGACTTAAAAAAATATTTTATAGAATTTATTGAAAAGGTACCTTCATTTGGAAAATCGTTTATTTGCCTTGATGATAAAATTAACAATGAACTTGTTAAAAGATTAAAAGGTAAAAATTTTTATACTTATGGTGTGAATTCAAAATCAAATTTTTTGATTAAAAATATTAAGCGAAATATGAAATTTTCAGAGTTTGATTTACAAGTAAATCTTCCAAATAAAAAAAAAATTATAATTAAAAAAATTAGAATTCCTTTACTAGGAATTCATAATATCAGAAATTCTGTTGCAGCGGCAGCTGTTGCTATTACTGTCGGAATATCAGTTTCTGACATAAAAAGGGGATTACTAAAATTTAAGGGAGTACAAAGAAGATTTAATAAAATTTTTACTTATAACGGAGTAGATTTTTTTGATGATTATGCCCATCATCCAACTGAGATTAAAGTTGTATTAGAAGGAGTTAATAAAGTTTATGAGGAATATGATAAAATTTGTGTATTCCAACCACATAGAATTTCAAGATTAAAAGATTTAAAGAATGAATTTTCTTTTGCTTTTAAGGATGCTGATACAGTTATTTTATGTCCTATTTATGCTGCTGGAGAGAAAATAAAATTAGGATTTAACTATTTAAATTTTGCAAAACAGCTAATTAAAAATTCTAAAGTTAAACTTTTTTTAGTTAAAAATAATATACAATTAGCAAAATTTTTAAAAAAAAATATTTATGGTAAAAAAATTGTAATTGGAATGGGTGCCGGGTCTATTTCTAATTGGATGAGAAAACTACCGGAGTTAATGTAATGCAAATTTCTGAATTAAAAAATATATTAAAAGAATTTGGTGCTAATGTAAGATACGAACATGACCTTAAAAAAAAAAATTGGTTTAATATTGGAGGAAAATCAAAGGTTTTTTATAAAGCAGATAATTTAAAAGAGTTAGTAAATTTTTTAAAAAAATTAAATAATAAAGAAAAAATTTTTATACTTGGTGCAGGCTCAAATACATTAATAAAAGATGAATTGTTTGATGGGGTAGTAATAAAATTAAGCAAAAACTTTAATAATATTTCTCTATTAGGTGAAAATACATTAATAGCTGGAAGTGCAGTTTTAGATAAATCTCTTTCAGATTTTGCAATGAAAAATGACCTGACTGGTTTTGAATTTTTATCTTGTATTCCTGGAACAATTGGTGGAGGAATAAGGATGAACGCTGGTTGTTTTGGAAAAGAATTCAAGGATATATTGTTATCAATTCAAGCAATTGATAAATCTGGAAAAGTAATTTCAATACCATCCAAAGATATTAAGTTTGAATACAGAAAAAGTAACTTATCTGATGACTTAATTTTTTTAAGTGCTTCTTTTAAAGGTGTCAAAGATGATTATGCAAAAATTAAAGAAAATACTGATAAATTAAAATTAGAAAAAGAAAAAAACCAACCAACAAAAATAAAAACTAGCGGTAGTACTTTTAAAAACCCAACATCACAAACTCAAAAAAAAGTCTGGGAACTTATTAAAGAGTCAGTCCCTTTAGATAAAAGTTTTGGTGATGCATGTATTTCTAAAAAACATTGTAATTTTTTTGTAAATAAAGGAGATGCAAAATTTGAAGATATGAAAAAGTTAATAGATTTTGTTGCTAAAAGTGTTTTAGAAAAAACTGGAATTAGTTTAGAAAAAGAAATTAAAATTTTGGAATAACTTGAAAAAAAGAATATTAGTAATCTCTGGTGGAATATCTAAAGAAAGGATAATCAGTCTCGATACTGGTAAGCAGGTTGCAAAAGAGCTAACTAAAAATGATTATAATATTAAAATTTCAGAACCAGATTACCGATTATTTGATGTAATTAAATTATTTAAGCCAAATATTATTTTTAATGCCTTGCATGGTCAGTTTGGAGAAGATGGATATATTCAAACTATTTTAGAAACTACAGGAATTCCATACACGCACTCAGGTATAATTTCATCATCTTTAGCTATGGACAAGGTATTATCCAAAAAAATATTTATTAAAAATAGAATATTAACTCCTAAATACTTTTCATATTGTTTTGATAAATCTAATAAAGATTTAATTAAATCGATTAATCAAAAATTAAAATTTCCTGTAGTAATTAAACCAATTAATGAGGGGTCAAGTGTAAATGTATTTATTTGTTCAAAAAATAATATTTTAAAAAAAATTAAATTACTGAAAAGTTATAAAAAAATAATGATAGAGCAATTTATACCAGGGCGTGAAATTCAGGCAGCAATAATTGGTAAGAAAAAACTTGGGGCAATTGAATTACAACCAAAAAGAAAGTTTTATGATTATCAGGCTAAATATAACTCAAAAGCAAAAACAAAACATATTATTCCAGTAGAATTAAGTAAAAAAGATTTTGATAAACTTATGGACTTAGCTCTTAAAGCTCACAAATTAATGGGATGTAGAGGTGTAACTCGCTCTGATTTTAAATTTTACAAAGGTAGATTTTATCTTCTTGAAATAAATACTCAGCCAGGAATGACTAGTCTATCTTTAGTTCCTGAAATAGCTGCATTTCATGGTATAAGTTTTATTAAGCTCATAAGATTAATTTTAAAAGATGCCTCAACAAATAAGTAAAAAAATTTTAGTATATTTTTTTTTATTTATAATTTTTGGATCATTGAATAATAAGAATTTAGCTCAATTAAAATTTCCAAATATTGAAAAAATTAAAATTGAAGGGTTAGCAATTGAAAATAAAGAATTTCAAAAAAGTTTAGATTTATTTAAAACGGGTACATTATTTCATCTAGATAAACTAAAAGTTACAGAATTGTTAAATTCAAATAATTTGATTGAGGAATATGTAATTTCTAAAATATATCCTTCCTCCTTAGAAATTAAGATAACTGAAACTAAGTTATTGGCACATTTAAGCAAAAGAGGAAAAAGCTTTTATGTTGGATCAAATGGAAAATTAATTGAGGCAGAAGGTAAATTAAAAAATTTGCCATATATTTTTGGTGACCCAAATATTGATAAATTCTTATCTTTAAAAAGAATAATTGATAATTCAAAGTTAGATTACAAAGATATTGAAAATTTATTTTTTTTCCCTTCTGGTAGATGGGATATAGAAATATCTTCAGGAGTCTTAATTAAATTACCAATTGAAAATATAGAAAAGTCTCTAGAATTATCTCTAAATTTATTAAATGAAAAACAATTTGATAATATTAAATCTATTGATGTTCGACCTCAAAATCAGGTAATTACTTATGAATGAGGAACTAAAATTTGAGACATATCTATTTATAGATAGTAAAAAATTAGTTATTTGCGTTATTGAAAAAAAAACATTTAAAATTCTTTTCAAAGAAGAAAAACTATTGGATGATCACAATGAAGATTCTAACTTAAAAAAGTTAGATAATTTTCTTGCAAAAAATATCCTTAAAATAGAAAAAATTTTAAAAAATTTTGTAAAAGATGTATATATTATTTTGGATGATAAAGAATTTCTTCCAATCGAAATTTCAATCAAAAAAGATCATAATGGTAATTCTATATCCCAAGAAAACTTAATTAATCCATTAAATGTTTTAAAAAATTTATGTCAATTTAGTTTTAAGGATAAAAAAATCATTCACATGTTGATAGAAAATTATCAAATTGATGGTAAAGACTATTCTTTTTTACCTGAAAATTTAAAGTGTAATAACTTTTCTTTAGACATTAAATTTATATGTTTATCCAAAAATTTAATTGAACATTATGAGTCAATTCTGAAAAGATATCACATTTTGGTCAATCAAATATTAAATGCTGAGTATATTGAACAATTCCAAGATCAACAAAATCCAAATATTTATACAACTGCAAGCAGAATAATTTCAGGTTTTAACAATAATGAGATATCTTTGGTCAATAAAACCCTAAAAAGTAAGGGTTTTTTTGAAAAATTTTTTGATCTTTTTAGTTAACCTGTATTTTACAGTAATATTTGTTGTTTTCAGTTTTCTGATCTTCAGTCTTAAAAGTATGTTGTGAGTTTATTAAACCAAAAAACAATTAACGACCCTGTAAAATTTACAGGAATAGGTCTTCATAGTGGCCAAATTGTTAATATTTCCATCAATCCTTCAGGTCCTAACACTGGAATTATATTTAAAAGAGTTGATTTAAAAGATAATAATTTAATATTTCCAAGTTTTGCTAACGTTACTAACACCTCACTCAATACCACAATATCTAATGATTTTGGTGTTAGAGTTTCTACGATAGAACATTTGATGGGTGCATTATTTGGATTGGGGATAGACAATGCTTTAATTGAAATTGATAATGAAGAAGTTCCCATTTTAGATGGCTCTGCAAAAGAATTTATTGAAAAGTTAGTCAATAGTGGATTAAAACAAAGTGAAGTCCCAATTAAGATTATTAAAATTAAAAAAAAAATATCATTCAGTGAGGGTGAGAGATCAATATCCATCGAACCCTCTAAGTTAAGTTTAGATATTAATTTTCAATTAAAATATGATAACGCTTTAATAGGAAATCAAAAAAACAAAGTTAATGTTTATGAGGATGATTTGAATGACATTTTCAACTCTAGAACTTTTTGTTTATATGAAGATATAGAAAAAATTAAAAAAAATGGACTGGCAAAAGGTGGAAGCCTAGATAATGCAGTAGTAGTAAAAGGTTCTGAAATATTAAACAAAGAAAAACTTAGAAACTCTAAAGAATTTGTTAATCATAAAATACTTGATTGTATTGGTGATCTTTACACCAGTGGTTATAGAATTGTAGCTAGTATAAATTGCTCTCAGGGTGGCCATTATTTAACTAATCAATTATTAAAAAAGGTATTCCAAAACAAAGAAAATTTTTCAATCATTGAGATTCAAGAAAGAAACCTTCCTCATACTATCATAAATAAAAGTTTATTAAGATCAATTGCATAGTCTTTATAGATCTTTTAAATTGTAAGTTAAATCTATATAAAACAAATATGATTAAACTTAAAATTTTTTTATTCTTAATAGTGCTTGTTCTGAATAATTCTTGTTCAAAAGAAAATATTCAACAATCTACAATCAAAGAAAAAAGTCTTGATCTTCAAGTACTAGAAGCCTATCAGGGTGGATTAGAAGCGTTAGATGATGGTGATGTCCTATATGCAGCAAAAAAATTTAATGAAGCTGAAATATTATTTCCACAGGGCAAATGGGCACCCAAAGCTGCCTTAATGGCTGCATACGCATATTATATTCAAGATTATTATGGAGACTCAATTGCAGAATTGGAGAGGTTCATAAAAGTTTATCCTTTACATAAAGATTTAGTTTATGCTTATTATTTACTTTCAGTTTGTTATTATGAACAAATTGTGGATGAAAAAAAAGATTTACAAGCAATAACTAAAGCAAAAAAAAATTTTCAAATACTCATAAAAAATTACCCCGATACTGAATATGCTATGGACGCAGAATTTAAAATAGACTTAATAAACGATATTCTAGCTGCAAAGGAAATGTATATAGCTAGATACTATTTTGACAAAAAAAAATGGATACCAGCTATAAATAGATTTAGAAAAATTACTGATGAATATGACACAACTATTTATGCAGAGGAAGCATTACACAGATTGGTTGAAGTACATTATACACTTGGTTTAATTGATGAAGCTGAAAAATATGCTCAATTATTAGGGTATAATTATAAATCATCAAAATGGTACGAAAACTCTTATAGTTTATTTAATAAAAATTATGAGATAAAAAAAAAAGAGAGATTTAAAACTTATAAAAAAAAGAGCAATAAATTTCTAAAAAAATTTAAATCTCTTATCAATTGAGATGGATAAAATAAAAATTAAGAAAGAGTACCAAAAAAAAATCAAAAATTTAATTAAACTCGATAAATATTATTATGAATTGAGTAGACCTATTGTTGAAGATCAAGAATATGATCAAATTAAATCTGAGATTTTTTTATTAGAAAAAAAGTATGATTTTTTAAAAAGTGAAGAATCTCCATCTAAAAAAGTTGGTTACAGGCCCTCTAAAACTTTTAAAAAAGTTTTCCATAAGGTTCCTATGCTTTCCCTTTCAAATGCATTTTCTGAGGAGGATTTAATTAATTTTGAAAAAAAGATAATTAATTTTTTGGATAAGGATAGTTCCTTTAAAATAGAATATAGTGCAGAACCAAAGATAGATGGAATTTCAGCATCATTAACATATAAAAAAGGAAAATTTGTAATGGGTCTTTCTAGAGGTGATGGGAAAGAAGGAGAAGATATCACTCAAAATTTAGAAACAATAGATGACATACCAAAAGAAATTTTAATTAAAGATTTTCCAACTGACATTGATGTAAGAGGTGAAGTTTTTATTGGTAACAAAGATTTTGAAAAAATAAAAGATAAGTTTGCCAATCCTAGAAATGCTGCATCAGGGTCTCTCAGACAAAAAAATCCTATTGATACAAAGAAAATTCCCCTTAAATTTATAGCTTATACATTTGGTTATGAAAAAGAAATGAAAGTTCAAAAACAAAATGAATATTTACAAAAGTTAACAGAATGGGGATTTGAAACAAATCCATTCAATAAAACTATAATAGGTATTCAAAATTTAATGAATAATTATTATGAAATTGAGAAAAAAAGGAATGAAATTGATTTTGATATTGATGGGATTGTTTACAAAATTAATGATTTTAATTTACAAAAACGTTTAGGAAATGTAGCAAACTCTCCTCGATGGGCTATAGCACATAAATTTTCTGCTAATAAGGGTGTTTCCAAAATACTTAACATAGATATTCAGGTAGGAAGAACAGGTGCGTTAACTCCTGTAGCAAAAATAAACCCAATAAATATTGGTGGGGTAGTTGTTTCAAATGCAACACTTCATAACGAGGATGAAATAATAAGAAAAGATATTAGAATAAATGATACTGTTATTGTAGAAAGAGCTGGTGATGTCATACCTCATATTGTCAAAGTAGATTTAAAAAAAAGAATTAAAGACTCTAAAAAATATCATTTCCCTAAAGAATGTCCCTCTTGTGGAGCAAAAACAATAAAAGACTATAACACTATTACAAAAAGAAAAGATGCAGTTAGAAGATGTTCTAGTGAAGGTTATGAGTGTGAAAAAATTGCAATAGAAAAAATCAAACATTTTGTATCAAAAGAAGCATTTAATATCGATGGTTTTGGAAAAAAAATTGTTGAAAATTTTTGGAAATTAAAACTTGTAAGATTACCACAAGATATATTCAATCTTAATTTTGAAAAAATAAAGACTTTAGATGGCTGGGGAAAACAATCAGTTTTAAACTTAAAATATGCAATAGATGAAAAAAAAAATATTTCATTTGAAAGATTTATTTATTCACTTGGAATTAGACACATAGGTTTTGAGAATGCAAAATTGATAGCTAAAACACTAAAGTCACCAGAAAGTTTTGTTAATCTTTCCAAAGACAATAAATTTGATGATTTACTAAATATTGATGGAATAGGAGAAACACAAATTAATTCTATTAAAAATTTTTATAAAAATAAAACCAATTTAAATATAATAAATAATCTTCAAAAAATTTTAAATATTAAAAGGGCTACAGAAAATAAAAAGGGAGGAGTTTTAAGTAATAAAACATTTATGTTAACTGGTAAACTAAACGGTATAAGTAGAGCTGAGGCTAAATCTTTAATAGAAAAAAATTCAGGTTCAATAATTAGTAATGTATCAAAAAAACTTGATTATTTAATTATAGGTGAAAAACCTACAAATAGAAAAATTGAAGCTGCCAAAGAGTTAAATATAAAAATCATAAACCAATCTGAATGGCTTAGATTAATAAATAAAACTGGCTAGCCACCTTTTTTCATTAATATTGAGGTAATTATTTAGTTTAGAATAGACCTCTAAATTATACATAAATAAGTAATCTTTTTCATCTTTAGTTAATTGGTTATGATCAATTAAATCTTTATCAATTGGAGCTAAGGTTAGATTTTCAAAAAAAAGCTTATTTTGAATTTTTTTTACATAAACTAAATTTTCAATTCTTATTCCAAAATCATTTTTTTTATAAAAGCCTGGTTCATTACTTAAAATCATGCCTTCTTGAATTCTAATTTTATTGAATTTAGAGATTGATTGTGGTCCTTCATGAACATTTAGAAAAAAACCAACTCCATGCCCTGTTCCATGAGCATAATCTAAGTTAATTTTTTTTAAAAATTTTCTTGCTCGTATGTCAATATCTTTACCAGTTTTATATTTAGTCAGATCAGACTGAAAAACTGCAATATGCCCTTTTAAAACTCTGGTAAAAATATTCTTTATTCTTTTTTTTGGTTTTGAAAAACAAATTGTCCTAGTAACATCAGTAGTTCCATATTCATATTGCCCACCAGAGTCACACAAAAAAATGTCACTTTTTTTTATATTTTTAGAATTATTTTTTGTTGCTCTATAATGAACAATAGCTCCATTAGCCCCAGCCCCAGCAATAGTATTGAAACTTGGATATAAATATTTTTTATTTTTTTTTCTAAAATATTCTAATTTTTTTTGAGCTTCATATTCAGTAATTTTTTTCTTATTTTTTATTTTAATCCAATAAAGGAATTTAGTTAGTGCAGCACCATCAACTATATGGCTAGAAATCATATTTCTTATCTCTTCATTATTTTTAATTGATTTTAATAAATAAATAGGATCCTCTTTTTTTAAAATTTTAAACCTTTTCTTTAAAATATTTTCAAAGAATAACGAGCAAGTTTTATAATCAATGATCATTTTGTCTCCCTTGAGATTTTGAATAAGTTTTTCAAAATTACTAAATTCTATAACCTGTTTTTTGATAATTTTTTTTTCAATGATTATCTTTTTTGCTTTCTTTTTTTCACAAATTAAATAAAGATTATTCTTTTTATCTATTAATAAATAGCAGTTTGGAATTGGACTATTAGGGTTATCAAAACCTCTAATGTTTAATAGCCATGCAACGTTTTCAGGAGCAGTTATAAACAAAAAATCTGAATTATTTTTGTTAAGGTATTTTTTAATTTTTAATAGTTTTTCTTTATAGCATTCTCCAACTATATTATTCTCAATTGAAAAAAACGGTTTGTGAGAAACAGATTTTTTTTTATATATTTGATCAATTAGATTCTCTTTAATAGTCTTAATTTTGTTATGTTTACTAAAATATCTCTTAATCTGCTGAGAGGAAAATATTTTTGGATCTACTCCTAAAGTAAGATTTTTAAATAAATTGCAATTTATAATTTTATCGTAACTTACTATTTTGAAAAGTTTACCTGACTCTTTTCCAGCTTGAATTGTATATCTTCCATCAACAAATAGATAATATTTATCTTTTAAAATAACAGAATAACCTGCTGAACCAGTAAAATTTGATATCGTTTTTAATCTATCATTCCTTGAATATTCAGAAAAAAACTCATCATTTTTAGGAATTACATAGCCGTCAATTTTATATTCATCGAATCTATTAATTAATTTTTGAATTCTTTTTTTTATCATTTAATTCGTTTTTGATATCTTATCCATCCTGGACTTTTGATGTTATCTTCATTATCAAAATCTTGATTAAATTCAAATTCTTCTAATTCCTCTTTTTCTTCATCAAAAAATGAATTTTTTTCCAAATATTTTTCTGGTAGTTCATCAATGAATCTTGAAGCCATACTATCAATCCAATCACCTTGATAAAATCTATTCATAGAAAATGAAATAATTGCTTTTTTTTTAGCTCTTGTCAGGCCGACATATGCCAATCTTCTTTCTTCCTCAAGGCCACTTTGACCTTTTTCCTCAATAGATTTTTGGTGTGGAAATAGACCCTCTTCCCAGCCTGGTAAAAAAACAACTTCAAACTCCAAACCTTTTGCTGCGTGCATTGTCATCATATTAATTTTTTCTCCCTCCCACTCTTGATCAACTGAAGTAGCCAAAGAGACGTGCTCTAGAAAACTTTCTAAATTATCAAATTCTTTCATTGCACTTAAAAGTTCTTTAATATTTTCAAGTCTATTTTCATTATCAACATCTTTTTTATTTTTTAACATTGCTGAATAACCGGATTCATCTAGAACTATTTGAAGTAATTTCACGTGGTTTATTTGTTTTATCTTAAGATCATTTCTCCATTTAAAAATTAATTCTAAAAATGAAGATAAACCAATTTTTGCTTTAGGCTTGATTAGGTTTTCTTGTATCATTTTCCTTGATGAACTTTCCAAACAAATTTTATAATTTTTAGAATATTCATGAATACTTTTAAGAGAACTTTCTCCAACCGAACGTTTAGGATTATTCACAATTCTTTCAAAAGCTAAATCATCCTTTTCTTGATAGATTAATCTCAAATAAGCTATACAGTCTTTAACTTCAGCTCTTTCATAAAATTTTGTACCTCCCAAAATTCTATAAGGCAAACCAATCTTTAAGAATCTTTCTTCGAATTCTCTTGTTTGAAATATTGCTCTTACAAGAATTGTTATATTATTATAGGTATATTTTTTTTTTAACTTTTCAATTTCATCAGAAATACCTATTGCTTCATCTTTTCCATTTTTAAAACAATTTAACTTGACTAGCTCTCCTTCTTCCATTGTAGTTTTGAGAGTTTTACCAACTCTATTTTGATTTTTTGAAATTAAATTTGATGCAACAGATAAAATATTTTCAGTAGATCGATAATTTTCCTCAAGTTTAATTACTTTTGTATTTTCATAAACTTGATCAAACTCAAGGAAATTTTTTATTTCTGCACCTCTCCAGCTATAAATAGACTGATCATCGTCTCCAACACAACAGATATTCTTATTCTTCTCTGAGAGCAATTTTAACCACTTACTTTGAATAAAGTTTGTATCCTGATATTCATCAACTAAAATATATTTGAAATTTTTTGAATAAATTTCTCTTATATCTAAATTTTTTTCTAAAATTTTAACAGCATGTAAAATTAAATCTCCAAAATCACAAGAATTTAAGTCAGTAAGTTTTTGTTGGTAAATTTTATAAATTGGTAATACAGTTTTTTCATAAATATCTTTTTGGTTAATTATAACTTCATCCGGGTAGAACCCTTTATTTTTCCATCTATCAATTATTGTTAAAATATATCTTGGAGCCAACTGTTTAATATCAATGTTTTCTGCTTTACAAATATTTTTAATTAATCTGGTTTGATCATCAGTATCAATAATTGTAAAATTTGAATTAAGATTTACTGCTGGAGCATGTTTTCTTAAAAGTTTAGCACATATAGAATGAAAAGTTCCTAACCAAGATAATCCTGTAGCAGCAGCACCAAGAATTTTACTCACTCTTAATTGCATTTCTTTTGCTGCTTTATTTGTAAAAGTAACTGCTAAAATTTGATTGGGATATGCTTTTTTCTCTTTTATAATGTTAGCTATTCTCGTAGTTAGGACTTTAGTTTTTCCCGAACCTGCTCCTGCAACTATTAATAGAGGCCCATCAAGGTGCATAACCGCTTCTTTTTGAGCTTTATTTAGATTTTTAATATATTCAGAGTTTAACATTTTTAATTTTTAATTATAACTTATTCCAATTTTTATGGGAAAAAATTTATCATTTAAAAAAATTGGAAAACAAATCTTATCTATTAATAATTTAATAGAAAGCTATTTTAACAAACTGAGATCATTCATCTCAAATCCTAAAAAATTTCAATTCACTAGAGATAATAGAGTAATTTTCGTATTTATAGGAATTGTTTTTTTAACTCTTGCTTACTTTTTAGTTCCAACAGCATACAATAAAGATTTAATTCAAAAAGAGATAAAGAATCAAGTTTTTTTAAAATATCAGATTAGAATAGAATTTAGTGATAAAATAAATTATGGCTTATTTCCAAAGCCACATTTTGTAGCAAAAAATTTATCTCTATTAAATGACAAAAAAAAAATAGCACTTGCAAATAATCTAAAAATTTTTATTGGGTTTAAAAACTTTTTTAAGTTTGATCAAATTCAGATAAAAGATTTAATTTTCAATAAACTAGAATTTAATATTCAAAAATCAGATTTAAATTTTTTTAGTAATATTTTAGAAGCTGAGCCAAATAGACAAAAACTAATCATTAAAAATAGTAGTATTTTTTTTTTAGATAAAGATGAAGAGGTTTTATTTATAAATCAAATAGATAATAGTGAATTCTATTTTGATTTTAAAAATCTAAAAAATATTTATTCATCAAAAAATAGGATTTTTAATGTTCCATACAAGATAACAATAAAAAATGATAAATTAAATCAAAACTCATTTACAAAATTAATTTTGAATAAATTAAGGTTAAAAATTGAAAATCAAATTAATTACAGAAAAGAAAACAAGATTGGATTTTTAAAAATAAATTTTAAAAATAGAAATAACATTATAAATTACAAACTTAAAAAAAATTCATTAGATTTTTCTTTAGAGGACTCTAATAAAACTTATAATGGGAATATCGAATTTAAACCATTTTATATGGTCTCAAATTTAAATTATCAAAACTTAAAGCTTTCAGACTTGATCAATAATCCTTTATTAAATGATATTATCAAAACCCAAATAATTAGTAATGAAAATTTAAATGCTGATATAAATATTAATATAAAAAAAATAGTTGATTTTGATCGTTTCACAGATTTAATTTTAAAATTGAAAATAGAGGAAGGTGATTTAACTTTTTCTGAATCAAATATTAAGTGGAAAGAAAGTATAAATCTTTCATTACTTGAGGGCTTAATAGATTATGATGAAGATACAATTAATTTAAATACCACAGCAGTTAGTTTAATGAAAATTGCAAACGATATTAGATTTTTAGGATCTGGTCCTAGAGCTGGATATGGTGAAATCATTTTACCTGCTAATGAACCTGGTTCATCAATAATGCCTGGTAAAGTTAATCCAACACAATCAGAAGCCGTAACAATGGTATGTGTTAAAGTTATTGGAAATCATAATGGGATTACAATGGCAGGTTCTCATGGTCACTTTGAATTAAATGTTTTTAAACCTTTAATTGCGCACAATATCTTACAATCAATTGATTTACTAGCAGACAGCACAAATAATTTTTCATTGTATTGTGTAAAGGGGATAAAGGCTGACAAAATTAAAATTAAAAGATTTTTAGATAATTCTTTAATGTTAGTTACTGCATTAGCACCTCATATCGGCTACGACAATGCTGCTAAAATTGCTAAATCAGCTTTAAAAAAAGGAACTACTTTGAAAGAGGAAGCTTTAAAAACTAACTTAATTAGTAAAAAAGATTTTGAGAGAATTGTAGATCCCAAAAAAATGATCTATCCAAAATAAGATAA
>QBYE01000012.1 GCA_003282985.1 Pelagibacteraceae bacterium AG-325-E08
AAACAAAGCCAGAAATAAAAAAGGTAAAAAAACAAGAAACTGAAAAAAGGGAATATAAAGTTAAAGATTTTGTTGTATATCCAAAACATGGTGTTTGTAAGATTATAGATTTCAAAAAAATTACTATTGGGGGGATTGATTTAGAAAGCTATATTCTCTCATATGATAAAGACAAAGCAACAGGTTATTGTCCCGTAAATAAACAATCACATTTGAGACCATTAGCAACAATTAATCAAGTTAATAAATGTATTTCAATTTTAAAAAGTAAACCTAAAATTAAAAGATCTATGTGGAGTAGAAGAGCTCAAGAATACGAAGCAAAAATCTCCTCAGGAAAAATTTATGAACTTGCTGAAGTGGTAAGAGATTTGAATAAAGGTGATGATCTGATGGTTGATCAATCTTATAGTGAAAGACAATTATTTGAAAAAGCCTATGAGAGAATATTGTCAGAATTTCAAATAATATTAAATATTTCCTTAGAAGATACTCAAAAAAAATTAGATAAAGCTTTAAAAAGAAATTTAGTGTCACAAGCACAGCCAAATACTGAGACTACAAAGCAAACTACTTCAGAATTACCTGTAGAAGAGACTACAACTGACAATGAAGTTTCTTTAGAGGAATAAAAAAAACGCCTCTCACACGAAATCGTTATGAGAAGCGTTTTTAATAAAGAATACTAAGTAACTATCTTCTTCTTCTTTTCTTAGCTTTTTTCTTAGCTTTTTTCTTAGCCTTCTTTGCTTTTTTTCTTCTCTTAGGCATCTTTAGCTCCCTTTTTTAGTTAAACGAATCAAAATGATTCGCTGATACCTTATTTTTATTTTTTTATGCACGTTATGTCAATTATTTAATTAAAGATAAAATTTTTTAAAAAATTTATAATACAAAAAAATATTTTACAATTTTAATGTGTTAAAAAGTTAGTGTTTATGCGCTTAATAATCAAATAATAAACTTAAATTAATAAAGTTTTTCTAAATCTTCTTTATATTTTTCTAAAATTTTTTTTCTTTTTAGTTTTAAAGTTGGTGTTAACATTCCATTTTCAATTGTAAATTCTTCTTTAATTAATTTAAATTTTTTAATTTTTTCTACTAAAGACAAAGTTTTATTTAAAGTTTCTAAATAAAACTCAATTTCTTTTTTATTTTCTTCAGTTTCACTTACAATTAAAGATACAAGATAGGTTTTTTTATCTCCATAAACAAAACTTTGTTTAATTTTTTCATTAAGACATAATAAATTTTCAATTTTAGAAGGTGAAATGTTATCACCACCTAAATTTACAATAATTTCTTTCTTTCTATCAGTTATCTTCAAATTTCCCTCTTTAGTTATCTCTCCTATATCTCCCGTGTGTAACCAACCATTTTTGATAATATTCTCTGTTTCCTTTTTCATTTTCCAATAACCAAGCATAACGTTTTCTCCTTTAACCAAAATCTCACCATCATCAGCAATTTTTACTTGGTTAGTTTTAAACGGTGGCCCAACTGTCTCTATTCTGATTTCTCCCGGAATATTACAGCTTACAACTGGGGAAGTTTCTGTTAGCCCATATCCTTGTAAAGTTGGTAATCCTATAGAATTTAAAAATTCACCAATTTTTTGATCCAAAGCACCCCCTCCTGAAACAAAGGCCTTAAGTTTACCACCAAATTGTTTTTTGATTTTTTTTCTTACTAATTTCTCACAAAAAAAATTGATAAAATTTTGCTTAAAACTAAGTGGCTTTTTATTCAATATTTTAGTACCAAGTAAAATAGTATTAGTTATAAGAAATTTCTTTAACCCTTTTTGTTTTAAAAAATTTAAAGAAATTTTAGTATATAAATTTTGATAAAATCTTGGAACCGCGGTCATGATAGTAGGTTTTGCAATAGCCATATTAGGCAATAATTTTTCTAAACTTTCAGCATAAAAGACTTTTGCTCCAAGTAATATTTGAACATATTGAACAGTATGCTCGTATGAGTGAGACAATGGAAGCCAAGTTAAGAAAACTGGAGGATCTTTTTTAGTTAATGATTTTAAAATTTCTTGTGCTCCTTCACAATTCGACAAAATTCCTCCATGGCTGAGCATTACTCCTTTTGGGTTTCCTGTGGTTCCAGATGTATAAATTATGCAAGCTAAATCATTTCTTCTTAAATCATTATTATAAGGATCAACAGGCTCAATTGATTTTTCAAGAATAGTTTTATTTTTCAAAAAAATATTTTCAAAAAATTCTATTGTTTCATCAAATCTATCGATTGAAATTAAAATGGTATTTTCTGCAATATAATTTTTAATTTTCTTAAATTGATCAATGTTTGAAACAATACATACTTTTGGTTCACAATCTTTTATAATGTATTCATAATCATTTTTAGAATAAGTTGTAAAAAGTGGGACTGTTACCCCACCTGCATTCATTATTGCTATATCAGAAATTAACCATTCAGGTCGGTTCTCTGATAATAAAATACATCTATCACCTTTTGAAATAATATTATTCAAATAATTTGATAAAATCTTTATTTTTGACTCAATATTCCCCCAAGAGTAAGTATACGGTCCAGAATTTGTATCTGGAAATTCTTTGTTTTTAAGACATGTTAAAAAAATTTCTTCATTTTTTTTTTTAGAAACATTTGGAAATTTTTCCTCAAATTTTTTAAAAAAAAGCTCAACTAAACTGTTTATCTCTTTAAGTTCCATAATTTGGTGGGCGAAGAGAGAATCGAACTCTCACTTCTTGCGAAACACGATTTTGAGTCGTGCGCGTCTACCAGTTCCGCCATTCGCCCTCGATTGTTTAATTATTTATTAAATAGTATAAGAACTAAAATTATATTAAAACCAAAAAATGTTTAATACTCTTTATAAAAAATGTTTGGATTTAGCAGCTCATAAAAGTTCTAAATACTATTTAGCAGCTGTTTCTTTCATCGAAAGTTCATTTTTTCCAATTCCCCCAGATGTAATGGTAGTGCCAATGGTTATTTCAAAAAAAGATGATTTTTTTAAGATATTTCTTATTACAACAATATTTTCTGTTTTAGGTGGTATTTTAGGTTATTTCATTGGAGCTTTTTTTTTTGATGTAGGAATGCAAGTTATAGCTTTTTATGGATATGAAGATAAATTAATTAGCCTTAAAAATAATCTTATAAACAGTGAAGGATTTTATGCTTGGCTAAGTATACTTTTTTTAGCTGGTTTTACACCATTGCCTTATAAAGTTTTTACTATAGCTAGCGGTTTAATCGGATTTAATATCTTAATTTTTATATTAATAAGTTTAATATCTAGAGGATTACGTTTTTTTATTGTTTCTTATTTATCTTATAAATTTGGAAGTTTATTTACTGAATTTATGGAAAAAAATGGATCTAAATGGTTTACAATTATTGGAATATTAATTGTTATAATTGGAGTCATAATTTATTTAATTTCAAAATTTTATGACTAATTTAAAAATTGAGATTTACCTAAAGTTAATTCTTATAATAAGTTTGGTTTCAATTATTTCTGCATATTTTATAGAATATGTTCTCGGACATCAGCCTTGTAGTCTATGTTTAATAGAAAGAATACCATATGGATTAAGCATAATTTTAATAACTTTTAATTATTTTTTTAAAAAAAAAGAAAAATTTATAATTTTATTACTAATACTCACATTTTTCTTCTCTTTTGCTATTTCAGTGTACCATTTAGGGATTGAACAGGGCCTACTTGAAGAATCTGCAGTATGTGGTTTAAAAGATTCGACTGGAGTTATCTCAAAGGAGGAAATATTAAAACAATTACAGGAAAAGACTGTCAGCTGTAAAGATGTGACATTTAGAATTTTTGGATTCTCTCTCACAAGTATTAATATATTATTAAGTTTGATATTAATAACATTACTTACAAAAATTTATAATTCATATGAAAAAAACAAGTAATAAAGTAGAGGAATTTATAAGAGTTGACCATGCTGGCGAACGTGGTGCAGTAAAAATTTATGAAGGTCAGTTGTTAGCACTAAATACTCTTGTAAAAAATGAAGATTTAAAGAAGACAATTGAGGAAATGAAAGTTCATGAAATGGAACATTGTCAATTTTTTGAAAAAGAAATTAAAAAAAGAAATATTAAACCAACAAAATTTTTACCTCTATGGGACTTATTAGGTGTGGGACTTGGTTTTGGTTCAACTTTACTTGGAAAAAAAGCAGCAATGCTTTGTACAGCTTCTGTGGAGGAGGTTATAGATAAGCACTATTTAAGTCAAATTAATCAATTAGGTCCTGAAGAAAAAGAATTAAAAAAAAAGATTACTAAATTTAGAGACGACGAATTGCACCATAAAGATATCGCTTATGAAGAAGGAGCAACAAAAAAAGGTATTTATTCTATTATGGATAAAATTATTAAAACTGGTTCTAAAATAGCGATTAATATTTCTGAGAAAGTTTAAATTTAAGCTTCTAGCTCTACATCCCAATATAAATAATCCATCCAACTTTTATGAAGATAATTAGGAGGAAAGTTTTTACCATTACGATGTAGGTCTTCAGTAGATGGTTGATAAGGATATTGATTAAGTTTCATTCCGGATGATTTAAGTAGTTTTCCACCTTTTCTAACATTACACTCTGAACAAGCAGTCACGACGTTATCCCAGTGAGTTTCTCCACCTTTTGATCTTGGCAATAAATGATCAAATGTAAGTTCCTCACTACTTCCACAATATTGACATGAAAATTTATCTCTTAAGAAAACATTAAATCTTGTGAAACTAGGTTTGGATTGAGGTACAATATAATCTTTAAGTGCAATTACACTTGGTAATTTCATATTAAAAGATGGACTTCTTACAACTCTATCATAATTACTGACAATAATAACTCTTTCTAAAAATACAGACTTAACAGTATCTTGCCATGACCATAAAGATAAAGGATAATAACTTAAGGGTCTATAATCAGCATTTAAAACTAATGCCGGACATTTTTCCAATGAGACATCTTGTTCAATAAAATTATTCATACTTTAAGATTAGCTTAAATAAAAAAAATTTTCAATGATAAGGAATATTAAAATTTTTTTAAAATATAATTTAATGCTATACTTGAAGATTCTATAGGAATATGATGATCACAACCTTTTATTAAATGTGTTTCAATTTCTATATCATTTCTAATAAAAAAATCTTTTGCTTCTAATAAAAAATTAGGCATTACGACCTGGTCTACATCTCCATGAATTAACAATGTTCTTGTTGCGACCTTTTTTCTTAATTTTAAATCTTCTTGATCAATTATTTTACCAGAAAAACCTACAATACAATTATATTCTTTTTCGGCTGTCAATCCCAAATTTATAGACATCATACATCCCTGGCTAAAACCTGATAAGCAGATTTTATCATTATCTATATTATATTCTTTTTTAACTTCATCAATAAACTGACCCAATTTTTTTTCGGCTCTTTGAGATTGAGTCAAAATATATTTTGGATCTTCATTCGATAAATCAAACCATTGATACCCAGATGGATTTATATGACACCTTTCGTGACCATTAGGACAAATAAAAACTGTATTTGGTAAATGTCTTTTCCAATTCAATGATAATAAACTTATATCTTTACCATCTCCTCCATAACCATGGAGTAAAATAATAGCATTTTTAATCTCAACATTGTTCTCTGGCTTTATGATTGTTGTATCTAGGCAGAATGTCATACTTTATGAATTATGTTTTTTTATTTTTAAAATACCCTACAATACTATTATGATTTCTGGAACAATTGTTAAAATTTTATCTATAACATTTTTAATCGCCGTGGGAATAGTTTTAATTCTAGGTATTGGCACTTTGTTCAAAGGTGGGGAAACAAGTAAAAAATATTCCAACAAACTAATGCAATTAAGAGTTTTACTACAATTCATTGCAATTATTATTTTGGTTAGTTTTGCTTATTTTTTCAAAAATTAATTATAATTTGCTAACCAATCAATAAACTTTTGATCATTAAAATCTATAGATCCAATTATTCTAGCAAACTCTAATCCATCCTTATTAAATATAATTGAAGTTGGTATTCCTCTTAGACCAAATTTTTTAGCCAAAGTTATAGGTGAGTCAAAATAAATTCTTAAATTTTTTATTTTTAAATCTTCAAAAAATTTTAATGAGTTTTCAAGATTATCTTGCCCAACATTTATCGGAAAAATTTTTAATTTATCTAAATTTTCCTGTTTTTGTAATAAGTCTAAAGAAGGCATTTCTTCTTTGCAAGGAGCACACCAAGTTGCCCAAAAATTCAATAAGATCAAATTTCCTTTATAATCATTTAAGTCTATTTGATTATTCTTATCATCTAAAAACGTTAAATCTTTATATTTTTTTAAATCTTTGTTAATAACTAGATTTTTTATATCAGATGCCTCAATAGCAAATGAATTAGATATTAAAAAAATTAAAAAAATTAAAAATCTCATGTTAAATAGGTATAATTAATTATCATGACAAAAAATAAAAACAACCAGGCAATATGGGGTACAAGAATTAAAGATAATACTTCTAATCTTTTTCAAAAAATTGGGAGCTCTATAAACATTGATAAAAGACTTTATAGGGAAGATATAGCTGTATCCATTGCTCATGTAGAAATGTTGTTTAAACAAAAAATTATAACTTTTAAAATTAAAAATAAAATTATTTATGGACTTAATAAAATAGAAAAAGAAATATCAAAAAATAAATTAGAATTTAATAAAAAATATGAAGATATTCATATGAATATTGAAAAAAGACTTTTTCAAATCATTGGTGATGAAGCGGGTTATGTGCACACGGCCCGATCGAGAAATGATCAAGTTATAGCTGACTTAAAAATATGGATTAAATCTGCTAATAAAGAAATAAACTTAAAATTGAATTCATTAATCACAACTTCGCTTAAGTTAGCTGAAAAAAATATTTTCACTATAATGCCAGGTTTTACACATCTCAAGAATGCACAAGCAATTTCTTTTGCACATTACCTTATGGCATATGTCGAAATGTTTGACCGTGATAAAAAAAGATTTAATAACAATCTAGATAATTTAAATGAAAATCCTCTAGGGGTGGCTGCACTTACCGGAACTTCTTTTGATATTGACAGATACTATACTACAAAAAAATTAGGATTTAATAAACCAACTAATAATTCAATTGACACTGTTTCTGACAGAGATTTTGTTTTAGATTTTCTTTACAGTGTGTCAGTTTGTTCAATGCATATTTCTAGAATTGCTGAGGAACTTATTATTTGGAATTCTGATGCTTACGACTTAGTAAATTTATCAGACAAAGTTGTTACTGGCTCATCAATAATGCCTCAAAAAAAAAATCCAGATCTTTTAGAATTCTTGAGAGGAAAATCAGGTAGTACTTATGGAAATTTATTTTCTATGTTAACAATTTTGAAAGGATTACCATTATCATATTTTAAAGATCTTCAAGATGATAAAGAAATAGTTTTTAAATCCTATGATACTTTAATTGGTTGCTTAAAAATTTTTGAGGAAGTTATAAAGAACTTAAGACCAAACAAAGAAAAAATGCTTAAACTTGCAAATAAAGGTTACATTACAGCGACAGACTTAGCGGATTATCTTGTTAGAAATCACTCCATGTCTTTTAGAAAAGCTTATCAAAAGACAGCGGGAATAGTAAATCTAGCAGAAAAAAAGAAAAAAAATCTTAATGAATTAAGTTTAGAAGAAATGAAGAAAATTGTACCAGAACTACAAGGTGATGTTTTAAGAGTGTTTGATTTAAAGAATTCTGTTAATTCTAAAAGATCTTATGGAGGAACATCTTTTGATAATATTAAAAAAATGATAATGAAGTATAAAAAAACTAAATGATTAAAAAAATTTTTTTCTTTTTAGCTATTTGTTGTTTAATAGTTTCGTGTGGAAAAAAAGGGGACCCTATATACAAAGATCCTGAAAAAAAAACTGATCTACAAATAGTTCTTAAGGATAAAGTATAATGAAATACATTAGTAAAAAGCTTTCAATTGAAAAAGTTGCTGTAGAAAATATTGCTAAAAGATATAAAACTCCAACTTATTGTTATTCTTACAGACAATTAAAAGAGAATATTAAAAATTTTAAGAAAAATTTTAAATCTTTTTCTCCATTAATATGTTTTTCAGTCAAATCTAATACAAATGTTAATTTGATTAGAGAAATTAGCAAATTCGGTCTCGGGGCAGATGTTGTATCGATGGGTGAATTAATGATAGCCATTAAAGCAGGCATAAAGCCCAAAAAAATTGTTTTTTCTGGAGTGGGGAAAACATCAAATGAAATAGGCTATGCAATTGATAAAAATATACTATTAATAAATGCTGAATCTGAAAGTGAAATTAAAGAAATTGAAAGAATAGCAAAATCAAAAAAGAAAAAAGTTCATGTTGGTATAAGATTAAATCCTAATACAGACGCAAAAACTTTAAAACAAATTTCAACTGGAAAAAAAGAAAATAAATTTGGTGTTAATGAAAAAACTTTTTGTGAGCTAGTTAGATATTGTAAAGGCTCTAAAAATATAATCCTTAAATGTTTAAGTGTCCATATTGGAAGTCAAATTTTAGATCATAGACCGTATGAAAAAATGCTTAGAATACTTGTTAAAATTATAAATAAAGTTAATCATAAATTTGAATTTATAGATCTAGGTGGAGGAATGGGAATTTCTTATAATAATAATGATAAAAAACTAAATTACAAAAGATACAATAATGCTATTAAAAAATTTTTAAAAAATAATAAATCTAAAATTATATTTGAACCCGGTAGATCAATTATAGGTGATACTGGCACTCTAGTTTCAAAAGTAATTTACATAAAAAAAAGTGGGAGAAAAAATTTTGTCATTATTAATACTGCTATGAATGATTTTATGAGACCAGCATTATATGGTGCTTCACATAAGATGTTACCTTCTGTTAAAAAAAATACAACTTCAAAAAAAACTTATGAGGTTGTAGGGCCAATTTGTGAGAGTACTGATAAATTTACTACTTTAAAAAATTTTCAAGAACTTGAAGAAAATGATTTTATAGTTATCTGTGATGTTGGAGCATATGGAATGTCTTTGAGCTCAAATTATAATGTAAGACCTAAACCAATAGAGTTATTAATAAAAGGATCAAAAATTAAAATAATTAGAAAAAGACAAAAGCACAAAGACTTGATGTAGCTTTTGACAAAAATGATTAGAAATATAATTTTTTCAATTTTCTTTTTCTTAGGAATAATAATTATTTCACTAATTTTTTTACCTGCATTTTTTCTACCAAAAAAAATAGTGCTAATTGGTGGGAGGTTGATGGGGTATTGGACCAGTTTTTGCTTAAAAGTTTTTTTATCTACCAAAATTACTATTAAAGGTAAAGAAAATATGATTACGAATGAGAAATTTTTTATAGCAGCTTCTCATCAATCTATGTTTGAAACCTTTTATTTACAAACTATTTTTAATTCACCAATATTTATTTTGAAAAAGGAATTGCTCCGTATACCTATATTTGGGTGGTATTTAAAAAAAATTGGATCAATTTCTATTCAAAGAGATAAGATCACTAAAGATAATTTAGGATTCTTTGAAGATATATCAAAAAAAATTTCAAATTCAAATCAACCACTTATAATATTCCCACAAGGAACAAGAGTATTACCAGATGAAAGACCGCCTTTTAAGAAAGGTGCTTCAAGAATTTATGAAGAATTAAAAATTACTTGCCAACCTGTTGCTATTAATTCTGGTTACGTTTGGCCCAAAAAAGGTTTAAAAAATTCAAACAAAAATATAACTATTTCAATCTTAAAACCTATAGAGCCCAAGTATTCTAGAGAAGAATTTATGAAAATTTTAGAAAATAATATCTATTCAGAATTAGATTTATTAAATTAACCCTTCATTGGCATTACTACAAAAATGCTATCAAAGTCACCAGGATCCTTTATTAATACTGGAGATCCAGTGTCATTAAAAAATAACTCTATTTTACTTCCATCAAGTTGAGATGCTACATCTAACAGATACCTTGAATTAAAACTGATTTCTAACTCGTTATCAAATTGTACGGAAAGTAATTCTTTTCCATCACCACTATTAGTATTATTTACAGACAAGTTTAAAGTGTCTTTAGCTAAATTAAACTTTACACCATCCTTTTTATCAAGCGATACAGAAGCAACTCGATCAACAGAGTCTAAAAAAAGCTTAAGGTCTATTTCTAATTTTTTTTGATTATTTTTTGGTATTACCTGAATATAATTTGGAAACTTTCCATCAATTAATTTTGAAATCAAAATACTATTATTTAATTCAAACTTTATTTTAGATTTAATATTTGAAATTTTTACATCCCCTTCATAATTTTCTAATAATGAACATAATTGAAAAATAGTTTTCTTTGGCAGTATAATAGGATCAAAGTCTATTTTTTGATCTAATCTTATCTTTGATATAGACATCCTGTGACTGTCTGTGGCAACAGCTGTAAGATAATTTTTATTCTCAAATTCTGTTTGATGAAAATAGATCCCACTTAAATAATGTCTTGTTTCGTCATTTGAAACGGAAAACTTACACTTATTTAACAATTTTAAAAGGCTTTTTGATTTTATTGAGAATTCATTTTGATTAAAGTTTTCATCTGTTAATGGAAATTCTGAAGCACTTATGCAGTTGAGATTAAAAACAGATTTTTCAGACTCTAGATGTAATTTACTTATATCTGTTAAAGTTAAATTTATTTTTTTTCCAGAAGAAAATTTCCTTACAATATCGTACATAATTGCTGATGTTGTTGTGATTTTACCTTCTTCCAAAACTTCGACGTTATCTATTTGATGTATAAAAATTAAATCTAAATCAGTTGCTGTAATAGTAAGTTTTGATTTTTCTGCATTTAACAAAATATTTGACAATATTGGAAGAGTGCTTCTTTTTTCTATCACTCCTTGACAATAATTTAGTGCTTGTTGTAAATCTTGCTGGTTAAGGTTAAATTTCATTTTCTGCGTTATTATACAATATTTGATTTTTAAGTTTGTTTATATTGTCAACTATATCTTGATCTTTAATTTTTAATTTTTCAATAGTTTTAACAGAATGTATTATGGTTGTATGATCTCTGTTTGAGAACTCTCTACCAATTTCAGGCAAAGATTTTGAAGTTAAGATTTTTGTTAAATAGATAGCTGTCTGTCTTGGTCTCACTAAATATCTTGATCTTCTTGAAGATAACATTTCATTTTTACTGATCTTAAAAAATTTACATACAGCTGTTTGAATTTGATCAATGGTTACCTTATTCTCATATAAATTTAGTAGATCTTTCAGTACCACTTTAGTTTCAGCAAGATTTGGTAATTTTTTATAAATTCTTGAAAATGATACTACTCGATTAATTGCTCCAACTAGTTCTCTTACACTGCTTGTTATTTCTGAACTTATAAAATCGATAATTTCTTGGGATATTTCAAATTGTTCAGCGTATAAACTATTTAAATCTTTAATTTTATTTTCAACAATTTTTTTTCTCAGTTCATAATCTGGTTTTTGAATATCAACAACTAATCCCCCTGAAAATCTAGATTTAATTCTTTCTTGTATTCTTGATAATTTATTTGGAGATCTATCTGCAGAAACAATAATTTGAGATCCCTTATCTAATAAAGCATTAAAAGTATGAAAGAATTCTTCTTGCATTGCCTCTTTACCATTCATAAATTGGATATCATCTATTAATAAAATGTCAGTATTTCTAAAATACTCTTTAAATTTAACCATATCATTTGATTTAATAGATTTAACAAATTGATACATAAAACGCTCTGCTGAAATGAACATCACTTTATTATCTTTTCTTAATTCTAGGCCTATTGAATTTAAAAGATGCGTCTTACCCATCCCAACACCACCATAAATATAGAGTGGGTTATAATGGGAAATATTTTCTGAAACTTTTACCGAAGCTTGATAAGCAAGATTGTTACTCGATCCAGTAATAAAATTTTCAAATTTTTTATTTGGATCTATGCGATTATATTGAAGATATGAGTCTTTTATAAAAGATACATTTTCTTTACTTTCTAAAGGATTAGTATTTTGATTATTGCTAATATTGTCATTGTTTTTTTCAACAATTTTAAATTCAATTCGAATTATATCTTTTTTATGATCTTTGATAATTTTTAAAATTTGGTCTAAGTATCTTGAAGTAATCCAATCACGGATAAATCTAGTAGGAACAGATAACAGTACATAATTATTTATTTCTTCCTCAAAACTTATTTTTTTAAGCCAACTTTCATAGATATCAGCCCCTAATTTATTTTTCATTTCTGCCTGGACTGTTAACCAATCAAAAGTTTCTACTTTCGAATTGCTTAAATTTTTATTTATGTAAGAACTGTTCATATTTATTGGGGAGACTCCAGTTAGAACCATAATAAGATTATTGCAACAAATTTTTTAAAAAAAAATAAAAAAAATAAAATCTAGGATTGTGTAATTTTATTTATTAAAAATATAAAATTACTTGACAGAAAATTTATTTATAGCTTTAAGAAATAAAATTTATAATTGAATTTAATATATTTAAATATTTACTAAATCTAAATATTGTTTAACCAAGCTATCGAAGTATACATGAAGTGTATGCTTAAAGTTGAATCAACTTAAAGTTTATAATTTAAAGTAAAGATATCTTTTTAGAGATTCTCGAAACATTTCTTGATGCGTTCTGTTTTTTGATTATACCAGATTTTGCAACTTTCATTAATTCAGAATTCAACTTAGGTAAGAACTTTACAGCTTCAGATTTATCTTTTTTTTCAATTAAAAGGTTCATTTTCTTCAAAGCATTTTTGTATCTGCTTTTTCTTGCTTTATTGACAGAAGTTTGTTTAGAAATTCTTCTTATTCTTTTGATTGCAGATTTGGTATTAGCCATATGCGCAGGGGTATAACTTGAGAATTAATATTGGTCAATTAAATAATTGATTATTTTTGACAAAAATTACAAAAAAAAGTTGATCTATTTGAAATAGTTTTTTTTCTAATAATACCTTTACATTTAGATCGCTTGCAATTTAATCCTTGTCTTTCATAAACATTAAAATCTTTTTGAAAGCTGCCCGTCTCACCATCTGTATTCTTGAAATCCTTTATACTTGAGCCTCCTTTTTTAATCGCATTTGATAGAACCTTTTTACAATTGATAATAATTTTTTTACAATCTTCTTTTTTTAATAAACGTACTTTTTTGGTAGGATTAATTTTACTCAAAAATAAAATTTCACTTGCATAAATATTACCAATACCAGATACAAAATTTTGATCTAACAAAAAATTTTTAATATTTTTTTTTTTACCCTTAAAAAATGAAAGTATATAACTTAAATTAAAATTAGAGGAAAATGGTTCTGGGCCAAGATGTTCAAATCTTTTTTTTAATAAATTTGAGTCTCTTATAATTTGTAAAAAACCAAATCTTCTTGGATCATTATAAATAATCTTTAAATCTGAAAAAATTATTTCTATATGGTTATGCTTATTTGGTAACATTGGAGAATTATAGAAGCTAGTATTTGTTAAAAAGTTTTTTTTGTTATTGAATACTAAATGTATTGTCCCTGACATACCAAGATGTAATAAACAAAAACTGTTATTTGATAGAGATAGAATTAAATACTTTGAAAATCTATCTACTTTAGTTATTTCCTGGCCTCTTAAAAAATTTTCAAATTTTAAAGGAATTTTAAATCTTAAGTTTCTATTTCTTATTATTACATTTTTAACCTTTTTATATTTAATGTTTTTATCTAGCGATTGTCTTACAATTTCTACTTCTGGTAATTCTGGCATTTGATACTATATTCAATATATATTAATTATTATGCAACAATATCTACAAAATAAAAAAGGATTAGTGCAAAATGTTTTTGATCAAGTTTATGATCAATACGACCTAATGAATGATTTTATGTCATTAGGGGTTCATAGATTGTGGAAAAAAGATCTGTTAAATATGATGAATCCATCATCAAATCAAAAACTAATTGATGTGGCATGTGGAACTGGAGATATAGCTAAGCTCTTTTTGAATAATGTAAATAAAAAGTCTTATGTAACATGCGTTGACCCAAATATCGGTATGATCAAAAAAGGCAAAGAAAAACTAAAAAAATTTAATAACTTAAACTGGGTTCTGGCTTCAGCAGAAAAACTTCCTATGGATATAAATTCATTTGATTTTTATACTATTAGTTTTGGTTTAAGAAATACAAAAGATTTAAATAGATCTTTAAGTGAAGCATACAGAGTATTAAAACCTGGTGGAAGATATTTATGTCTGGAATTTTCAAAAATAGAAAATTCTGGATTGGACTTTGTATATAAAAAATATTCAAAAGTTATTCCTTCAATTGGAAAATTGATTGTTGGTGATAAAGAGCCTTATGAATATCTTGTGAAAAGTATTGAAAACTTTGTTAACCAAGATGAATTGATTGATTTAATGAAAAAGAATGGTTTTCAAAATTGTACTTACAGAAACCTTTCTGGTGGAATAGTTTCTATACATAGTGGATGGAAAATTTAATGTTAAAAAAAATAATTACTTTATTTCAACTTGGAAGAAAAGTAGCTAGGTCTGATATATTAACTATAATTTCAAAATTTCAAGAACCTCCATTAGCTGTAAGGCTTTTGTTTAAAGCTTTATCTTTTTCATTTTTCACAAAAAAGGAAATAAATATTAATCAAGATGAAGGTGAACGTTTATCTAGTTCATTGGAGTCAATGGGAACAACTTTTATAAAACTAGGTCAATTTCTAGCAACAAGACCAGACATTATTGGAGAAGAGCTCTCAAAAAAATTAGAAAACCTTCAGGATAAGTTGCCACCATTCTCATTAATTCAAGCTAAAGAGATAATAAAAAATGACTTAGGTAGTGATACATATAATTCTATAATTGATTTGAGCGAACCAGTGGCGGCAGCTTCTATAGCTCAGGTGCATAAAGCTAAAATTAACGATGATGGCACAATAAAGGATGTAGCAATTAAGATTTTAAGACCAAACATTAAAAAAATGTTTAATGAAGAAATAGATGCTATGATGTTGTTTGCTTTTATAGTTGAGTCACTGATTAAAAAAACTAAAAGACTTAAATTAGTTGAAGTTGTTTTCTTATTAAAGGAAATAACAAACCTTGAAATGGATCTTAGATTTGAAGCTGCTGCTGCTAATGAATATTCAGAAAATACTAAGAACGATGTTGGGTTTAGGGTGCCTAAAATTTATTGGAATTTTACAAGTGAAAATGTAATGACGCTTGATTGGGTAGAAGGCATTTCTATAAGAGAAACTGAAGAACTCAAAAAAAGAGATTTAAATACAGAAAAGATTGCCGAGGATATTATACAAAATTTTTTAAGACACGCTGTGAGAGATGGTTTTTTTCATGCTGATATGCATCAAGGAAATATATTTATAGATAATAACGGTCATATTGTTCCTATAGATTTTGGAATTATGGGTAGATTAGATAAAATGAGTAAAAGATTTTTGGCTGAAATATTATTTGGATTTATTCAAAGAGATTATCGTAAAGTTGCTGAAGTACATTTAGTTGCAGGACTTGTTCCAAAAGGGGTTCCAATTGATGATTTAGCCCAAGCATTAAGATCAATCGGTGAACCAATTTTTGGTCAAGCAGTAAAAGATATTTCTGGTGGAAAATTATTAAAACAACTATTTGATGTTACTGAAAAATTTAATATGCAAACTCAACCTCAACTTTTGATGTTACAAAAAACAATGGTTGTAGTCGAAGGTGTAGCAAGAAAACTTAACCCTAACACTAATATTTGGACAACTTCAAAACCTGTGCTTGAAAGTTGGCTTAAAGAAACAAAAGATCCAATGACAACTATAAATGAAACACTTCAAAATACATCAGAAGTAATTAAAAGATTACCAGAGTTTCCTGAAATAATGGATAAAGCAAATCAAGCTCTTACTTTTTTAGCAAGCGGACAAATACCTCAAAACTCAAATTCTTACACAGCTTTAAATACTAAAAAATCTGAAATGATTGCTTTTAGAAATCAATCTATTATTGGATTATTAGCCCTTGTAATTTTAGGTCTATTGGTATTTTAATTCAGCCGATGAAAGATTTAACAACAAAAAAAATTCTATTTGTAATTTGTGGTGGCGTTTCTGCTTATAAAAGCCTTGAAACGATTAGATTGTTTAAAAAAAATAATGCTGAAATAAAAACTATCTTAACTAAAAGTGCAAAAGAGTTCATAACACCTTTATCAATAGCATCTTTATCACAAGGTAAGGTTTACGATGATCTTTTTAATGTGGAAAATGAAACAGAAATGGACCATATTGCTTTATCAAGATGGGCTGATGTAATAGTTGTTGCTCCAGCAACTGCAAATACACTTTCAAAACTAAGTCAAGGTTCTTCTGAAGATTTAGCTTCAACTGTAATTTTAGCATCTAACAAACAAGTATTTTTAGCTCCAGCAATGAATGTAAGAATGTGGGAACATCCTTCAACAAAAAACAATTTTAAAATCCTAAAAAGTTTTGGATATAAATTTATAGGTCCTGTAACAGGTGATATGGCATGTGGAGAATATGGAGAAGGGAAAATGTCTGATCCATATGATATATTTAATGAAATTTGTAGTTTTTTATTTTCTCAACTTAAAAATAAAAAAATTAAAGCTTTGGTTACAGCTGGTCCAACTAATGAATATATTGATCCAGTTAGATTTATAACAAATAAATCAAGTGGAAAACAAGGTTATGAAATAGCAAAGTCTTTATCTAGAAGAGGATTTAATACTACTTTGATATCAGGGCCTACTAACTTAACAATTGATGAGGATATTAAATTAATTAAAGTCGAGACTGCAGAGGAAATGTTTAAAGCTACTCAAAAAAATTTACCGACAGATATAGCAGTATTTTCTGCTGCAGTAGCTGATTATAAGATAAATAAAAAGAGTCAAAACAAAATAAAAAAGCAAGAAAATTTAAATATAAATTTAGAACAGAATATAGATATATTAAATTATGTTTCTAATCATAATTCTATGAGACCTAAGTTAGTTATAGGTTTTGCAGCAGAGACTAGTAATTTAGATAAAAATGCAATAACTAAATTAAAAAATAAAAATTGTGACTGGATTGTAGCAAATGATGTGTCTAAGAAAAATATTGGTTTTGAGTCTGATTATAATGAAGTAACTATACATTATAAAAATACCCCAAATAAAAAAGAAAAACTTTCATTAAAAAAAAAATCAGAAATATCAGAAGAAATTGTGGATAGAATTGTTAATCAAATTAACTAATGGTTAAAGTATTAATAAAGAAGTTAGATCCTACAGTTCAATTACCAGAATATAAAACTAATGGAGCATCTGGTATGGACCTTACCGCGTTCACTGAAAAACCTATAAACGTTAAGCCA
Organism: Pelagibacteraceae bacterium AG-325-E08; assembly: GCA_003282985.1. GTDB lineage: Bacteria > Pseudomonadota > Alphaproteobacteria > Pelagibacterales > Pelagibacteraceae > Pelagibacter. The sequence continues at coordinate 17,563 of QBYE01000012.1, forward strand.
AAAACATCTTCATTAGTTCCTACTGGATTATCAGTTGCATTTCATGAAAATTATGAAATTCAAATTAGACCTAGATCAGGTTTAGCAGCAAAAAGTAATATAACTGTTTTAAACACACCAGGAACTATAGACAGTGATTATCGAGGAGAAATTAAAGTTATCATCTATAATCATGGGGATACTGATTTTGTTATAAGTAATGGTGATCGTATAGCTCAGATGGTATTATCTCCAGTTATTAGAATGGAATTAGAAGAAGTCAAAGATCTACCTAAAACAATAAGAGGAGAGGGTGGATTTGGTTCAACAGGTAAATGAATTCAAAATTAGATAAAAATCAAGTTGAAAGATTTTCAAGACAAATAGTCTTAAAAGACATTGGTGCCTCTGGTCAAAAAAAAATAATCCAATCAAAAGTCTTAATCATTGGTATGGGTGGCTTAGGATGCCCTGTTGCAGAATTTTTAGCAAGAGCTGGAGTTGGGACCCTTGGAATTATTGATTATGACAATGTTGATTTATCAAATATTCATCGTCAAAGTCTTTATAACGTAAGTGATATAAAAAAATCCAAAGTTTTAGTTGCAAAAAAAAAATTAAAAAAAATTAATTCAAAAACAAATATTATTTGTCATAAAATAAGAATTGATAAAAATAACCTTAAAAAAATTATAAAAGAATATAATTATGTTGTGGATGGCTCAGATAATTTTGAAACTAAATTTTTAATAAATGATACTTGTAAGAAATTTAAGAAATTTTTAGTAACCGGAGCTATAAGTAAATTTAATGGACATATTTTTACTTTTGATTTTAAAGATATCAAAACTCCTTGCATAAGAAGTTTTTTTCAAGAAAAAAAAATATCAGATGATATATTGAATTGTGAATATGAAGGAGTTTTGGGAACCGTGGCAGGCATCATTGGTACTATTCAAGCTAACGAAATTTTAAAAAAAGTCTTGAATATTGGTGAAAATTTAAATGGCTATATCTTAATTTTAGATTTACTAAATTTAAATTTTAGAAAAGTCAAATTAAACAAATTAAAGAATGTTTAAAAAAATATTTTTTATTAAATTTCTGGTAACTTTTTTTTTATTCTCACCTTTTTCATTTGTTAATTCTGAGGAAATTTTTTTATCATTAAAAAAAAATAAAGTTAATGTAAGATATGGTCCTAGTCTTGAGTCACCAATTAAATTCATTTATAAAAAAATAAATTTACCAATTAAACAAATAGATAAAAAAGAAAATTGGAGAAGAATTATCGACTCCAAAAATAATAGTGGTTGGATACATTGGTCACAATTAAAACCAATAAATTCTGTTGTTCTACTAAAGGATAAAATTTTATTTAAAAAACCATCTAATTTCTCTCAACCATTAGCAAACATAAAACAGGGTAGAGTTTTAGTTGTTAAAAAATGTGATGGTAACTGGTGTAAAGTTCAGACAGAAAATTTAAAAGGTTGGGTTGATAATAAAAACCTTTGGGGTAAGGTTAATTAGTATTTTTCAAAATACTTATTTATTATTTTTGCTGCGAACAAACATCTTTGATTACAGGAGTATTTGCACAATCACCACATTTAGTTTTTTGTACAATACAACCATCATCAAGAACCTCAACATCAACAACTTTATTACATTTAGAACAAGTTGACGAAATTGTAAGACCGCATTTTTTACAATTAAAATTTTCAATTAGCATTTTTATAGATTAAATATGATAAAAAGTTCATTCAAGAAAAATATGTGAGAATAATTATCATTAGCGTATTTTTTTTGAGAATAATTATTAATCTCAAATTTTATTTAACAAAAAAAATTAAAAGTCTAATTACTTTGATTTACTTGCCCACCACTTATCTAAGATAAAGTACCAGACTGAATTAGCGATTGGTTCAACAATTGCATCTGTCAACGCTATAGAAAAAGACACATCTGCAACCAACATCAAAACGGTAATTGCGATAGCAAAATGTCCAATTGTATAAATAACTGTTCTTAGGATTGAACCTTTGTTATTGCTGTAGATATTTGCAGCTGCTTTAAATATGCCGCTAGTTACTTCCATTTATTTTTTGAAAGGACTTTCAAGAACACATGCTACTAAGTGTATTCTTGCCTGTTCACCACCATTAAAAAAATTATGATATTTAGTATTATTTGTTATCCAAACTTTTCCATCAGCTGGAAGATGTTTTGCAACATTCTCTATCACCATCGAACAACCTTTATTAGTTATAATTGGTACATGAAGCCTACATTCAGGATCTTTGTGCCAACTTAAAGTTGATCTTGGTTCTTTTAACAAGAGTCTTACTCTTCCTAATTTATACTTTTTACTTAATATTTCGAATACTTCTTTAAAATAAGTTTTTTCAAACTCTGGAACTAATTGTGTATATTTAGACTCATCTATATCTACATCCCTTGAAACTTCTTTTCCAGTATCATCAGCAATTGTCCAGTATTTCCCCCTTATATTATTACCTTTAATAGAGTTTTCATCATCTGGAATTTGATTTATTGGTATTGCACCAAAATGCGTAACTCCTGGTGAGTTGAACTTTTTATTTTTAAGTATTTTATTTAAATCTGACTTTAATCTTGAAATATCAAAATTTAAATTAGGAACTTCATAAAAATCTTCAAAGGTAGCTTTTTCCATATTTTTTTCTAATAATATATTTTAATTAAGTCTTAAATCAAATCTATCAGCATTCATTACTTTTACCCATGCCGTGATAAAATCATTTACAAATTTATCTTGTGAGTCCTCAAATGCATAAACCTCAGCTAAAGCTCTTAATTGTGAATTCGATCCAAAAATAAGATCAACTCTTGTACCTTTCCATTTTATTTTTTTCGTTTTTCTATCTGTTCCAGCAAATGTTTGCTCAGATTTATCAGTTTCTTTCCAGGTTGTATTCATGTCTAATAAATTTGTGAAATAATCATTCGTTAATACACCAGGTTTTTTTGTGAAAACCCCATGTATTGAACTATCAAAATTAGTATTTAAAACTCGCATTCCACCCATTAATACCGTCATTTCTGGAGCAGTAAGGCCCATTAGTTGTGCTTTATCAATTAGCTTTTCTTCAGCTGATACAATTGATTTACCACCATTTAGATAATTTCTAAAACCATCTGCTTGTGGTTCTAATAAACCAAATGAATTCACATCTGTTTGATCTTGTCTCGCATCTCCTCTACCCGGAGAAAATGGAACTTTTACTTTATGCCCAGCTTTTTTAGCAGCCATTTCAACTCCGACTCCTCCAGCTAAGACAATTAAATCGGCCATTGAAACTGTTTTCTTTTTATTATCAAATTGTTTTTTAATTTTTTTTAACGCTGAGATAACTTTTGAGAGATTAGAAGGATTATTAACTTTCCAATTTTTTTGTGGCTCTAACATTATTCTTGCTCCATTAGCGCCACCTCTTTTGTCAGAACCTCTAAAAGTTGAAGCTGAAGCCCAAGCAGTAGAAACTAAATCAGAAACTGATAATTTGGATTTTGATATTTTTGATTTTAAATCATTAATATCTTTTGATTTTAATTTATATTTTGGTTTATCAATTGGATCTTGCCAAATTAATTGTTCTTTAGGAACATCACTACCAAGATAACAAACTCTTGGCCCCATATCCCTGTGGGTTAGTTTAAACCACGCCCTTGCAAATGCATCATGAAATTCTTTTGGATTTTTATGAAAATGTTTTGTAATAGGCCCATAACTTGGATCAACTTTCATAGAAATATCTGTTGTTTGCATCATTGGAGGATGAAGAACATTTTTATCATGTGCGTCTGGAACCATTTTTATCTTTTGTCCATTTTTCTTTGGTGTCCATTGATGAGCGCCAGCAGGACTTTTTGTAAGCTCCCATTCGTGATCATAAAGACAGTCTAGATAACCCATGTCCCATTGAATTGGGTTTTGTGTCCAAGCACCTTCTATACCGCTACTGATTGTATCAACACCTTTTCCTGATTTGTATCCACTATTCCATCCAGTTGACTGATCTTGAATTCTAGAAGCTTCAGGATCTGGACCCTTGTGTGACTCAGGTGCTGCTCCATGTGATTTTCCAAATGTATGTCCACCAGCCACTAGTGCTGCTGTTTCATAATCATTCATTGCCATTCTACCGAATGTTTCTCTAATATCATGTGCTGCAAGTTTTGGATCTGGATTAGCATCAGGACCTTGTGGATTAACATATATCAAACCCATATGTGAAGCACCAAGTGGTTGTTCTAAATCTCTTTTTTCAGTATATCTCTCTACACCTAGCATTTCTTTTTCTGATCCCCAGTAAATATCATCTTCTGGTTCCCAAATATCAGTTCTTCCAGCACCAAAACCAAATGTTTTAAATCCCATTGAGTCTAACGCTACATTACCTACTAGGATAAATAAATCTGCCCAAGAAATCTTATTTCCATATTTTTTTTTTATTGGCCAAAGAAGTAATCTTGCCTTATCTAAATTGACGTTATCTGGCCAAGAATTAAGTGGTGCAAATCGTTGATTTCCTGTTCCTGCTCCACCTCTACCATCACCAGTTCTGTATGTACCTGCTGCGTGCCAAGCTAATCTGATAAATAAGGGTCCATAATGACCATAATCAGCTGGCCACCACTCTTGTGAGTCTGTCATTAATTTTTTTAAATCTTTTTTAAGAGCCTTATAATTAAGTTTTTTAAATTCTTTAGAGTAATTAAATTTCTTATTCATCGGATTTGATAAATTAGAATGTTGACTAAGTATTTTAAGATTTAGACTATTTGGCCAAAAATCTCTTACAGATTGACCTCTTCCTGCGGAAAATTTTGCAGGTGTTCCAATTCCTGTAAAAGGACATTTGCTTAATTGATCAGCTTTAAAAGATTTATTTTTAAAATTTTCAGTGCTCATTTAATTCCCCATAAGTAAATTTAAGATATTTTGTAGTTTATAATGATTCTAAAAAAGTGTCAATTGGTTTAAAATGACGCTAAATTGATTACTAGATCAGTCTTCTAGCTTTACTAGAACTTCAACTGACTTTATTTTTTTTCCATTAATTTTTTTTAAAATATTTATTGGTCCTACATCTGAATTCTCTAGATCAATCAACTTTTCTTCTTTTAAATCATAAAAATGATGATGATCCGTAACGTTTGTATCAAAATATGTTTCACTAGAATTAATAGGAATTTGTTTAAGATATCCTTTTTTTTCAAAAGCGTGGACTGTATTATAAACAGTGGCTAATGATATTTTATTATTTGCTTGTTTTTTGATTTTTTGCTCCAACTCATTTATTGTAAAATGAAATGTTTTATCAGTGTTAAATAAAACCTCACAAATTTGAAGCCTTTGCTTAGTTGGTCTTAATCCAGAATTTCTCAGTTTTTCAATGTATTTCACTATTTAAACATATTGTTAGTTAAAATTATTCTAAACTAGTATTATAATTATATTATATAATAACAAAATCAAGTAAATAAGGGTACTCAATTTTATGAAAAAAAACTCTTACTCATATGATGAGCTAATTAATTGTGGTGAAGGAAAACTATTTGGTTCAGGTAATGCCAAATTACCCCTTCCACCTATGCTCATGTTTGATAGAATTACAGAAATTACTGACGATAAAGGTGCTTTTAATAAAGGTTCTTTAAAAGCTGAATTAGATATAAAAAAAAACCTTTGGTTTTTTGATTGTCATTTTAAAGAGGACCCAGTTATGCCTGGTTGCCTTGGTCTTGATGCTATGTGGCAATTGGTAGGATTCTATTTAGGTTGGATTGGGAATCCGGGAAAAGGAAGAGCTTTAGGAGTTGGGACTGTAAAATTTACTGGTGAAGTTTTACAAAGTGTAAAAAATGTCAGATATGAGATAGATATGAAAAAAATTATGTCTCCAGGAGGTACAACTGTAGGTCTTGCTAATGGAGTTGTATTAGCAGATAATAAAAAGATATATTCAGCAGATAGTTTAAAAGTAGGTTTATTTAAATAATGAGAAGAGTTGTAATTACAGGTTTGGGAGTAGTATCTTGTTTAGGTAATAATCAAGAAGAAGTTCATCAATCTCTATTTAATTCTAAATCTGGAATATCATTTAGTGAAGAATATAAAGAACATAATCTAAAAAGCCATATCCATGGCAAACCAAAAATAAAACTTGAAGACCATATAGATAGAAAAACTATTAGATTTATGGGATCTGGTTCAGCTTATAATTATATTGCAATGAAAGAGGCAATTAAAGACTCTGGATTAGAAGAAAAAGAAGTAAGTAATTTCAAAACAGGAATCGTTATGGGTTCTGGTGGTCCGTCCATTGAAAATGTTATTTTGGCAGCCGATAAAACTAGAGCTAAAACTCCCAAATTAATGGGGCCTTTTATTGTTCCAAGAACTATGGCTAGTACTGCTTCCGCAACTCTTGCTGTCCCGTTTAAGATTAAAGGAATAAACTATACTATGAGTTCTGCTTGTGCAACAAGTGGTCATTGCATTGGTAATTCGATGGAATTAATTCAAATGGGTAAACAAGATATTGTTTTTGCGGGAGGTAGTGAAGAAATACATTGGGCAATGACAGCAATGTTTGATGCTATGACAGCATTATCCTCAAAATATAATGATACTCCTGAGACAGCATCAAGGGCTTATGATAAAACTAGAGATGGATTTGTAATAGCTGGTGGTGGTGGAGTGCTGGTACTTGAAGAGTATGAACATGCTAAAGCTAGAGGGGCTAGAATATACGCAGAATTAACCGGTTATGGAGCAACTTCAGATGGATACGATATGGTTGCACCATCAGGAGAAGGGGCTGTAAGATGTATGCAAATGGCAATGGCTACTGCTAAAAATAAAATTGATTATATTAATACTCATGGAACATCCACACCTGTTGGAGATATTACTGAATTAAATGCAGTTAAAAATACCTTTGGAGATAATATTCCAAAAATTAGTTCAACTAAATCACTATCAGGTCATCCTTTAGGAGCTGCATCAGTCCACGAAGCCATATACTGCTTAATTATGATGAAAAATAATTTTATAGCTGGTTCAGCAAATATTAATGAAATGGATGATGAGGCTAAAAAATTTCCAATTGTTGCAAAAACAGAAACAAGAGCCACTTTAAATACTGTTATGTCTAATAGTTTTGGTTTTGGTGGAACCAATGCTGCTTTAGTTTTTGAGAAGGTGTAATTATGAGTTTGATGAAAGGTAAAAAAGGATTAATCATGGGTGTTGCCAATGAAAGATCTATAGCTTGGGGCATTTCACAAAAACTTGCTGAAGCTGGAGCAGAACTTTCATTCACTTACCTTGGTGATGCTTTAAAAAAAAGAGTAATTCCTTTGGCGGAAAAATTAAATTCAAAAGTTACTTTTAGCTGCGACGTTGAAAAAAAAGAGGATATAACAAAATTATTTAAAGATGTTAAATCTCAATTCGGCGAAATTGATTTTGTTGTTCATGCGATTGCATTTTCAGATAAAGCAGAATTATCTGGAGAATATCTAAATACTACAAGGGAAAATTTTTTAAGAAGTATGCTAATTTCATGCTTTTCATTTACTGAGGTTGCGAAAGAAGCATCTAACGTAATGAAAAAGGGTGGAAGCCTAATTACTCTAAGTTATGAGGCAAACAAAGCAATCCCCAATTATAATGTAATGGGTGTTTGTAAGGCAGCGTTAGAGTCTAGTGTGAAATATTTGGCAAGAGATTTAGGTGCAAAAGGTATGAGAGTTAATGCTATAAGTGCTGGACCAATTAAGACTTTGGCAGCTTCTGCAATTGGGGATGCAAAATTTCTTTATAAATGGAATGAAGACCATTCATTATTAAAGAGAAATGTTGATATTCATGATGTTGGGAATTCTGCATTATATCTATTAAGTGACCTTGCAAACGGTGTTACAGGTGAGATTCACTACGTAGATGCTGGATATAATAAGGTGGGGATGCCAGATCCAAAGAATATTAGCTAAAAATATATCCTCTTTGAAAACAAATTAAATCTCTACCTAATTTTAAAAACTCATAATTTAATTTTTTTAGTTTATTTAATAAAAGTTCAATTTCTGTTTTTTCTGCATGTATCCACTCAAATATTATCATAGGTTTAATTTTTAAAGTCTCTATAAAATTATCAATCAATTTGATATCATAACCCTCAGTATCTACGACCAATAAGTCTAAATCGTGGAAATCATAATCATCCATTAATTTTAAAAATGTTTTGCATTGAATATTATTAGATGCGATATGGTCTTTTTTAATGCCATGATTAATCAAGTGATCTTTAGAAAATGAAGCTAAAATATTAAGCCAGTCAACATTAGCTTTTTTATATTTTTTTTCATAAAATTTATAAAATTTTTTATTTACAGAAAATATTTCTTTGTTTCCATTTTCGATATCTACAGCCAAATTAAGACATTTTACTTTTGAAAATTTTTTATAATTTTCTTTTAATTTTAAAAAAGCGTCTTCAATCGGTTCAATTAATATTGCATCCAGATCTTTGTTAAAACATTTGAACAAAAAATCATCACTTTTACCATCATTTGCTCCAACTTGGATTATTTTATTAACTTTTTTTTTGTTAATAAGAGGCTGTAGGATATTTTCAATTTTTACTGAAAAATTATCTATTAATCTCTCAGTTTTGACTGATTTTTTATCAACAAGTTTATATCCGATTGAACCAATAATTTTTTTTAAAAATTTGAACTTTTTTAAATCATGACTCAAATTATACCTATCAACTTTGAGCTTGTTTCATGGAAAGTTTAACTTTGCCCCTATCAAAACCAATCACTTTAACTTTTACTTCATCACCTTCTTTTACAACATCAGTAACTTTTGCCACTCTTTTGTCTGCTAGTTCTGAAATATGAACAAGACCATCTTGTTTACCTAAAAAATTAACAAATGCACCAAATTCCATAATCTTCATAACTTTACCTGAATAAATTTTATTTAATTCAGCTTTTGCTGTGATATCTTTAATCATTTGCAAAGCGATGTTTCTAGACTCTTCATCTGGAGCAGCAACTGTTACTACCCCTTCATCATTTACATCAACTTTAGCCCCTGATTTTTCAACAATCTCTCTGATTGTTGCTCCACCTTTTCCAATTACAGCAGCAATATCTTTTTTATCAACATTTACTTGTTCCATCTTTGGAGTATGTTTTCCAACATCAGCTCTTGACTTATCTAAAGCTTTATTCATTTCACCTAAGATATGAATTCTTCCGTCTTTAGCTTGTTTTAGAGCCTGCTCCATGATTTCAAAAGTAATACCAGTAATTTTAATATCCATTTGAAGTGAAGTAATTCCATCTTTAGTTCCAGCAACTTTAAAATCCATATCACCTAAATGATCTTCATCACCTAAAATATCTGATAAGACACTAAAATCATCACCCTCTTTAATTAATCCCATCGCAATACCTGCAACTGGTTCTTTGATTGGAACACCAGCATCCATTAATGCTAAAGATGCTCCACAAACAGTAGCCATTGAAGAAGATCCATTAGACTCTGTGATCTCTGATACTATTCTAAAAGTGTATGGAAATGAATCTTTTGAAGGTAGTGAAGAATTAATTGCTCTCCAAGCAAGTTTACCATGACCAATTTCACGTCTCCCAGTTCCGATTCTTCCAGTTTCACCAACTGAAAAAGGGGGGAAGTTATAGTGTAGCATAAATCTTTCTCTGTGCTGTCCATCTAAGCTTTCTAATCTCTGTTCATCATCAGAAGTTCCTAAAGTAGTAATAACTATTGCCTGAGTTTCACCTCTAGTAAATAATGCAGAGCCATGAGTTCTTGGCAAGACACCAACTTCACATGAAATAGCTCTTACATCAGATAAACCTCTGCCATCAATTCTATTTTTATTTTTAAGAATATCAGTTCTTACAATAGATTTTTCTAAACTTTTTAATTGACTGCTTACGTCAAGATCAGTGTAGCTTTCATCTTCTTCATAAAGTTTTTTGGCTTTATCTGTGATTTCTGAGATTTGATTTGATCTATCTTGTTTATCTTTAGTCGCAAAAGCTTTTTTAAGATCATCTGTAAATGATGATTCTAGTTTTTTCTTAACTTCAGATAAATCTTTTTTCTCAACTTTCCATTCTGGTTTTCTACATTCTTTTGCTAGCTCTTCTATCGTTTGGATTACTGGAACAAATCCCTCATGTCCAAACTTAACAGCCTTTAACATTTCTTCTTCTGATAAACCATTGGCTTCGGACTCAACCATCAGCACAGCATCTTTGGTACCTGCTACAACTAAATCTAAACTTGAGTTCTCCAATTCAGCTTTTGATGGATTAAGAATATACTTACCATCAACAAAACCTACTCTAGATGCCCCTACAGGTCCCATGAACGGCATTCCTGAAATAGCTAATGCTGCGGATGAAGCAATGATTGCTAAAATATCAGGTTGATTTTCTTTATCATAAGAAATTACTGTTGGTAATAATTGTACTTCATTTTTAAATTCATCTGGAAACAAAGGCCTTATAGGTCTATCAATTAATCTTGAGATTAATGTTTCGCTCTCAGTTGGTCTTGCTTCCCTTTTAAAATATCCACCAGGAATTTTTCCACCTGCGTAATATTTTTCCTGGTAGTTTACCGACAAAGGAAAATAATCCATATCTGGATTTACTTTCTTTGCTCCTACTACTGTTGCTAAAATAACTGTTTCACCGGATGTTGCTATAATTGCTCCATCTGCTTGTCTTGCTACTTTACCTGTTTCTAAACTTATCTTTTTCCCTGCTACTTCAATTTCCTTCTTATATACTTTAAACATTTCGTTTCCATTTCGTTTCGTTCGTTTCTTTCCATTTCGTTCTATCTATCTTGATCTTTTATTTTCTTAAATTCAATTTCGACAGTACATTCTTGTAAGAATCCATTTTATTTTTTTTTAGGTATTCTAACAATTTCTTTCTTCTATTGACCGCTCTCAATAATCCAACAGAAGAGTGTTTATCTTTTTTAAACTTCTTTATATGAATTGAAAGAGTTTCAATTTTGTCAGTTAGCAAAGCAATCTGAATTTCTGAGGATCCAGTGTCTTTATTATGAATTGCTAATTCTTGTATTTTTTTGTTCATATTCTATTTTCCTATTTGTTTGTTTGTTTGATTAAATTTTCAATTTTTTCAGCGTATTCAAATGACTCATCTTTTCGAAAAATCAGTTTTGGTAAAAATTTCATATTAACTTTCTGAGATAAAATTTTTCTTATCATAAATGAATAATCTTTTAAAATTTGTATAATTTCTTCGGCATTTTTTCCTCCTAAAGGAAGAACATATGCTTTTGCTATTTTCAAATCTTGACTCATTCTCACCTCAGTAACTGTTATTGTGTTAGTTTCTAAATTTGGGACCTTAGCCTCATTTCTTATAAAAATCATGCTTAAAGACTGTTTAATCATTTCCCCAACTCTAAGCTGTCTCTGTGAAATTGGTTTTCCTATTCTATCAGCCATTATATCGACCTTTCTGTAGATGTAACACTAAAAGCTTCTATTGTATCATTTTTTTGAAAATCCATATAATTTTTAACTGTAATTCCACACTCTTGTCCATTACTAACTTGTTTAACTTGATTCTTTTCTCTGAATAACGTGCCTACTTTGCCAGTATAAATTATGGAACCATCCCTAATTACTCTTACATCTGAGGTGCTATTAATTTCACCATCAGTAATTTTCGAACCTGCAACTTTACCTGCACCTGAAACTTTAAAAATTTCTAAAATTTGAGCAGTACCTGTAATTTTTTCTTGAATATCAGGTGCTAATAATCCAGACATTTTTTGCTTAACATAATCTAAGACCTCATAAATAATATTGTATGAAGAAATCTTAATTTTTTCATTTTCTGCAAATTTTTTTGCTTCTTTGCTTGGTTTAACATTAAATGCAATTAGAACAGCATTCGATGCTTTTGCTAACGTAACGTCAGTCTCAGTTACCATCCCAATATCAGCTAAAATTATTTTTGGTTTTACTTCATCATGTTTTATTTGATTAATGGCACTTTTAATTGCTTCTGATGATCCATGTACATCAGATTTAATTATTAAATTTAATTCTTCAGAGGATTTATTTGAAAAGGCACTATCTTGTGTTGCAAATGTTAAAGGATTTTTTCCTTCTTTAATTTCTTGAGCTCTATTTTCACTCAAAGTTTTAGCCTCTTTTTCATTATTCAGAACAATAAAATCATCTCCAGCTTTTGCAGCTCCATTAATTCCTAAGATTTCTATTGGTGTTGATGGTGGAGCATCATTTATATTATTTCCTTTATCATCAATTATTGCCCTAATTTTTCCCCATCGTAATCCACTTACAAAAAAATCTCCCTTTTTTAAAGTGCCAGCTGTTACAATAATAGTTGCTACTGGTCCTCTTCCAACATCAATTTTGGACTCTAAAACAATCCCTGTTGCTTTGGACTCAAAATCTGTTTTTAAATCTAAAATTTCTGCTTGAAGTACTATCGCCTCCACCAATTTATCTAGGTTTAATTTTGTTTTAGCTGAAATCTCAACCATTAAAGTATCTCCTGATAAATCTTCAGCTATTAATTCATATTCTAATAATTGGTTTTTAATTTTTTGTGGATCTGCCTCAGGTAGATCACATTTATTAATTGCAACAACAATTGGAACATTTGCAGCTTTTGCATGCTTAATTGACTCTATAGTTTGAGGTTTTACTCCATCATCAGCCGCTACAACTAAAACTACAATATCAGTAAGTTTTGAACCTCTTGCTCTCATTTCAGTAAATGCAGCATGGCCCGGGGTATCTATAAAAGTCAGTTTATTATTTTTATTTTCAATTTGATAAGCTCCAATGTGTTGTGTGATTCCACCAAATTCACCAGAGACAACATTAGCACTTCTTAAAACATCAAGAACTGAGGTTTTGCCATGATCTACATGTCCCATAACTGTTATGATAGGAGGTCTATTTTTTAAATTTTCTGTTCTTGACGCCTTTATCTTTTGAATTATCTCTTCTGTCTTTTCCTCTCTAATAGGATTATGTCCAAATTCTTTAACTAAAAACTCTGCAGTATCTGCTGCTAGAGTTTGATTGATAGTAACTGTCACACCCATACCAAACAAATACTTTATTACGTTACTTGATTGCTCAGCCATTCTATTAGCAAGTTCTCTAACTGTAATTGCTTCTGGAATGTTAATGTCTCTTTTAACAGGTTTTAAACTTTCTTGATAATCATCTTTTGATAAATTCTTATTTTCTTTTTGCCTTGCCCTTTTTACAGACGCTAAACTTCTTTCTCTTGCCTCTATTTGATCACTTAAGGCTCTTGAAACAGTTAATTTTAGTTCTCTTTTTTTCGTTCCAGATTTTAAACTTTTTTTATTTTTACTTTCGTTGTCTTCTTTAAGTCTTTTTGTGGCTCTTTGTTCAGCTAATTTACGTCTTTCAAAATCACTTGATAACTGTGTAGTTTTTGGAGAAAAACTTGGTTTTGATAAAGCCCCCCTGTTAAGTGATGAGGTAGATTTTGACTTATTAAAACTGGATTTAAATGAACCGCTTTTATTTGAAAACTTGCTTGATTGCTTTTCTATTATTACAGAATTTTTACTTTGAGTTTTTGCTTTTTCAATATTTTGGATTGATTTTTTGGCTATACCAGATATTTTTAATTTTGTTTTTTTTTCCATAGCTCATCTCTCAATCTTTATAAATAATTTCTCTTGCTGACATAATTAGTCCATCAGCTTCATCTTTTGAAAGAGCAAAATCTTCTAAATAGCCGTGAATTTTAACTCTTTCTCCTTTTACAATATCAAATCCACCTGTTAATTCATCTGATGCGAGATCTGCAAAATCCTCTAATGTTAAAATTTTTTGATTTCCAAGCGTAACAAGCATACCTGGTGTCAAACCTTTTAAATTTATTAATGTATCTTCCAAACCTAATTCTTTTATTCTTTCAGAGATGTGTTCTTGATCTTTTTGATAAAATTCTTTTGCTCTATCAATAAGTGCTTTAGCTGTATCTTCTTCTATCCCTTCAATTTTTCCTAAAGTTTCTAATGAGCTATCTTTGATATCATCTATTGTAGAAAATCCCTCAGCAACAAGTAATTGTCCAAGCGTCTCATCCAATTCTAAATTTTTAACAAAATTATCTGTTTTTTCTTTAAATTCTAATTGTCTTCTTTCAGAGTCCTCGGCATCGGTCATTATATTAATTTCATAATTTAATAGTTTAGTTGCAAGTCTTACATTTTGGCCTCTTCTACCAATTGCTTTACTTAAATTTTCCTCTGTAAGAATTACATCAAGTTTTTTTCTTTCTAAATCAACATTAACTCTTTGAACTTCTGCTGGTGATAACGCACTTGAAACTAAAATCGCTGGATCTTCAGACCAGTTTACTATATCAATCTTTTCTCCTTGCAGTTCATTTACTACAGCTTGTACTCTAGAGCCTCTCATACCAACGCAAGCTCCAACAGGATCAAGTGAAGTATCAACAGCTTTAACACAAATTTTTGCTCTGCTTCCAGGGTCTCTTGAGGAGGATTTAATCTCAATTAAACCATCATAAATTTCTGGAACCTCTTGAACAAAAAGTTTTTCCATAAACTTTGGATGGGCTCTAGATAAAAATATTTGTTGTCCACGAGGTTCTCTTCTTACGTCATGGCAGTACGCTTTTATTCTATCTCCAGCTTTTATATTTTCTCTTGGGATAATTTCATTTTTTTGGATAATTGCTTCTGTTCTTCCAAGATCAACAATCACATTTCCAAATTCTAGTCTTTTTACTATCCCGCTTAAAATAGTATTTTTTTTTTCTATAAAGTCATTAAATTGTCTTTCTCTCTCGGCCTCTCTTACATTCGAATTAATTACTTGTTTAGCTGTTTGAGCAGCAATTCTTCCAAAATCAAATGATGGTAAGGGTTGTAAAACTTCATCACCAATCGACTTATCTTTATTTGTTTGATTGAGATTGATTGCGTCTTCTAATTTAATTTCTGTATTTGAATTTTCCGGATTTTCAGAAACAATTAATCTTCTAAAAATTTCTATATCACCATTATCTCTATTAATGATAACTTTAATCTCATTATCTTGGCCGAATTTAGATTTAGCAGCCTTTGCAATTCCTGTTTCCATTGATGATATTATCAATTCTTTGTCTATGGACTTTTCTAAAGCTACTGCTTCTGCTATTCTTAATAATTCAAGTTTATCAGCTCTTTTATTTAACATAATTTTGTTTGCTCCAAAAAAAAATGGGCTCGAGCCCATTTTGATATTTCAACAATGTAAAATTAATATAGTAAAGTTTTTCCTTAATTCAATAAAAACTATTTGGAAAAAATGCTTAATTTATCAGTTTTTTCCCATGAAAATGAACCATTATTTTCTGGTGTTCTGCCAAAATGACCATAAGCAGATGTTTTTTCATATATAGGTTTATTTAATTCAAGCATCTCTCTAATTCCCTTTGGGCTTAGATCAAAATTTTCTTTAATTTTTTCTATTACAAATTTATTCTTATCCAAATCATTATCAAACAAATCAACATAAATTGATAAAGGTTTGGAAACACCTATGGCATAAGCTAACTGAATTAAGCATCTATTACTTATTTTTGAAGCTACAATATTTTTTGCAATATATCTTGCTGCATAAGCCGCTGATCTATCAACTTTAGTCGGATCTTTTCCTGAAAAAGCCCCCCCACCATGCGGAGCAGCTCCACCATAAGTATCAACTATTATTTTTCTTCCTGTTAATCCACAATCTCCATCAGGACCACCTATTACAAAATTCCCAGTTGGGTTAACATAAAACTCCTCATCATTAAAACCATCAAGAAAATTTTCCGGTATTGCTTTAATCATATATGGTCTTAATAAATCTATTACTTGAGCTTGATTTACATCCTTAGAATGTTGAGAAGATATAACTACAGACTTAACTTTAACTGGTTTACCATTAATATATTCAAAAGTTACCTGGCTTTTAGAATCTGGTTCAATATTTTTAAGTTTACCTGTTTTTCTATCCTCAGCCATTAGTCTTAAAATTTTGTGAGAATAATGAATTGGAGCTGGCATTAACACATCAGTTTCATTGCAAGCATATCCAAACATGATTCCTTGATCACCAGCCCCTTCATCTTTGTTTCCAGAAGAGTCTACTCCCATAGCAATATCAGCAGATTGAGAATGTAAATGACTTTCAATCTTAGTGGCTTCTTTCCAAGTAAAACCCTCTTGGTCATAGCCAATATCTTTTATACAGTTCCTAACTTTTTCTATTAATTCATCTTTTTTAATTTCTGGACCTCTAACCTCGCCAGCCAAAACAACTTTATTGGTTGTAGTGAGTGTTTCACAAGCTACTCTTGAAAATGGATCTTTAGAAAGGTAACTATCTACAACCATATCTGAAATTCTATCTGAAACTTTATCTGGGTGTCCTTCTGATACAGACTCACTAGTAAAAAGATAATTTTTAAGATTACTCATTTTTAATTCTAATAAATGAAAATATTAATAAAATATACAATAAAGTTAATAATCCAAAAATTTTATTTCCATATTTAGAAAATATTGTTGGTTGTATTTTTCGCATTTCTTCTAAATCTAGATAACCCGACTCACCAAATTCAACCTTTTGTTCTATAATTCCTATAGGATTAATTATAGCTGCGATACCATTATTCGAGGAGCGAAGGATATATTTGCCATTTTCAATTGCTCTAAAAATACTATGGTCAAAATGTTGCTTTGGCCCTATTGATTTACCAAACCATCCATCCTCAGAGATATTAATTATAAAATCATAACTTGAATTTTTAAATAATCTACCTGAATAAATTATTTCATAACAAATCAAGGGTAACACTTTTAAAGTAAAATTCGCATGTTCTATTTCAATTAGTTCCCTTTTTTTTCCTTTTGAAAAAGGTTGATAATTATTGGTTAAAGATCTTAATCCTATAACTTTTAAAATACTTTCAAATGGCAAGTATTCGCCAAAAGGCACTAAATTAATTTTGTTGTATGAATCTAAAATATTTAATTCACTATCATAAACAGATAATGAATTAAAAAAATTTGTAAATCCGTTATTAGAAACCTTCTTATTTATACCGATGACAAACAAATGATTTTCATTAAAACTCTGATTAAACAATGATCTAAATTCTTTTAATTCTTTTTGTGAAATATCTGGAAAAATTCCTTCTGGCCATATAAAGATTGTTTTCTCATTACTATTTGGTGAGCTTAATTTTATTAAATCCTTAATAATAGAGACAGTGTTTGCGCTGGTATAAAATCTGTCTAAAGAAATATTAGAACCAATTATTCGTATTTTATGCTCATAAATTTTATTATCTGCCTTATAAAAACTATCTTTTTGAAAAGAGCCATAGGCGTAAAAAGATATGAAAGTAATTACAAAAAAAATGCATACTAAAATGTTTTTTTTCGATTTACTTAAAAATATTACCGCTGGGCTTGTAAATAAAGAGATGCAAAATAAATTTAATCCATAAGTGCCTATAATTGAGGTTATGCTTAAAAGTTCTAGTTGATTAGAAAGACTGTAAACAATTAAATTCCATGGGAATCCTGTTAGAACTATTCCTCTTAAGAATTCTACAACTCCAAAAATTAAAGAAAAAATAAGAAAAGAACTAACAATACTCTTCGGCTTTAAAACTGCAAAAAAATAAGAAATTAAACCATAAAATAAAGCTAACAAACTGGGTATTAAGACTAAAGTAAAAGGGATTAAAAATTTAAAACTTTGATCAAATGTTAAAGAAATTGATATCCAATACAAATTAGATACAAAAAAACCAAAACCAAATGCCCAACCATAAAGAAAAAAAATCTTCAAATTTGTTTTTTGTTTTAATTTCTTACTTAAAAATAGATAGAGTGAAGAAAATGTGAAAAAATTTATTATAAAAAAATTAAAAGGGGTTAGACTTAAAGAAGTGAGTATTCCTATTAAACCCAAAAATATGATTTCAGTAAATAATTTTTTTTTCAATTTAATTTAACTTTGAAATTACAGATCTATATATAAGCTCTTCCTCTTTTAACATCTTTTTATAATCTTTATTTTTTATATGATCAAAATTTAGTAAATGAAGAAAACCATGTATAAAGATCTTAATTAACTTTTCTTTAAAAGATTTAAACGATTGAGATTTTGGTTTATCAATAAAATTATAACTTATAATAATATCTCCAATATAATTTTCTTTAATATTTTTTAGTTTTTTATTGGAAGGAAATGATAAAATATCAGTAGGTTTATTTTTATTTCTAAAGCTTTTATTTAATTTTTTAATACTCTTATTATTGGAAAGCAAAAGTGTAAAGCTTATTTTTTTTTTCAAAAATTTATATTTTTTGGGAAATGATTTACAAATTTTTTTAAAGAAAAGTTCTTTATTTTTCAGTTTTTTTGCCCAGGCTTTCTCCTGTGAGAAAACATCAACATTAATCATTGTTAGAATAAGCTTTTACTATTTTTGAAACAAGAGGATGTCTTACTACATCTGAATGATCAAAATCGACAACTGCTATTTCATTTAAATGTCCTAATAGTTCTTTGGACCTTACAAGTCCTGACATATTTTTATTGGGTAAATCTATTTGTGTTGGATCACCATTAACAACTATTTTTGAATTTTCTCCTATACGCGTCAGAAACATTTTGATTTGAGTATCAGTAGCATTTTGAGCTTCATCTAAAATAGCAAAAGAGTTTTTTAAAGTTCTTCCTCTCATAAATGCTAATGGTGCTATTTCAATATCACCTATTTCAATCATTCTTTGTATTTTTTCAAAATCAAAAAGATCATAAAGAGAATCATATAAAGGCCTTAAATATGGGTCGACCTTTTCCTTCATATCTCCAGGTAAAAAACCTAATCTTTCACCAGCCTCTACGGCGGGTCTTGATAAAATTATTCTTTCAATCTTTTTTTCTAATAACATTGTAAGACCAACTGCCACTGCTAAAAAAGTTTTTCCTGTCCCAGCTGGCCCAGCCGAAATTATTATATCACTTTGTCTTAAAGCTCTAACATATCCCTTTTGTTTTTCTGATCTAGGAATAATTGATTTTTTTGGTGTTTTAATTATATCGGTTACATTGTTGTTTTTAACTTTTTCGTTAATCATAAATTTATCAACTGATGAAACTATGTCTTTATTTTCAATACTACCATTATTGATAAATTGATTAGCTAAAAATTGAATAGCATTTTTAATTATCTCATTTTTCTGAGAATTTGATTTAATTAATATTGAGTTGCCTCTTGAGTATAAACTAGATTTAGTTATTTTTTCTAATTCTTTTAAATTTTTATTAAATTCTCCAACTACTCCCATTAATAAATCGTTATCATGAAAAATAACACTAAGTGTATTATTATCTGAATAAACAAATTTAAGTGATGTTTCTAAGTTCTTTTTAGTTAAACCGACCAATTTTTATGCTACCTTCTGATTGGAATCAATAACTACATCACCAAATAAAGTAGTTCTATTGCTTTGTCTAATTTTTACTAACATAACTTTTCCTATGTCCTCTTTTTTACCATTAAATATAACTGGTGTCATATATTCTGAGCGTCCAAATAACTGAGTTTTATCTTTTGTTAGATTTTCTACTAAAACTCTTAATATTCTATTTTCTAAAGACTTGTGCATATTAATTTGATTTTTAAATAATTGATTTTGTACTTTTTCTAATCTTGAGGTAGAAATACTTTTATCAATTAAATCTAAGTCTTCAGCGACAGTACCAGGTCTTGGACTAAAAATAAAAGAATATGAATTTATGAATTTAATTCTTTTAATCAAATCAAGTGTATCATTAAAATCTTTTTCCTCTTCTCCTGGATAACCAATAATAAAGTCACTTGATAATTCTATTTTTGAATTTATTTTTTTTAATTTTTCAAATATTTTCAAATAATCACTTATTAAATGCTTTCTATTCATAAGTTTTAAAATTTTATTTGAACCACTTTGAATAGGAAGATGAACTAGAGGCATCAATTTTTTCGAATGTTTATAAACTTCAATTAAGTCTTCTGACATATCTTTTGGATGAGATGTTGTATATCGGATTCTCTCAATTTTTGAAAATTTTTCAATTTCTAGAATCAAATTAGATAATCGATAATTATTATGTTTGTAAGCATTTACATTTTGACCAAGCAGAATAATTTCTTTAACTCCATTATCAACCAGAT
>QBYE01000013.1 GCA_003282985.1 Pelagibacteraceae bacterium AG-325-E08
ATACTGAATGTATATTTCATGATTAAACTTATGGTTAAAATAATGGCAAAAAAAAGACCCTTGAAAAGTTAATGATCAAGGGTCTTTAAATATTAAAATTAATTTGCTTTTACTGAAACAGATCTTCTATTTTTTGACCAAGATAAAGGGTTAGATCCTGAATCTACTGGTCTCTCTTTTCCATAACTTAAAACTGAAATTCTGTCTGAAGAAATTCCATAAGTCATTAGATAATCTTTAGCTGCGTTAGCACGTCTTTCACCAAGTGCTAAATTATATTCTCTTGTTCCTCTTTCATCTGCATGCCCCTCTAGGACTATAGTAATATCAGAATTTTTTCTTAACCATGCAGCTTGTTTTCTTAAAGTCTCTCTTGAAGCAGTTGTTAACACTGACTCATTTGTTGCAAAGAAAACTCTATCAGGAACTCCCGATGCTAGGTATTCAATTGTGTCTGTACCAGTATAGACATCACCTTGCATTTGTCCTGATGATTTTTTTGATGTTGCGCAGGCCGATAATGCTAAACACGCTAGTGTAACTAAAAAAGCGTTTTTTAGAATTTTGTTTAATTTCATTAATGCTCCTTGGTCAATATTTCTTATAGTTAACTTTTTCACAACTAATTAGATGTTTCAAGTATAAAAATCAAGATATTTTAGGTTAATTACTTAATAAAGATGACCATGATGGGTCTGATGCATCTGTAGGAGTGTTCACTAACCTCTCATTATAGCCAGTTAAATCTATAGACCATAATTTAGCAGAAAAACCTTCTCCTTTGGTGTCAGTTTTAGTCTCTCTATAAAAGATCAGAACTCTTCCATTAGGCGACCAAGACGGAGCTTCTTGATAAAAATTTTCTGTCAATAATCTTTCACCTTTTCCATCAGTTCTCATAACTCCTATATAAAATTTACCTTTATGTAATTTTGTAAAAGCAATTAGATCTCCTCGTGGTGACCAAACAGGAGTGCCATATAGACCTTTGCCAAATGAAATTCTTTTTACATTACTTCCATCACTTTTCATTACATAAATCTGTTGGTATCCACTTCTATCTGAATTAAAACAAATATATTTTCCATCAGGTGAGTATGAAGGTGAAGTATCAATTGAAGGATGATTGGTAATTTTTTCTACAATTCTATTTTCTAAATCCATTGTATAAATTTCTGAATTTCCATCTTTTGCAAAACTCATTATTATTTTTTTTCCGTCTGGAGAAAATCTTGGAGCAAATGTCATTCCTGGAAAATCTCCAACGACTTCTTGAATACCTGTCTCTATATCTAATAAATATACTCTTGGTAAGTTTCTGAAATAAGATAAGTAAGTAACCATTTGACTAGTTGGATTAAATCTCGGAGTTAAGACAAGCTCATTTCCTAATGTTAAGAATTTGTTATTTGCTCCATCTTGATCCATTATTGCAAGTTTTTTAATTCTTTTTGTTTTTGGACCCTCTTCGGCTACGTAAATAATTCTAGTATCAAAATAACCTTTTTCTCCCGTCAACCGTTCATAAACCTTATCGGTAATAATATGCCCAACACGTCTCCAATTATTGGGTACAGTTGTAAAAGCAAGTGCCATCATTTCTTTACCTGCAAGCACATCCCATAATCTAAATTCAACTCTTAACTTTTCATTAACAAAACTTACTTTTCCAGTGATTAAAGCTTGAGCTTTGATTAAATTCCAATCTTCAAATCTTGGTTTCAAATTTGCTATATCAGGTGCTTGTAGAAAAGCATCTTTGTTTAAAGGATTAAATAATCCTGATATTTTTAAATTATTCTCAATTACTAAGGAAATTTCTGAACCTATATTTTTTTTCTTTAAAATTTTTTCAAAGTTTTGTTTTGACTCATTATCTATGGATAAGGGGGATACTGCTATTGGAAGTGGATTTAAATTTCCTCTAGTAATATCAACCTCTATTAGTGCAAAAGAATTTGTTGGTATTAATAGGATTAAAAATAAAGTTAAATATTTATTCATAAAAGTATATTAGCCCTCTAGCATCTCCCTTGCATCAAAATTAAGTTGTAATTCTTTCCATCTTTCATATCCAGTCGTAGGCACTCTTAAAGGCTGACACAATTTAATTGCTCGTAAAGCGCTTTCTGCTAATACTTTATAAAAACCTTGGCCTGGTTTGTTCATCCTCACATGATCTAGTATTTCTGATTGAGAAATTGTACCATCAGGATTTAATTGAAGTTTAATTCTCACTAATAAATTCTCATTATAAGGTAGGCCTAGAGGTATGCTCCAACATCCAAATATTTGTGCTTTTAGTGCATCTTCTTCACTTAAAGATAATCCAATACTTTCAATGCTCTTCTGTTGATCTTGGGTTATTTTGTCAGTCTTTTTAGATGTTTCAGAAGTTTCTATTTTAGATTTATCAATTAAAGCTGCTATATTATTTGGATCAAACAATTCTTTTTTTTCAAATTCAGATACCTGTTTAACCTCGTCATCAATTTTTTCTGGATTTTGTTTATCTTCTTTTATTTTTTCAACTTTTTTTACTTTATCATCAGGCATTGGGACTGAGTCAGGTTTTATTTTTTTAACTTTTTTTGGTGGAGCCTGTTCAGAAACTAACTTTTTTTCTTTTTCTTTAATCTTTTCAATTATCTTTTTTGCTTTTGGAGCAAATGGAATATTTGTTTTATCTGTGATTTGTATAAGTTCAACAGACACTATAGGGGGTAAATCAATAGGTTTTTTTGCCAGAAAAGGTAAGCTGAGAGCTGTAATCATAATTAATACTAAATGTAAAACAGAAGAGATGATGATGCTTCTATTCACTTTTCTTACCTCTCTTTATATGGCTCAGATATAAGTGCTACTTTTGTGAAGCCTGAGCCAGATAATAAGCCCATTATTTCAAGTACTCTTCCATAATTAATTGTTTTATCACCCCTTACATAAATTCTTGTATCAGTCCTGTTTTTTGAAACAGCTAAAACTTTTGCAATAATCTTTTCAAATTCAACTTTTGACTCTTGAATAAAGATTTCACCTTTAGAATTAATAGTTAAAGTTAAAGGCTCAGCCTCCTCGGGTAAAGAATCGGCAGAACTTTCAGGTAAATCAACTTGAACTCCTACAGTTAATAAGGGTGCAGTAACCATAAAAATAATTAAAAGTACCAACATGACATCCACAAATGGAGTAACATTTATTTCACTCATAGGTTCTTTAGATGAACGGTTAAATTTAAAAGCCATTTTTAAATTATAGTTAAGAATCTTTTTGAAAAATTTTCTAGTTTTTTAGAGTATAAAATTGAATCATTATTAAACTTATTATAAGCGATAACTGCTGGAATTGCGGCTAGTAACCCTAAGGCAGTTGCAAATAATGCTTCAGCAATACCTGGGGCAACTATAGCTAAACTTGTGTTTCTTGAAATGGCAATAGACTGAAATGAATTCATAATTCCCCAGACTGTTCCAAATAAACCAATAAAGGGAGCGGTAGATCCAACAGTGGCTAAAAAAGTGTAACCTTTGCCAATCTTTGACATTTGTTTCTCTATGCCAGTTTCCAGCATTGTTGTCATTCTCTCATGTAAATCTACTTTCGATTTTCTTTTCAATAAGTTTTGCATAGCATCTTTAAAAACTAATGCCATTGGGTCTTCAATATTTCCTGGAAGATTATTGTAAAATGATTCTGCTGATTTAGAATTCCAAAATTTTGTTTCAAATTCTTCTGTAGTTTGATTTATTTTTTTGAATAATCTAAACTTTTCTATAATTACTGCCCAAGAGTAAACCGAACAGACTATGAGTATGATTATTACACTTTTAACTATAATGTCTGCTCGTATAAATAAACTTAACAAAGAAAAATCAGTATTTGAGGCTAATCCTACTGCTTGAGATGAAATATCAGCTTCCATAATGCCTTCTCACACTTAATTGTGTCATGAATTTGTCTTTAATTTTGAAAATTATTCCTCTAATTTATACGTTTCGTAATAAAAACTAGCAATTAATATTGCATCTGCTTTATTGGAGTCCTTTTTTTTTGAGAGTTGCGAAGAAAAATATGGAAACATCTCTATAGCTTTGGTCCTACTGGCATCTTTTTCTGATTTTATTAAGCCAAAATATTTTTTCCATTTAGCTGGTCTTACAAAATACATTGGTAATTGCATGGCGGAACATATTCCTTTCAAAATACCAAAAGATTGTCCAAAATTAAACATACTTGTCACCCCTTGTCCCGGCATTGCTGATACTTGCTCAATTATTACTCTGAGATTTTGTTTTTCAATTCCCCTAATTTTTGTTGATATCTCATTATAAATTTGAGCACCATTTACTTGTTTCTTATTTTTTTTTCCATCAATCATTGTAGGCATTTCAAGAACATCTAAAATTTTACCATCCTCAAAAAAACAAATTGATCCAGATATACCAGGGTCTATACCAATAATTAGCATAATCTATTTTAAAAATTTAGCATTTGAGTAAATATTTTGTACATCATCATCTTCCTCTAGTGTCTCAAAAAAATTGACTAAATCATCTCTTCTTTCTTTTGATATTTGAACACTATTAAAAGGTATCCATTCAATTTCAGTTGATATAAAATTATTAATCTTTTTTTCCAATTCTTTTTTCACATTATATATATCATTAACGGTACATTGTATTTCATGATAAAGACCATCTGATTTACATTCTTGAGCTCCAGCCTCTATTGCTAGTTCAAAAATTTCTTCTTCAGTTATCTCTGATTTATCTATTTTAATTATACCTAATTGAGTAAAATTATGAGAAGCAGAACCTTGTGTCCCAAGACTTCCACCAGCTTTTTGAAAAATAGTCCTTATATTTGATGCAGTTCTATTTTTATTTTCAGTAAGTGTTTCGACAATTACTGCCACCTTATCAGGGCCAAAACCCTCATATCTTAAACTCTCAAAATTTAATTCACTATTAATTGATGATTTATCAATGGCTCTTTCAATGTTATCTTTTGGCATATTTGCAGATCTTGCTGCTTGGATTGCTGATCTTAACCTTGGATTCATAACTGGGTCCTTATCCCCAAGCTTCGCAGCGACTGTTATCTCTTTAGATAATTTTGAAAAAATTTTAGATCTTTGTTTATCAGCCTTACCTTTTTTATGCTTAATTCCTGCCCAATGTGAGTGTCCCGCCATAAATTAATTAAGTTTCTTTTAGTTGACCTCCAAAAATATAACTATCTATTTTATTGGCCAAGCCAGTTTCTTTATTACAATCAACTATTACACCACTTAAAGTAGCCTCACCATTTGCAGGAAAATGTTTAACTGAGTCTTTTTTTAGAAATCTATTTATTGAATTATCTTTATTCATTCCAATCACTGAGTCATAATCACCACACATTCCTGCATCTGTTTGATAGGCTGTACCATCTTTTAAAACTCTAGCATCATTGGTTGGTATATGTGTATGAGTTCCAACTACAAGAGTTGCTTTTCCATCAAAGAAATGTCCTATTGCATTTTTTTCACTTGTAATTTCTCCATGAAAATCAACTATAAGAAAATCATAGTCTTTTTTTAATTTATGTTTATCAGTAAATGTTTTTGAAGTTTTAAAAACATCATCACACTTTTTCATGAAAACATTACCCATTAAATTTAGAACACCTATTTTTATATTTTCTTTAGTAGTATAAACTCCAAATCCATTACCTGGTGCAGGTTCAAATAGATTTTTTGGACGAAGTAATCGATTTTCTTTATCGATAAAATTCATGATATCTTTTTGATCCCAAACATGATTTCCAGTAGTAATAACATTAACACCACTTTTAAAAAAATCTTCACAAATTTCTTTGGTTAATCCCACACCTTCTTCAGCAGCATTTTCAGCGTTTACAATTACAAAATCAATCTTTTTTTTTTTAATTTGATCTAGAAGATTGTTTTGAATCTTTAAACAACCAGTAATTCCAACAACATCCCCTAAAAATAATATTCTCATTTAATTTTTTTTATTTGTTACTATAAAATCTAATTTTACGTCATATTTATCAGCTGGTATTTGATTTATTCTTTGAAAAGAATAAGCTAGACCAATTGTTATAATTCTTTTAATCTTTTTTATTTTTTTTATATATCTATCATAAAATCCTCCACCATAACCAATTCTATTGTAATTTTTATCGAAAGCTACGAGAGGAACTAACAAAATATTTGGAGCTACCATCTTCTCTGAAGTTGGTTCTGGAATTCCGTATTGATTTATTTGAAGTGGATCTTGAGATGACCAGCAAAAGAAATCCATCTGGGAATTTTTTTTTATTTTAGGTAAAGAAATTTGGTAATTTTGTTTTTCTAAATTTATTAAAATTTCAATTACATCAACCTCATAGTTATATGGATAATATCCACCAATTACTTTACCAATATTTTTATTTTTTTTAAGAATTTTTAATAAATATTCAAAATTAATA
This sequence comes from Pelagibacteraceae bacterium AG-325-E08, assembly GCA_003282985.1. Taxonomy (GTDB): domain Bacteria; phylum Pseudomonadota; class Alphaproteobacteria; order Pelagibacterales; family Pelagibacteraceae; genus Pelagibacter. The sequence continues at coordinate 6,478 of QBYE01000013.1, forward strand.
TTTAAACTTTTAGAGCTTTTTTGCTTTCTAATTTTCAATATCTTTTTTCTAATTTCAGATTTGTTCACAGGAATTTGCTAAGATAAATTTTCTAGGTTTGCTTTTTCAACAAAATTTGAAATTTCGTCGGCAGCTTCATCGATTAGTTTTTCGTAATTTTTTTGATTTATTTCAATTTCATCTTTTAATTTATTATGATCATTATTTAATTGCAAAATTTCCCGATCTTTATTGTCCCTGTATTTATAGATTAAGGATTTAAGTTCTTTAAATTTATTCGAAAGATTTTTTAATTCTTCTTTCTTTTCCTCAACTTTTTTTTTAGTTTCATGATATTCATCCATAACTTTTACTGCAGTAATTAATAAAAGTTTGTTTTCACCTAAATTTCCAAGATCGTTCTTTAAATTATTGAATTTTTTATTAATTTGGATTAACAATTCTTCTAAATGTTCTTCTTGTCCATCTTCACAGGACAACAAAAACTCTTTACCATTAAATTTAATACTTACGTTTGCCATTTATCTATTTCATCTAACAAAGTATCTGTTTCTTGATTTAATTCATCAATTTTTTCAGAAAATTCAATTTGTTTTTTTTGATCAATTTTTTCTTGATTTTGAAATTTGTCTAATTTTTTTGTTAAATCATCATAATCATTAGTTAAACTTTTATATTTTTCCTCTAATTCTTGTTTTTCAATTTCTAATTGATTTTTTTGATTACTTAAATTTTCAATATTCTTTTTTATATCGGGATTTTGAAGATTAATATTTTTTAATTTTGTTAAGGCTAAATTAAGTTTTTTTTCTTTTTCGATCACAGATTTCATATATATATGATTATATTATTAAATAGAATCTTCTTAGTCTAGACAGGATAATTTTTTGAGTAAACAATATAAAGAATTGGCTAATTGCATAAGATTTTTGTCCATTGACGCTGTTCAAAAAGCAAATTCAGGTCATCCTGGAATGCCTATGGGGATGGCAGATGTTGCTACAGTGCTTTATAAAGATTTCTTAAATTTTAATCCAAGAAATCCTAGTTGGATAAATAGAGATAGATTTATTCTTTCTGCAGGTCATGGATCTATGCTGCTCTACTCTCTTCTTTATTTGACTGGATATAAAAGTGTTTCGTTAAATGATATCAAAAATTTTAGGCAATTAGATTCTATTTGTGCTGGTCATCCAGAGTATCACCCTAATACTGGAATAGAGACTACCACTGGACCCTTGGGCCAAGGGATATCAAGTGCAGTAGGATTTGCAATATCAGAAGAAATTTTGAAAAAAAAATTTGGAAAAAACAAAATTAATCATAAAACTTATGTGTTGGCTGGTGATGGTTGTCTAATGGAAGGAATAAGTCATGAAGCATTAAGTCTTGCTGGTCATTTGAAACTTAAAAATTTAATTTTACTCTTTGATAACAATTCAATATCAATAGATGGCCCTACTAGTTTAGCTGTCTCTGACAACCATGAAAAAAGATTCCAAAGTTATGGTTGGGACTTTTTAAAAATTAATGGTCACAATTTTAAAGAAATTTCAAAAGCCTTACGTAAAGCTCAAAAATCTAAGAAACCTATAGCAATATCTTGCAAAACGACTATAGGGTTTGGGTCTCCTAATAAGGGTGGCAAAGCGTCATCTCATGGAAGCCCTTTAGGCGAGGATGAGATAAAATTAGTTAGAAAAAAACTGAAATGGAATTATGAGCCATTTAAAATACCTAATAACTTATTAAATGAATGGAATAGTATTGGAAAAAAAGCTGAACAGAAAGCAAAAAAATACGAAAATAAATATAAGAAAATTTTTAAAAATAGTAGTCTCGGTCCACTTAAAAACTTAATTGAAAAGAAAAAAGATGAATATTTAAAAAATTTAAAACCACTTGCTACAAGAAAAACTTCTGAAATGTTTTTAGACATTGTGGCTAAATTACCAAATTTAATTGGTGGATCAGCTGATTTAGCTGGCTCAAATAACACTAAAACAAAATCTCATAAGATAATTAAGCCAAGTAATTTTTCAGGAAATTATATTCATTATGGAGTAAGGGAGCATGCCATGTGTGGAATAATGAATGGTATTGCATTACATAGTGATTTAATTCCCTATGGTGGAACTTTTTTAATATTTAGTGACTACTGTAAACCATCAATTCGATTAGCTGCAATGATGAAACAAAGAGTTATTTATATATTTACACATGACTCTATTGGTTTAGGTGAAGATGGTCCTACTCATCAGCCTATAGAACATTTAGCAAGTCTTAGATCAATTCCAAATTTGAATGTTTTTAGACCTTCAGATCTTATTGAAACTTTTGAATGTTGGCAATTGGCACTTGAAAGTAAAAATACACCAAGTGTTATAGCTTTAACCAGACAAGGAATGAGTCCTATCAGAGTTAAAAATTCCTATAAAAATGAGTCATCTGTAGGAGCTTATGAAATTTTAAGAACTGGAAACAATATAAGTGTAACAATATTAGCAACTGGATCAGAAACAAGTTTGGCATGCGATGTAAGTCATAAATTAGCCACAGATGGTATCTATTCAAAAATAATATCAATGCCTTGTCACAGATTATTTGATCAACAAAGTGAAGGCTATAAAAATAAAATTTTAAGTGAAACTAAATTTGTTGTGTCTATAGAGGCCTCTGAAACTTATTATTGGAAAAAATATACAGGCAAAAATGGATTAAATTTTGGGATAGATGATTTTGGAAAAAGTGCCCCGTACAAAAAAATATATGATCATTTTGGATTAAATTTGGAAAAAATTACAGAAAAAATTAAAAAAAAATTATGAAAATAAAAGTTGGAATTAATGGAATGGGTAGAATAGGAAGAATGATTGTCCGATCTATTATAGAAAATAATAATAAGAAAATAGAAATTAAGCATATAAATAATAGAACAGATTCTAAATCCTGTTCAGCTCTTCTTAAATATGACTCCATTCATGGAAAATTTAATGCTGAATTAAATTTTGATGACGATCATTTAATTATTAACAAGGATAAAATCACTTTTACTCAAGAGACAGATTTAAAAAATATCGATTGGAAAAAATATGATGTAGATTATGTTTTTGAATGTACAGGTAAATTTAATTCTAAAGACAAATTAAAAACTCATTTAAGCAACGGAGCAAAAAAAATCATTGTTTCAGCTCCATGCAAAAATGCTGATAAAACAATCGTATTTGGAGTAAATGAAAAAGAATTAAAAAAGAGTGATAAAATTATTTCAGCTGCGTCATGTACAACAAATTGTCTTGCACCTTTAGCACATGTTTTAAATGAAAACTTTCAAATTGAAAAAGGTTTTATGACAACAATTCATGCTTTTACAAGTGATCAAAGAATTTTAGACAATTCTCATAAAGATCCTAGAAGAGCTCGATCTGCTAGCCAATCAATTGTACCAACCTCGACTGGTGCATCTAAAGCAATTGGAGAGATTATACCTTCTCTTAAAGGAAAATTGGAAGGTATTGCAATGAGAGTTCCTACTCCAAATGTTTCTTTAATTGAACTAGTTTTTTGTACAAAAAAGGATTTAGATATCGATAAAATTAATTCTGCATTTGAAGATTTTAGTAAAAAAAATAAAATTCTTGAAGTCTCAAGAGAAAAACTTGTATCTATAGATTTTAATCATAATCCTGCTTCATCAATTGTTGATACAAGTTTAACAAATGTTGTAGGTAAAAATATGGGTAAAATTTCTGCTTGGTATGATAATGAATGGGGCTTTTCAAATAGAATGTGCGATATAGCAGAATATCTTCATAAAATTTCTTAATGAAAAATATCAGAGAGCAAGAGAGTCTTGAGAATAAAAATGTTTTATTAAGATTAGATTTAAATGTTCCATTAAAAAATGGTTTTATTACAGATCCAACTAGAATTGATAAGATACTACCAGTAATTAATTTCTTAATAAAAAAGAATTCTAAAATCATTGTTATTTCTCATATAGGAAGACCAAATGGAAAAATAAACAAAGACCTTTCTCTAAAACCAATTTGTGAATATTTAGAGCAAAAAATTAACAAACAAATTAGATTAATAAATAAAAATGTTTTTGAATTAGATAAAAAAAATTTATTCAAAGATCCTAAAGATCAAATAATTTTTTTAGAAAATATAAGATTCTATGATGAGGAAGAAAAAAACGATTTAAATTTTTCAAAACATCTAGCTGGACTTGCAGATTTATATGTGAATGATGCTTTTTCTTGTTCTCACAGATCTCATGCATCAGTATGTAAAATTACTGAATTTCTGCCATCATTTGCTGGATTACAATTAGAAACAGAAATAAATGCTTTAAAAAAAGTTACTTCAGAAATCAAAAAACCAGTAACCTGTATAATTGGGGGTTCAAAAATTTCAACAAAAATTGGATTAATAAAAAATTTAATACCCAAATTTGATAATGTTATTATTGTTGGAGGAATGGCCAATAATATTTTGGACAACAAGGGAAAACCAATCGGAAAATCAATTAAAGAGGAAAATTGTGAAAGTATTATTAATGAAATTTTTGAAACTTCAAAAAAATATTCTTGTTCAATTTATTATCCTGAAGATGTGATGGTGGGAAAAAATCTTGATGACAATTCACAAGCCAAAGAACTTAACGATGTATCTGATGATGATTTTATTTTAGATATTGGTATTAAAACTATAAATAAAATTAAAAATATTATTGAAAATAGTCAAACAGTTTTGTGGAATGGTCCTGCAGGGTATTTTGAGAACCCAAATTTTGCAAGAGGTAGTTATGAAATCGCAAAAGCAATCATTCAAAAAAATGAGGATACATCAATTTACTCTGTTGCTGGAGGTGGTGATACAATAGCCCTTATTAACCAAATTAATGCAATTAAAGATTTTAATTTTGTTTCAACTGCTGGTGGTGCTTTTTTGGAATATCTTGAAGGTAAAGAACTTCCTGGTATAAAAGCTCTAAAGTAACATGTCAGAACTAAATAATATAGCTCTTAAAATTCTTGAAAAAGGAAAAGGTATTTTGGCTGCAGATGAAAGTACCGGAACAATGACTAAAAGATTGCAAGGTGTAAATGTTACTTCAACCCCAGAAAATAGATTGTTGTTTAGAGAAACTTTATTTAGCTCATCAAGTATGACTGAATGCATTGGAGGTGTAATTTTATATGATGAAACTATAAAACAAAAAAGTTCAAAAAAAGATATGATCCCGGAATTAATTTCAAATATGGGCTCTTATCCTGGAATAAAAGTAGATACTGGAGCTAAAGTTTTATCAGGATCTCCTGATGAGAAAATTACTGAAGGTTTAGATGGGTTAAGAGAAAGATTAAAGGAGTATAACCATTTAGGAGCAAAATTTACAAAATGGAGAGGTGTCTATAGTATATCTAAAAACTTTCCCAGCAAACTTTCAATTCATGCTAATGCACATGCATTAGCAAGGTATTCTGCATTAGTTCAAGAATGTAATATGGTTCCAATAGTTGAACCTGAAGTTTTAATGGATGGTGAACATTCAGCGAAAGAATGTTATCAAAAAACATCAGAAGTAATCAAAAAGTGCTTTGAAGAATTAATTTTACATAAAGTCGATTTGAAAGGAATTATATTAAAACCTAATATGATTCTTGCTGGAAATAAATCTAGGGATAAAATTTCTAGTGAGGAAGTAGCAAAATTAACTTTAGAATGTTTAGAAAATTCTGTACCATCTGAAGTTCCTGGTATTGCTTTTTTGTCTGGAGGCCAATCAGAAATAGAGGCAACAGAAAATTTAGATTTAATAAATAAGTATAATAAAACTAATTTTATACTGAGCTATTCTTATGGTAGGGCCCTTCAGCAAAGTGCTTTAAAATTTTGGTCCAAGGACATACAAAATATTAAAGGTACTCAAGAGGTTTTTAACCACCGAGCAAAAATGAATACATTAGCTGCTCAAGGAAAATGGTCTGAAAATCTTGAGATTTAATAATAAAAAGTTTATTTATCTTATTTCACCATTAAAAATAAATAAATCTTTCTATAACGATTTAATTAAAGTTTTAAAGTACAAAAGAGTTGGTTTTTTTCAGCTTAGATTAAAAAAAGAAAATTTCAAAAAAAAATTATCAATTGGTAAAAAAATAAAAAAAATATGTAAAAAATATAATGTTAAGTTTTTAATAAATGACGATGTTAACCTTTCAAAAAAACTTGATGCAGATGGTTGTCATTTAGGTCAAAAAGATATGAACATTTTTGAGGCAAGAAAATTAATTGGTAAAAAAATAATAGGAATTACTTGCCACAATTCAATCAAATTAGTAAATATTGCTACAAAAAATAAAGCTGACTACATAGCGTTAGGAGCATTTTATTCTTCAAAAACTAAAAAAGTTAAGTATAGAGCACCTATTCGAATATTAAAAAGAGTTAGAAAGATCACAAAAACTCCAATTGTTGCCATTGGTGGTATTAATTCAAGTAACTATAAAAAACTCTTGTTGAATAAAGCAAACTTTTTAGCTATCTCAGGCTACATTTGGAAAAATAAAAAACTAAAACCATTAGATGCAATTAAAAGAATAATATGAAAATAAATGCAAGTGAAATAAGAGTTGGTATGTTGCTAGAACACAAAAATGATTTATGGCAAATTCTTAAGACTCAACATGTAAAACCTGGAAAAGGAGGTGCATTTGCCCAAGTTGAGATGAAAAGTGTGAACAAAAATACCAAGTTGAATGAAAGATTTAGATCTAGCGAAACAGTTGAAAAAGCTTCTCTAGAGGAAACTGATTATAATTATTTATATGAAGATGAACAAAACTACTTCTTCATGAACCCTAAAACTTTTGAACAAATAGAAATTAAAAAAAACTTAATCGGTGAAAAAGGCAAGCTATTAACTGAAAATCTTATGGTTACCGTCAGTTTTTATAATGAAAATCCAATTTTAATAGATTTACCGAACCAAGTTAAATGCAAAATTGAAAGTACTGATGCTGCTTTAAAAGGTCAAACTATTTCCTCTTCTTACAAACCTGCAATTTTAAATAATGGATTAAATATTCAGGTTCCACCTTTTGTTGAAGCTGGTGATGTTATTATCGTTGATACCAGAAATTTAGAATATATAAAAAAAGTCTAAATTTATGAAATCTATATCTGCAAATCTAAATATAATGATAAAAGCTAGTGAAAAAGCTTCAAAAATTTTAATTAGAGATTTTGGAGAATTGGAAAATTTGCAAGTATCAAAAAAAGGTCCTAAAGATTTTGTTACTAATGCTGATATAAAGGCTGAAAAAATTATTATTGAAGAGCTCAAAAAAGCACGCCCAAACTATTCAATAATAAGCGAAGAAAATGGAGTAGAAAAAAATAAAGACGAGTCCAGCTTTTGGATAATTGATCCGATTGATGGAACAACTAATTTTTTACATGGAATACCACATTTTGCAATATCTATAGCCCTTCAATTAAATAATGAAATAGTTTGTGGTCTAATTTATGATCCAATTAAAGATGAGCTATTTTATGCTGAAAAAAATCAAGGGGCTTATTTCAACAATCAACGAATAAGAGTTTCTAAGAAAAGAAATATTGATGAATGCTTATTTGCTGTTGGAAAAGGTAAATATAATACAGATTTAATATACAGAAGATCTGGTAGTGCTGCTCTAGATCTGGCATACGTAGCATCTGGACGGTTTGATGGATATTTTCAAAATAATTTGAATTTATGGGATATTGCTGCTGGAATTATAATAGTAAAAGAAGCAGGAGGAATTATTAGTGAAATTGATCTTTCTAGCTTAAAAAATATAAAAGTTTTAGCATCAAGTGCTGAAATTAATACAAAATTTATTGAAAAAATAGATAACTTTTAATTGTTTTAAAAAATTCTTTTGTTATAAGATTTGTGATGAAAAAAAAAATACACCCTAACTACCATTTGATAAAAGTAGAAATGACCGATGGGTCACAGTTTGAGACAAGATCTACATGGGGTGCTGAGGGGGATATTCTGAAATTGGAGATTGATCCAAAATCTCATGCTGCTTGGACAGGTGGAAAACAAAAATTGATGGATAAAGGTAGAATAAGTAAATTTAACAAAAAATTCCAAAATTTCAGATCAGAAAATAAAAATTAAATGTCAAATGCTCCCTTAATGCCAATGGCGACAGCTGTATGGCTAGTTGAAAACACAACTCTAACTTTTAAACAAATATCTGATTTTTGTAAACTGCATGAGGTAGAAGTTCAGGGTATTGCCGATGGTGAGGTTGCAAAAGGTATCAAGGCATATAACCCAATAATATCAGGACAATTATCAAGAGAGGAGATAGAGCTGTCATCAAAAGATCAATCAAGACCCTTAGAAATTAAAAATACTGATATTGAAATATCAAATTCGGAAAAAAAAATTAAGAAATATGTTCCATTATCAAAAAGACAAGATAAACCTGATTCAGCATTATGGTTAATAAAACATCATAATATTTTAAAAGACTCACAAATAGCAAAACTTGTAGGAATTACAAAAAATTCTGTAACATCGATCAGAAATAAAAGTTATTGGAATTATAATAATTTGAACCCTAAAGATCCTGTAGCTTTAAATTTATTTTCTCAAAAAGATTTAATTAATGCAACTGAAAAGGCAGAAAGAAGAATAAAAAGAGAAAAAAAAGAGAAAGAAAAACTTAAACAATTAATATAATTTAGAATATGAATAAAATTTATAGACATAAAAATATAAAGATGATAGGTACGTCTCTTTTTGGAGGTAGTTATTAAAATAGAGGTTAAAGACAACAATATTGAGCAAGCTCTAAGAGTTTTAAAAAGAAAACTCCAGAGAGATGGTTTTTTTAAAGTTATAAAATTAAAAAATACTTATGAAAAACCCTCTGAAAAAAAAAAAAGAATTCTCCAGGAAAATATTAAAAGAGTAAAGAAACTTAATAAACTTAAAAATAGAATTTAAGTATACCGCGGGGTGGAGCAGTCTGGTAGCTCGTCAGGCTCATAACCTGAAGGTCGGCGGTTCAAATCCGTCCCCCGCAACCAACAAAAAAATTAAATATTAAAATTAGATTTGTTACTATCTACAAGAAATGCTTTGACTGTCTCTTTTGTTAGTTGATCAAATGATTTGCCAAAATTTTCAATTTTTTCAATTGTAGAAGGAGGAATGGTTATTATGTGACATCCAAGTTGTTTGGCTTGTATATAATTATACGGCTCTCTTACACTTGCCCAGAGAATTTCTACGTTTTTAAATTTTTTTGCTAAAAAGATACTCTTCTTAAATTCTGGAACTGGATCTTTGCCTGTGTCTGCTGCTCTTCCAGCAAAAATTGAAATAATTACTTTTGTTTTTTTATTAATCTTATTAAGAATTTTTTTTGTCTGATTAGCACTATAAACTGCAGTAATATTTAATTTTATATTTTGATTATTTAAATCTTGAATAACTTTTCCCATAAATTTTCCTTTAGAATTAATAACCGGTATTTTTACATAAACATTTTTTGCCCATGTATTTATCTGCATTGCTTGCTTTTTCATTTCATTATGTTCATCTGCAAAGACTTCAAGAGAAACTGGTTTATTATTACAAATTTTTAATATTTTCTTAGAATAAGATCTATAATCTCTAGCCCCTGCTTTTCTCATTAAACTTGGGTTTGTTGTAAAACCTTTAACAATTTTCTTTTTATTGAATATTCTTATCTTATCTAATTCTGCAATGTCACAAAATATTTTAGTTTTCAAATTATTTACCTATAAATTTTTAGTTATATCTTCTGTCATTTTTTTTGCATCTGCAAACAACATCAGAGTGTTTTCTTTATAGAAAAGGTCATTATCAATTCCAGCATATCCCGGGGATAAACTTCTTTTTACAAATAATACAGATTTACACTTTTCTACATCCAAAACTGGCATTCCATATATTGGGCTTTGAGGATCTGTTTTTGCAACAGGATTTGTTACATCATTTGCTCCTATCACAAATGCAACATCTGCATTAGCAAAATCATTATTAATTTCCTCTAGTTCAAAAACTTCATCATAAGGTACATTTGCTTCAGCAAGTAATACATTCATATGACCTGGCATTCTGCCAGCAACAGGATGAATCGCGTAAGAAACTTTAATATCATTTTTTTTAAGTGTATCTACCATTTCTCTTAAAGCATGTTGAGCTTGAGCCACGGCCATACCATAACCTGGTACAATAATGACTGATGAAGCATTCTTCATTAGAAAAGCAGCGTCATCTGCATTTCCACTTTTTACTGGTTTTTGTTCTTTATTTTGTGCTGAAGCTGATTGTTCAGTTGCACCAAATCCGCCTAAGATTACATTAAAGAATGATCTATTCATTCCTTTACACATTATGTACGATAGGATTGCTCCAGAAGAGCCAACTAAAGCTCCAGTAATTATTAAAGCAGTATTTTCTAAAGTAAATCCAATTCCTGCAGCTGCCCAACCAGAGTAAGAGTTAAGCATAGAAATTACTACCGGCATATCTGCACCACCAATTGGAATTATTAAAAGAAAGCCAATCAAAAAAGAAATCGCCAATAGTATCCAAAATAGATTTGATGATTGAGTTGAACAAAGCAAATAAGTAATTATTATTATTGAAATTAGTATTAAAGCATTAAGTGGATGTTGTCCTTTAAACGTTATAGGCGATCCTGACATTATTCCTTGAAGTTTTAAAAAAGCAATAATTGAACCTGAAAAAGTTATTGCACCAACTGCTGCTCCAATTGACATTTCGATTAAGCTACCAAGTTTAATATTACCAGGAGATCCTAGATTAAACGCTTCTGGATTTAAAAAAGCAGCTATTGCAACAAATACAGCAGCAAGTCCAACTAAACTATGAAAACCAGCAACTAATTCTGGCATCGCTGTCATTGGAATTTTATAAGCTATAAAGGCACCAATTAGTCCTCCTATTAAAAGAAAGATTAAAACAACTACTAGTCCAGTTGAAAAATTACCAATTGATAAAAAGGTAACTGTGACTGCAATAATCATTCCTAAAATTCCAAAAAAATTTCCTTGCCTAGAAGTTTCTGGTGAAGAAAGTCCCCTTAAAGCTAAAATAAATAATACTCCTGAAATTAAATAAAAAACTGCTGATAAATTTGCTGATAACATTATTTATCCTTTTTCTTTTTTTTATACATTGCAAGCATTCTTTGAGTTACCAGAAAGCCTCCAAAAATATTAATTGATGCTAATGATATTGCTAAAAAACCAAAAATACTTGAAGTATTAAATATAGTATCAGAGTTTCCAGCTAATCCTGCAATAATTGCCCCAACAATAATGACTGATGAAATAGCATTAGTAACGGACATTAAAGGCGTGTGTAGTGATGGAGTTACACTCCAAACCACATAGTACCCAATAAAAATTGAAAGTATAAAAATACTTAATCTGAATATAAAAGGATCTATTTCCATAATTTTATTTTATTAAAGTTTTCTCAATTATCTCATCGTCTAAATTTATATTTATCTTTTTATTTTCTTTATCATATAAATTTGAGACAAAGTTAAATACATTTTTTGCATATAAATTTGATGCAGAGGTTGGAAGTTTGTTTAAAATATTGCTCTCTCCCATTATTTTAACACCATTTTTATTTATAACTTCATCAACTTTGGTATAGGCTGTGTTTCCACCTTGAATAGCTGCAAGATCATAAATGATTGAACTAGACTGCATATTATTAATCATATCTTCTTTAATGATTAATGGCGCTTTTTTTCCTGGAATTAAAGCTGTACAAATCACTATATCTATTTTTTTTAACGTTTCTGACAATAATTCTTCTTGTTTTTTTTTAAAATCATCTGATGCTTCTTTTGCATAACCTCCCTCAGTCTCTAAATTTTCTGTACCTTCAACTGTTAAAAATTTTCCTCCTAAACTTTCAACTTGTTCTTTTGATGCCATTCTGACATCTGTTGCAAACACTATTGCTCCCATTCGTTTTGCTGTTGCAATTGCTTGTAGGCCCGCAACTCCAGCACCAACTACCAACACTTTTGCAGCTGGGATTGTGCCTGCTGCTGTCATCATCATTGGAATTGCTTTTTCAAAATTAGCAAAAGACTCTACTACTGCTTTGTAACCTGCAAGATTTGCCTGTGAAGACAATATATCCATAGACTGCGCTCTTGTTATTCTTGGAAGTAATTCTAGTGAAAAAATATTAATATTTTTTTTTACTAAATTACTTATTTTATCTTTGTTATCATATGGATTAAAGACACCAATAAACGATTGATTTTCTTTTAATAAAGAACTTTTGTCTTCATCTAATAAAGTTAATTGAACAAGAATATTTGTATTCGTTATTATTTCTTTTTCATCTTTTAAAATTGAAGCTCCTAATTTTATATATTCCTCATCTTTAATTCCTAGATGACTTCCATAATTTTCAGACAAAGAAACTTCAAGACCGAGTGAAATATATTTTTTTGCGATTTCGGGAGTAATTGCTATTCTTTTTTCAATCTTTTGATTCTCTAAAATAGATGCAATCTTCATACATCTATCTTACAGTAAGAATATTGCCATTAAAACTAAAACACCAACAACTGCGACAGTTCCCCATAATACAAACTTTGTAAAATTATTCCAAGTGTTTTTATGGTTTTCATTATCCATAAAAATTATTTTTGTCTTGCTTTAAATTTAGGGTTAGTTTTATTAATAATATAAATTCTACCTCTTCTTCTAACAAGCTTAGAATTAAGATCTCGTTTTTTAATCGATTTAAGTGAACTTTTTATTTTCATAAGTTTAGAATTTAGCCTGGCAAAGTCCTACTCTTCCATGTCTTAAGACAAAGTACCATCGGCGCTGAAAAGCTTGACTTCCGAGTTCGAGATGGGATCGGGTATTACCTCTTCGCTATAATCACCAGGCGAAATAGTTATACCCAAAGAAACATTTTAGTCAAAGATAAATTTTTAAGGAATTTAAGATTTAAATGAATACAAAATTATCGTTTTTAAGGCAATAAAAGCATCTTTAAGTCCTATTTTTTTTCCTTCTTGGTAAGATCTTCCATTGTAAGTGATTGGAACCTCAAAAAATTTATACTTTTTTTTTGATAATTTAATAGTTACTTCAGGTTCAAATGAAAAAGTTTTCTCCTTGAGAGAAATATTTTTCAAAGCATCTGTTTTAAAAACTTTATACCCAGTTTCCATATCAGTAAGATTTAGATTTATAAAAAGATTACAAATAAAAGTTAAAATTTTGTTTGCTAAATAATGCCAAAAAAAATGAATTCTAACATATTTACCTCCTCCTAAGAATCTTGAACCATACACAACATCTGCATTTGCTTCAAAAAAAGGAACTAATAACTTATTATAATCAAAAGGGTCATATTCTAAATCTGCATCTTGAATGATAATAATATCTCCAGTAACTTTTTTGAGTGCTGTTTGAATTGCTGCACCCTTACCTAAATTACTTTCGTGAAAATGAGTACTTATTTTTTCTTCATCTTTGAAGCTTTTAATAACTTCAATTGTGCCATCTTTTGAATGATCATCTACTATAATAATTTCATAATTTAAAAATTTATAAATGGTTAAACTTTCAATTACTTTTTTAATTATAATATCAATTGTATTTTTTTCGTTATAACATGGAATTATTATTGAAAGTTTTACAGTATCTTTATTAATCATTTTTATTTTTTAATTCATTAATTATCAAATATCCATTTTTTTTATTTATAATTAGCTTTTTTGATGAGCAAATAAAAGGTGTATTCCAACAAAGTCTACCTTGCCACCCATTTTTTTTTATATTTTTTTTAACATCAGGATAATAAATGCTTGCATATTCATTACTATTATCTTTATTAAATAAATATTTATTTTCTATTTTTTGTATACCTAGGAATATTTTTTCTGACTCATAGATTCTTGTAATATTTTTTGAAAAATTAAATATTAAAAAAATCACAATGAATACTATGAATTTCTTTTTTGAAAATTCTCTTAAAATAAAAAAATTTGAAAAAATTAAAAATACTAAAGTAATAAAAATATATATTGCAAATCTAAATACTGGTGAAAAATTTAACCAAAAAAATAAACTTAAAATAGAGAAAAATAGAAGAACTTTTTTTTTTTTGAATGTTAAAGATATATTTTTTTTTCTTTTTTTCAAAAATAAAAAAAACAATAACAGTGGTATTACCATTGTCATTAAATGTTCTAGCATTTCATTCAAACTTCTTTTAAACCAGAAGGAAAACCACGTAAAATTGTTTAAATATTCCTCAGGTGGATAAATATTTCTAGCTAATGAATAACTTTTATTTATCAGTTCAAGTTTTTTAGATAAATTTATGTTTTCAGGATTAAACCAACTTACATTAAAACATGTAAAATTAGTGGGAAATAAAATACAGCCAGTATAAATAAATTGTTGAACAAAAAAAACAATAAAAAGAAAATAAATTATTAAAAATTTATTTTCAAAAACATAGAACTTGAAATTTTTAAAATTAGTAAAATATAAATAAATTGGTAAAATAATAACTGGAATAGTGCTTAGTTTAATTAAAATTGAAAAAATTGAAAAAATAAAATTTAAATAAAAAAAAGATTGCTTTTCAAGATTTGCAGATGTTTCATAAAATTTAATAAAAAAGTAAATACAAAAAATTGAATAAATAGTAGCAGGAAAATCAACACCATATTCTGATATTCTTGTGAACTTCAGCAAGCAATAGAATAAAATTGTAATTAGATAAAAATCACTAATGTTCAAATTTTTTTTTTCCAGAATTTTATTTATTGAGAATATTATGAAACTTAAAAATAATAAAAAACTTGGCAAAGTTAAAAAGTTAAAGTTTTTATTTTCTAAAAAAAATAGAGGGTAAAGATTTAACCATATAGAATTGTACACATAAGCTTGATTGATGTTTGCAAAACCAAATACTATTTTTTCTTCCAAAAAAGCTAACGCATAAGGAAGATGATAATATCCGAAATCTTCATGATATTTTTGTGATATAAATATTGGGATCAATAATAAGAAAATTACAATATTTAGAACATAAGATTTTTTAATAAATTTTGAAAAATCAAAAAATTTATTCTTTTTAAAAAATATGATTAATCCAATTAAATAAATTAAGGTATTTAAAAATAAATTAATCTTAAAAAAAAAATGTAAAATTGTTATTAAAAGAGAAATTATTATAAATCCTAAAAGGATATCTAAAAAAAAATTTCTTCTTATTTTAATAGGATAAAGACTTCCATAACCCGAAATAGATATAGACAAAATAATTGTAAATAAAACAAATATTAAAAACTCAACTAGAAACATTTCATAGCTCTAAAAATTTTCAATTAATGACCCTTATCTTGTTAAATATTACCATTGGAATTAATTTTAGCCCAACAATATATCTTTTTAAGAAAATCATTGGATTAAAAAGTAATCTTAATAACCAGCCTAAATAATATTTATCAATTAAATCACTTATGGGTGCTTGATCCTTAGTAAAGAAAGAAATAGCAGCACCTGTACAAAAAATAGTCTTTTTTATTCCTAATTTTTTTCTAATATAACATCCTAAAACCTCTTGAGTTCCACCACCGATATTAATAATAATATAATCAGGATTAAATTTTATAATCAATTTTAAAAGTTTTCTGTCAGATAAAGTATCTACATCATAGTTGGGTGCAATATAATTGTATATTTTTTTTATTCCTAGTTTCTTAATATATCTTCTGTTTGATTTTGAAAAATTTGAATTAGGATCAATGCAGAAAATTTTTTTCTTTTTATTCTTTTTTAAATAATTGAAAAATAAGTTTAAAAATTTATACCCTGAAAATTTATGAACATTTATATTTTTAAATATCTTAAGTAAAAGGACAAAAAAACCACTATCAAAAAATACGAAATCTGCTTTTTGAATTGAAGTATAGTATTGATTGAACACATTAATATTAGCTAAAGCTGGACCCGAAGGAAAAACAAATAAGCCTTTTTTCACAACATATTCATTAAAGTTTTTATAATTTATATTAATGAATTTAATTTTTTTAAAAACTATTTTACTAATCATAAAAAGGCAGACTTAATATTATAATTAAGTTATTTTAATATTACTATACTAATTTAGAACTTTAAGATTTAGTATATCTGCTCAAATTTGAACCATGTTTACTAACTTCACTATCTATCCAGTCATAAGTTTTTTTCAAGCCTGCTTTTAACTTAATTTTAAAGCTCCACTTTAAAATTTTTTTTGCCAAGTCATTATTGCTCGATCTTCCTCTCACTCCTTTAGGTTTGTCTAGTTTGTATTCACGTTGGAGCTTATTGGTGCCTGAAATATCTTCTATTATTTCAATCATTTTATTGATTGAAACTTGTTCATCACTCCCTATATTGACTGGCTCAGTATAATCAGACTCGAATAATCTTAGAGTTCCCTCTATACAATCATCAATATACAAAAATGTTCTTGTTTGCTTACCATCTCCCCAAACCTCAATTTTTTTTTCATTATTTTTTTTAGCTTTAATAACTTTTCTACACAATGCTGCTGGGGCTTTTTCCCTTCCCCCATCGAATGTACCATAAGGCCCATAAATGTTATGATATCTAGCTACCCTAACTGGTAATTTATAATCTTCCATAAAGTGCCTACACATACGCTCACTAAATAATTTTTCCCATCCATATCCATCTTCCGGATCAGCGGGATATGCATCTTCTTCTTTTAATCCCTCTATATTAGCTTTTTGTTGTTTGGACTTATTGTATGCACAAGCACTAGAAGAAAAAAAATACTTCTTAATCTTATTTTCTTTGCACGAGATAAGTAAATTGGTATTTATCAATACTGACTGCATACATTCTGCTTTATTGTTTTCAATAAATCCCATTCCACCCATATTGCAGGCCATATTAAATACGTAATCAACATCTTTTGTAACTTTTCTACAATTATTTATATCTTTCATATCCATTGAATAATGATTTTTAACTTCCTCAAAGTCTTGAAACCAATATTCTTTTGGCTTGATATCGGCTGCTATCAAGATATTTTTGTTTTGTAATAGTCTATTTATTAGATGACCTCCAATAAAACCGCCTGCGCCAACAACTAATATTTTTTTATTTTTTATCATCAGATCTTAGAAATTGAATTATTAAACCATAAATAATCAAAAATATAATAGAAACTAAAAAAAAGTTTAATTTAAGGAAATTAAAAAAAATAATTGGTAAAATCGCTAAAATTACCAATATAAGATTAGTATTTAAAAGTGAAAACTTTTTATTTAATAAATGGTGTATATGATTTCTATCACCATAAAATGGATTATTACCTTTCAATAATCTAGAAATTGTTAACCTTAATAAGTCTAATCCTGGTAAAAACAAAACTAAAAAGATTTCATCTGCGAAAATAATATTTTCATAAACGTTATGTTCATATATTAAAGCTACTGATAAAATAATTGATAGAATATAAATTCCATTATCTCCTAGAAATAGCAGATTCATTAAGTTCAAAATTAATAATAAGGTTAGAATTATTATAACAAAAAAATAAAATTCATATTTTTTTGTGGATATTAATAAATATGAAAATACAATTAAAAAATAAATACAAGATTGACCATTTATACCATCATAAAAATTTAATGAATTTATCAAAATTACAAAACAAAATACTGTAAATATTATAGAGAAATTTTCTAAAAATATTTTACTATCGTAAAAAGAAAGCGAGAATTTCTCAATTAACAATTCTTTATTCAGTGTAACTGAAATAATTATAAATATAATAGATAAAAGTATTTTTTTAAAAGGATTTAAATTATGCTTATCGTCATAAAATCCTAAAAAATAAAAACTTAAAATTAAGATCAAAATACTAGCTATATCTTTTATTTTAAAATGGCCTTTTTCAAAAAATAAAAATTCTTTGAAGAAAATCAATTGGTAGGTCATTAACACTAAGATATTTATCAAAAGGATTGTACCTCCTATAAGAGGAGTTTTTTTTCTATGTGTCTTTAACTTTTTATCGGGTACATCAAAAATATTAACAAATTTTGAAACTTTTTTTATATTCAAGAAAATAATTATATTTATTAGAATAAATATTAAATATAAATTAATCATACTTTTCTCAAAGTATTATACGAATAAAAATAAAAACCCATACAATTAATCAAAATTATAGGTAACAAATTATTAAAAAAGTTTCCATTGATTAAAAAAGGAAGAAAATAAATTAAAAGTCCTATTGTAAACTCTTTTTTATTAAAAAAATATTTTTTTTTATCCATTTTTTTTTTTGTAATAATTTATAGTTTGTGTCAATCCAGAATTAAATTTAATTTTTGGTTTCCACTTAAGTAATTTTTTTGCCTTATAAATACTTGGATAAAGACTCATTATTTCATCTTTTCTAAATTTAATTCTACCAAATTTAGGTTTTCCAAAACCTACTAATTTACAAATTCTGAGAATTATATTTTTTATTTTTAATGGTTTTCCTGAACCAATATTTATTATTTCTCCACTTACTTTTTTGTTTTTTAATGATTTTATAATTGCTCTAACTGCATCATCAACATGTAAAAAATCTCTCAATTGTTTTCCATCAGAACAATTAAATTCATTATCTTTAATTGCATTTAAAATTGTAATTGGAACAACTCTATTTTCATCCTGATAAGGACCATAAATTAAATAAAATCTTATTATAGTTGCTGGAAAATCATATTTTTTTTTCAAATTAAGCAAAAACTTTGTGCTTAATAGTTTAGCTTTTCCATATGCTGAATATGTTTTTTGATTATTTTTGTTATTCTCAGTTTGTGGAGAATTTATTTTTCCATATTCTACACTTGAGCCAATTTGTATAAATTTTTCTAATTTAGATTTTAAAAATATTGATGATAAATTTTTGCAGCCATTATAATGACTTTTAATTGTTTTTCTTTTATTAGAATGATCGACAAAACCTGCTAAATTTACAACATAATTATAATTATTGTCCAATTTTTTAAATAACTCTTTTTTTTTGGAAATGTCACATATCTTATATTTTACTTTATTTAATCTTCTTTTTTTCAAAGGTTTATTTGTTGATAAACTGGTCACAGACCAGTTTAAAGACAGACATTTTTTTGCTAAATGATACCCTATAAAACCTGTACCACCTGTTATTAAAATTTTTTTTTTAATCAAGATTTTTTTGCTCTTTGATTTTACTTTCTAAAATTTCTTTATCTCTTAATGTATCCATACATTGCCAAAAACCATTATACTTAAAAGCTAAAAGTTGTTTTTTGTAAGTTGCTTTTTTAAATGGTTCTTGTTCTAGATAGGTATTATCACTTTTAATTAAGTTTATAAATTTTGGATCAATTACAAAAAAACCTCCATTTATCCAACCAGCATCTAATGAATTTTTTTCTCTAAAATATTTAACAATCCCTTTATTAATTTTGATTACTCCAAATCTTGCTGGAGGTCTAACAGCTGTTAATGTAATTAATTTTTTATTTTTATTATGAAATTTAATTAATTTATCTAGGTTAACATTAGATAATCCATCACCATAAGTAAGAAGAAATGTTTCTGTAAGATAATTTTTTAATCTTTTTAGTCTTCCACCTGTCATTGTATTTTTACCCGTTTCTATTAAATGAATTTTAACTTTTTTGTTAATTCTTTTTTTTTTAAAATATTCTCTAATAACCTTCCCTTTATATCCTAGGGCTATAAAAAATTCGTTATGTCCATATCTAACGTAGTGATCAATTATTCTATGAATTATAGGTTTTCCACAAATTTTAATCATAGGTTTTGGAATTGTCTTTGTATATTCAGATATTCTTGTACCTAATCCACCTGCTAAAATTACTACTTTCATATTTTATTTTTTGACTTTTTTGATAAAATTTTCGAATTCTCTAATTTGGCTTATTGAATAACTGTACATATTTATTTTTTTATGATCTAAATAAAATTTATACCAATCTATAACCATATTTATTGTTTGATTGGCATTAAAAAAACATCTCCAGCCTAAAAATTTAAGTGCTTTATTACTGTTTAATTTTAATAATTTTGACTCATATACATCTTTTTTCAATTTTACTATTTTCCAATCAAATATGTTCCATCGTTTTTTGATTTTGTTGATCATCTCTATAACGGTAATTGAATTTCTATTATTTGGTCCAAAATTAAAAACTTGACCATTTAATTTTATATTTTTTTTTTGTTTAATTGCCAAAAGCATATAACCATAAAGAGGCTCTAAAACATATTGCCAAGGTCTAGTGGAATTTGGAAATCTAATTAACAATTTTTTTCTAGAATAAATCGATCTAATGCAGTCTGGTATTAATCTATCTTTAGACCAATCTCCTCCTCCAATTACATTTCCTGCTCTCGCAATTGAAATTCTCAAATTTTTTTTTTTATACAAAAAACTATTCAAATAACATTGTATTATAAGTTCAGCACAAGCTTTTGAAGCACTATAAGGATCATGGCCTCCAAGAACATCATTCTCCTTATAACCCCTAGATAATTCAAGATTTTTATATGATTTATCGCTTGTTATAATTACAACAGAGCATAATTTTTTATAATCATATTCTTTTAATGCTTCAAGCAAATTTAATGTACCAAAAGAATTTGTTTCAAATGTGTGTTTTGGATTTTGATAGGACTCTTTAACCAAAGATTGTGCTGCAAGATGGAAAATGAAATCAGGTTTATTTTTTTTAATAATTTTAGAAAGTTTTTTTTTATATTTAATATCCACAATTATATGTTTAACTTTATTGTTTAATTTATTGGTTTTAAAATTTGAAGGTTTTGTTGGTATATTATTTGAAACACCAATTATTTTTGCACCTAAATGATTCAACCACATAGATAACCACGACCCTTTAAACCCTGTGTGTCCCGTAATTAAAACTTTTTTACCTTTAAATTTTGAGAGTAAACTTATCATTTAATATTTTTCTTAAGTTTGCCTCTAAAATAATAAACGTAAAAAACACCAAAAAATAACATAAGAGTTTTAAGAAAATATAAAAAGAATATAATTTTTGAAAAATAATTAAAATTGTATACTATTTCTAAAAAAATTAATAAATAAACTGGATCTGTAGACCTAGCTCGATTATCCATAAAATTTTTTACAAATATAACTAAAAGATTATCCTTTTTTTTTTTTATATTTTTGTCAATATTATTTTCTATTTCAATATTACTCTCCTTGTTCAAGAGTTCATAAAATAGTTGATGAAACGAGTAAATCTTGAAATCAATAACTTTTAAAAATAATATTGAAATTGTAATGATTAAATAAATATTATTATCAGTTAAGTTATAACAATATATTCCAATAGATGTTATTAAACTAATTTCACCAATATGAGATCCCCAAGTATCTAAAATATGACCTAAAGCTGACCTTTGATTATTAATTTTGGCGATAAATCCATCTGTCCAGTCTAAAGAATTTTTTAAAAAAAAAATTACGAGACCAGTAATCATTAAAGAGTCAATGTTTGATGATAAAAATAACCCAGCAATGACACCACTAATACAGTAAAATAATGAAATATGATTAGCAGTTAAATTAGTGAATTGTAGAAAAAAAGCAAACAAAGTAGACAGCTCTATATAAATCCTTGCTTTCAAACCGCTATAAGGATTTGATTTCCAATCATAAATATTAAATTCAAAATCACTTTCTCTATTTGCTCTATATTGATAATTTTGATTTCTTAATTCTTGATATTTAATCATTCAAATTATTCCTTATAATTATTTCATAAATTTATTTTTAATATCAATAAAATTTTTAGGTCTTCCTAAGATTTCATTTTTATTTGAATTGGACATTTTTACCTCTAAAAATGAGCGTTTTTTTGAATTTAGAAATTTGTTTAAATTTTTTTTTAAATCCTTTTTATTTTTTATTAAGTAGTAATTATCAAATTTCAAAGCACTGGTGAATTTTTTTAAATTGATATTATTTAAATAAGTTTTTTGGCCACCAACTGACTCATGTGAATTATTATTCAACAAAATATATTTTAAATTCTTTTTTGAGTTTTGACCTAACGTAAAAAGTGCGCCTAAATGCATTAACATTGACCCATCACCATCTAAACATAGCACTTTTTTATTTGAAAAAAGTGAATATCCTAATGCTATCATTGAACAATGTCCCATGCCTCCTACTACGTAAAAATTATTTTTTTTTTGACTATTAGAAGATTGACCAAATAATTCTCTAGAAATATAGCCAGTGGTACTTATTATTTTAGTATTTTTTGTTTGTTTTATTAATTCTTTTATAAAATAATTTCTTTCAAGGTAAGTATTATTTTTTTTATTTATTTTTAATTTTTTTTTATCTTTAACAAATGTATTTTTTTTTATTAAACACGCAACAGGAACATTGTTTTTTTTAGAATATTTTAACAGCTTGTTTAGTAATCCAAATTTCTTTTCACTGTCAAGAACACAATATTTAATTCCTGCAAGTTTTAAAAGGTCTTTTGTAATTAAGCCTTTTGTTAAATGCTGTGGTTCATCTTTCAAACCGGGTGCTCCCCTCCAACCAATTATTAATAATGAGGGGATTGAATATACTTTTTTGTGTAAAATAGAGACTAATGGATTAATAGCATTGCTTAATCCAGAATTTTGTAAATAGATGGCGGGAATTTTTTTCTTTGATAAAAAATATCCTGTAGCAAGAGCAACAGCAGATCCTTCATTGGTAGCTAGAATGTGTTTTATTTTATTGTCTGCAATATAAATGTTCAATTCTTTTAAAATCGAGTCTGGAACTCCAGTAAAAAAACTTATCCCTCTCTTTTTTAAAAAATTAAAAAAATTTTTTAATTTAATCATTTTTATTGTAATTTCATGCTTTTATATCTATTAAATGAAATTTTAAAGTAAATTAAATTTAAAACGTAAAGTAATATATAACTTAAAATATGACAAAAATTAGGAGGGTATACGTTTCACTGTCAGCTGATAATTTACATCATGGTCATATAAATGTAATTACAAAAGCAAGTTCACTAGGAAATCTTACAGTTGGACTTTTAACTGAAAAAGCCATATTGCTTAAAAAAAAACTCCCTTTATTGAATTATAATCAAAGAAAAAAAATCATAATTAGTATCAAAGGAGTTAAAAAAGTTGTTCCACAAAACGAATGGGATGATACCGTCAATATCCAAAAACTAAAACCAGACATTGTGGTACACGGAGATGATTGGAAATATGGGATTGAAAAAGATCTTAGGGCTAAAGTTATTAAGTGTTTAAAAAAATATGGTGGAAAGTTGATTGAAATTCCGCACGCAAAAAATGCTAAGTCATTTAATATTCATAATAAAGACATTACCGATAATAATTTAGTTTATTCTTTTACACCAGACATGAGAAGAGCATCACTCAAGAAACTTTTAAACATTAAAAATTTTTTGATTTTTATGGAGGCTCATTCACCTCTAAGTGCACTTATTATTGAAAAAACCTCAATAATTAAAAATAAAAAAGAAAAGTATTTTGATGGATTCTGGTCAAGTTCTTTAACTGACTCAACATTGTTTGGGAGACCAGACACAGAATCTTTGGATATGTCTTTGAGATTAAATAATATTGATAAGATTTTTGATGTAACTAGTAAACCATTGATAATGGATATTGATACTGGTGGAAAGTTTGAACATCTTAAAATGAAGATTAATTCAATTGAAAAAATAGGAATTTCTGCAGTTATTATGGAAGATAAAACTGGACTTAAAAAAAATTCTTTATTTGAAGATACATCAGATCAAAAACAAGAGAGTGCAGATAAATTTGCGAAAAAAATTAAATATATAAAAGAAAATCAAATAACTAATGATTTTATGTTAATTGCAAGAATTGAAAGTTTTATTTTAAATAAAGGGATAAACGACGCATTATTAAGAGCTAAAAAATATACAAAAGCTGGTGTTGATGGAATAATGATTCACAGTAAACAAAAAAATCCAAAAGAAATAATTAATTTTGCAAAAAATTTTAGGAAATTTAATAAGATTATTCCTTTGATTTGTGTTCCCTCTACTTATAATCAAATAAAAGAAGATAGCCTTAAAAAAGTCGGTTTTAATATTGTGATCTATGCTAACCAGCTTTTAAGATCTTCTTATTATGCAATGTTAAATATAGCAACAGATATATTAAAAAATTCTAGAGCTAAAGAGTCTGAAAAAAAAATGACTTCAATTAAAAAAATTATCAATTTGATTCCTGGTGCTTAATAAATTTAATAACGATTAGAAAAATGAAAAATAATTAAATCTAAAGATTAAAATTTATATGAGAAATTTAAGTTTAAAAAAATTTATTAAAATAAAAAATTATAAAAAAATATTTACTCCTAGTCCAAGTTTCCCTATAGAGAATTTATTAGGACTTAGCTCTAATTTTAGCAGAGGTGATAAAGATTTTGAAAGGCAATATAAAAAAGTAATTAAATCATTAAAGAAAATATCTGGTCAGCGAAATATGGTTTCAATACAAGGACCCGCAAGCTTGGCGATTGAAATAGGTCTATTAAACTTTGTAAGAGGAAATGTTTTAGTTGTAAATACTGGTTACTATTCAGATAGAATTTATTCAATTTTAAAGATGTCAAAAAAAAATTCAAAATTTCTAAGAAAAATAAATTATGTAAAATATAATCAAGTAGAAAACATCAAACAGAAATTTGATTGGATTTGTGCTTGTTATACTGAGACCAGTAAAGGTTTTAGATCAAACATAAAATATTTAAAAAAAATAGCAAATAAAAATAAATCTAAATTATTTATTGATGCTACTGCTTCAATAGGTATAGAAGAGAATCATAATTTGGCAGACGTTGTATCATTCAGCTCTTGTAAGTCTTTATTTGGTCTCACTGGTGCTTGTTTCATTGGTTACAAAATAAAGCCACAAAATAAAATTAATTCATTTATGATGGATATTAAAAGTCATATTCAGAAAAAAATGACAGGTCCCAATAGTACAATCCAATCTTTAGAATATGTTTTAGATAATTATTCAAAATTTAAAAAAAGTGTTCAAATTAATAAAAAATATTTTATGAAAAAATTTAAAAAGTATTTAATGTATCCTGAGGAAAATCAGCCTAATATTTGTACTTATATAAACTTAAAAGTAAAAAAAAATAAAAATTTAATTCTTTACCAACCAAGAATTAAAAATAATGGTTCATTAATTTTCCATTTAGGATCAGGACATTCTGAAAAAATTACAACAGAAATAAATAGAAATATAAAAATTAGATGATTAAAAAAAAAAAAATTTGTGTAGACATGTCTTGTACTATAATTCATCATGGTCATATCAGGCTATTGAAAAAAGCCTCAAAGTTTGGAAGAGTATATGTAGCTCTTACATCAGACCAGGAGATTAGAAAATATAAAAAAATTGAACCAGAACTTAAATTTAGTCAGCGAAAAGAAGTTCTTCAAGCCTGTAAATATGTACATAAAGTAATTAAATCTAAATTTAATATAGATAATAATTTTATGAAAAAACATAAATTAGAAAAATTAATACATGGGATTGATAATAGGAATAGTTTGGATAAGAAATATGTATTTATTTTTTCAAGGACTCCTAATATTAGCTCAACAAATATTAGATATAAATCGTTCAAAAATTATAAAAAAATTATAAAATTAATTCCTGGTGCATAATTAATTCAATGTTTCAAAAAAAATAGATGTCTTATAAAATTTATAGTGTTAAAAAAATTGATCCAAATTTATTATCTGTAATTGATATTTTGAAGGAACATAAAATAAATTACTGGATTTGCCACGGTACTTTACTGGGTATTATTAGAGACAAAAAACTTATTTCATGGGATCATGATATTGATATTGGTGTACTTGAAAATAAAAAATACCGAAAATTATTACCAATTATTTTTAAACAAAAAGGTTTTAAAGAGATTAAAAAAACTTTTTTGAAAAATGATGGAATGTTGAAATTTATTAAAAATGGAGGCAGAGAAATAGATATAAATTTTTACCAAATAGATAAAAATAAAAAAACAGTTTTTGTTAAATGGCATATTCCAAAAAATTTTTTAATGAAAGTTATAGATGCACTATCTTTTGCAAAGACTTATAGGGGAAATTTATATAAATTGATAAATTTTTTTGGTTTTGCTGAAAGTTTTTTTTTATATATAAAAAAAGTTTTAGTTCTATCAGGTTTTTTTTATTCTTATGCAGGTTATTCTCATCATCAAAATTATGCTTTTAAAGTTAGAAAATATAATTTTTCTGGATTAAAGGTACTTGTTCCAAGTGATTTTAATGGGTATTTAAGAGATTTATATGGAAGAAATTGGAGAACCCCAATTAAAAAATTTAGTTGGATAAAAAACAGCCCATCTACGATTTTAATTCAAAGTAAATGAAAATCTTTTGTATTAATCATTTAAAAAAGTGAAAAAAAAAGTAAATATTAATTATTAAATTTAATGAACGCTTTTAAAAATCTTTGGTCATTTTTCAATAAGCAAGATAAATTATTTTTTTTAATAATTGTTTTAATGTCGATAATTCAAGCGCTTTTAGAAATGATTGGCATAGCTATAATAATTCCTTTAATCACTTTCTTACTAAAGCCTGAAGAATTAATGAAATATGATTTTTTTAGTAATTATGTTAATTTAGACTCAATAAGTTTGCAATCAGATTTTCTCTTAATATTTTGCATAGTTTTTTTTCTTATATTTTTGATAAAAAATTTCTTTATAGTTTTATCTAACAAATTAGTTTTTAAATTTATTTATAATTTTCGTAATAACCTATATTTGAGACTTTTAAAAAATATCCTACATCAAAATTATAATTTTTATGTGGAAAATAATACTTCAAAAATTTCAAATATTTTAAACACTCAAATCGATACTTACACACTGTACGTTTTGAGACCAACAATATTTTTTGTAAGTGAATTAATTATATTTTTAGGAATTTTTTTACTTATAATTTTGGGAGGTTTTTTTCACAGTTTACTTTTTATGATCCCAATTCTTTTATTCTCAATATTAATTTTAAAAAAAATTAATAAGTCAATCAAATCATGGTCCATAGTTCGAATAAATGAAAATCAAAAATTAATTAATTCAAGTTTCAATTTAATTAACAGTATTAAAGAAATTATTCTTTATGGAAAAATTGCAGATTTAATTAAAAAATTTAAACAACCAGTAAAATTATTATCTGATATAGAGATTAAAAATAGTGTGATAAATATTTATCCTAAGATATTACTTGAACAATCTTTAATTTTAATACTTGTAATAATTATACTTTCAATGAGTTTTGCAGGAAAGATTAATGATGAAATAATAATAACATTGAGTTTTTATCTGGCAGCAGCATATAGGGTATTACCATCAATAAACAAAATATTTAATTCAATTCAACATCTTAAATTTGGAAAGCCTTCATACAGCAATATAAGAGAATACTTTGATTTGGATTATAAAATAAAATTCTTTGAAAATAGTCAAAATAATGTTTTTGATTTTAAAGATAAAATTGAAATAGAAAATTTAAACTTTGAGTATGTTAAAAACAAAAAAGTATTAAATAACATCAACATAAAAATAAAAAAAAATAAAATTATTGGTATTTTAGGAAATAGTGGTTCTGGTAAAACTACCTTAATAAATTTACTAGCACAATTATTAAACCTCCAAAGTGGTAAAATTACAATTGATGGAAAAATAATTGAAAACACAAATGACAAAAGAAAATTTCAGAATCTTATTTCAATTACATCACAAGATTCTTTTTTATTTGATGGTACTATAAAAGATAATATAGTATTTGGATCAGATAAAAAGTTTTCAAATCAAGATTTTAATAAATCTATTGAGATGGCTCAATTGGATGATGTCATTAAACAAATGCCATCAGGCATAAATGAAAATATTGGCTCAGAAATTAAAACTTTATCTTCAGGTCAAAAGCAAAGAATTACAATTGCTAGGTCATTTTATAACAAAAGACAATTAATGATTTTTGATGAAGCAACGAATTCGCTTGATAATCAAAATGAGAGACAAATTATAGAAAACTTAAAATCGTATTCAAAAAATAGCAGCATAATTATAATTTCACATAATTTAGATAATTTAAAGATTTGTGATCATATATATAAATTAAATGAAGGAAATTTATTAGAATTAAATTTAGAAAATCTAAAAAAAATTTAAATCAAATTAATATTTAAATTAAGATTATTAATTCTCATATATTTTTTTAAAATAATAAAGATAAAAACCTATATAATAATAATTAATTATAGACATCCAATTATTAAAAAAATTACCAGATGGTAAAAAAGGGAAAAGATTCATAAACAGTGCTGCTGAAATCAATAAAAAACAATTTTTATCTACTGTGCTTATTCTTTTTTTAAATGATCTTAAAATATTCAAAACAATAAAGAAAATACTTAAAAAGTAGAAAAAAAAACCAACTAACCCTGTTTCTGATAAAATTTGTACTGCAATATTATGAGGATGCGTGGAACAAACAGCATTTGGATATGGTGGAGCATAATCTACTTTTCTACAATAAAACCTAAATCCTTTGGGACCAGCTCCAAAAAATGGATTTTTTTTAAATAACTCATAGGCAACAACGTAATGTCCCTGATGATCAGATGAATATACCCTTATATTATCTATGATTTCTTTTTTTAAGTCGAGGTTTTCCTTATTTTTATAATAATTTGGATCTAGCTCAAAAAACAGATGATTAGTAATTTGATTAAAACTTTTTACAAATATTCTACCAAATGGATCCGATTTACCAATTTTTAAAAAAGAAAAAGTAATTATAAAAAATATCATTACACCTAAAGATATTAAATAAATTTTTCTTAAATTTTTAATCAATAAAATTATAAAAATATTAAAAAATAAGAGTAAAAAAAAAGAAACTCTACCTGCTGCAAGATATATAGTTAAAAAGTATAAGCCTAAAAAAAAACATAGAAAAATATCTTTTCTTTTAAAATCAAAATTACTTAAAATTAGTATTAACATCACTAACGGTAATAATTTAATCAGAAAACTACCAAGTATAGCTTCATTATTAAATATTCCTGTTATTCTTCCCTGATAAATTTCAAAACCAAAAATATTTTTTCCATTAAAAAATTGAAAAAACGAGTCAAAGAAAATGAAGAATAAAAATACTATAAGATATTTTAAAAATTTGTTATTTATGAATAATAAAATTTTTTTATCTCCGTCTAAAATAAAAAAAACAGCAATTGATAAAAAAACATACCTTATATGAAATATAGATGAATATTTTAGATTATCACTGATTTGTAAATATCCATTTACAGCAACATAAATTGAAAAAAATATTAAAAAAATTATAATTTTATTTTTATAAAATTCCAAATTCTTGTTCTTGTAAAAAAAGTATAAAGTTATTAATAAAACTAAAGTTTCAGAAACTGCAATACCTATTATAAAAACAAAAGGGATTAAAAAAAGAAAATAAATAGATGTTTGATAAAGTTTATTATTTAACATTTAATTTTATTCATTTGAAAATTATGTATTTAAATTATTTTATTTAAATGATAAAAAAAGTTATCGTTAAAACCATTATATTTTTTATTATATAAATCAAGATAATTAGAAATCGTATTCCTGACTTTTTTTCTTTCCCACCATTCATCAATATTATTTAAATTTTGATTAACAAAATTTGAAGCTCTAACAGGGTCGTCAAAGAATATATGATTTTTTTTCATTTCAAGATAAATTTTTTTTGATGATTTTTTAAGATATACATAATTTTTATCAAATAGGATGATAGATGGTATATTTGCTTGTAGAGAATTCAGGAACGCCGTACCATTGTACGTAAAAATTACTAACTTTTTATTTTCAATATCTTGATAAAAATTTTTTATATTTGAGACGTGTAAATTTTTACATTTTTTTGTAAGTAAATTTTTTAAACGTGTGTCAATTTCTTTTTTTGGGCAATTAGAATTTAGATTTTTAAATCTAAGATAAATTTTTTTTTTAATTTGGTGTTTAATTTTTTCTAAAAAAATATCTAAAAAATTAATATAACTTTCACTTTTATAATTATCCATTGTTCCATTATCAAAATACAAGAATTTATGTGGAGTCTGAGTTACTAATAAGATTTTTTTAAATTCTTTTTCAAATTTTTTAAGTTTAGGCTCAATTATACCAAAGCATGGTAAAACTTTTTTATTTTTATTTACCCATCCCCAACTTAAAAAATAATCACTTATTTTTATTTCATGTTTTTCCTCAAAAATTAATTCATTTTGACCATAATTACCTCCATGCTGCCTACATATCAATTTTGTTTTATTGTTTAGTTTTTCACTTAGCCATATCTTAAATAATGTATCCTTCCAAACACCATTTGCAGTAAGAACTACTTTGGCTTTATTGGGATAAATTTTTTTTGCACTTAAAAGATTATTATTAAAATCTTCTAAATAAAATTTAGGAATAAAAATATATATTAATTCTTTTAAAATTTTTTCTATTTCATTTTTAGATTTTAAATTTTTAAATTTATTTCTTTTTTCTAAAGAAATTTTTTCATTAGAAAAACTTGTTTCAAGAAATGATGGATACAAAATTGGAAATTGTTTAAGTTTTAAAATTAAATGTAAAAT
>QBYE01000014.1 GCA_003282985.1 Pelagibacteraceae bacterium AG-325-E08
TTAAATCACCTTCTACTTTAAAATTTTGATCTATATACTCACGTATCTTTAAAATCTCTTCGTCAGTTAATTGATTAACTCTTTTTTCTTTAGGTATTTCAAGAGAAGAGCATATTTGTTTTGAAAATCTATCACCAATACCATAAATATATGTAAGTCCAATATGAACTAATTTATTTTGTGGGATATTAATTCCTGCAATACGAGCCATAAATAAGTGATAAATTTCAGCCTTTTATATAAGAAGATCTTTTAAAGTCAACGCATTAAACATTAAGAAAACCTTCTATTTTGGCAGTTATTTGCTCAATTTTAAGACTGCCATCAATTTCATAAAAATTTGGATTTTTAGAGTAAAAATCTAAGACTGGATTAGTTGTTTCCATGTATTTGTCGTACCTCTTTAGAATAATATCCAAATCATCATCTGTCCTGTTTTCTAAGACTTTTCTTTTTTCAATTCTTTTAATAATAGTCTCTTTATTTACATTTAGAAAAAAAATAAAATTTATTTTTTGGTTTGAGTTACTTAACAATAGATCTAAATTTTGAGCTTGTTTTATTGACCTTGGGTATCCATCGAAAATTAATTTATTTTTTTTAAGTGGATCAGATATTGCTTTATCTATAAGTTTGTTAACTATTTCATCATTTACAAACTTTCCATCATTCATATCATTAATTATTGATTTTCCTATTTCAGTATTGTTTTGAATTTCATTTCTTAACATGTCACCAGTAGATACTTGAAAGCTATTTAACTTTTCAACTAAATATCTTGCTTGAGTGCCTTTACCAGCACCGGGAGGTCCAAATAAAATCAAATTCACTTGTCTTATCTACCAAATTTTGTTTTTTTTATTAATTGTTCATATTGAGAACTCATTAATCTTGTTTGAATTTGAGTAACTGTGTCTATCGCTACTACAACAACAATCAAAATTGAAGCACCACCCAAATAGAAAGGTATTGGATAGTTTGCAATTAAAAACTCAGGCATTAAACAGACTAATGTTAAGTATAATGCTCCAATAGTAGTTAATTTAGTCAAAATATTTTCAATATATAATGCTGTGCTTTCACCTGGTCTTATTCCTGGAATAAAACCACCATATTTTCTTAAATTATCAGCTGTCTCTGTTGGATTAAAAGTAATCGAAGTATAGAAAAAAGTAAAAAATACTATTCCTGATCCATAAAGTAACATGTATAGGGGTTGGCCTTGAGTAAAGAAAGAACTTATATTTAGAAAAGTTTCATTATCTGAAATATTAAAATTCGAAAAAGTCACAGGCAACAACAATAAAGCTGATGCAAAAATTGCAGGGATAACTCCAGCCATATTAATTTTTAATGGAAGATGCGATGACTCACCACCATACATTTTATTACCCATTTGTCTTTTGGGATAATTAATTAATATTTTTCTTAGTGCCCTTTCCATAAAAACTACAAATAATATTGTAACAATCAATAATACAAATATTGCTAAAATCATAATTGTAGAAATAGCTCCAGTCCTTCCAAGTTCAAAAGTTGTTACTAATGCTCTTGGAATTTCAGCAACTATACCAGCAAAAATAATTAGAGAAATACCATTACCTATTCCTCTTTGAGTGATCTGTTCACCAAGCCACATTAAAAAAATTGTACCAGCAACTATAGTTGTAACGGTAGAAATTTTAAAAAAAATTCCAGGATTAATTACTAAACCTGCCGAAGACTCTAATCCAACTGCAAGTCCAAAACCTTGAACAGTTGCTAACAAAACAGTACCGTACCGAGTAATCTGAGTTAATTTAGCTCTGCCTGTTTCTCCTTGTGATTTTAAATTCTTAAAATAATCTGATACTCCAGCTAAAAGTTGTACAATAATAGCAGATGAAATATATGGCATGATACCTAAAGCAAATATAGCCATTCTGCTGACAGCTCCACCAGCAAATACGTTGAACATACCTAGTAACCCCTTCTGATTACCTTCCATCATAATTTTTAACTGCTCAGGATCAATTCCAGGTAAAGGGACAAATGTACCAAATCGATACACTGTTAAAATTGCTAAAGTAAATAGTATTCTATTTCTTAAATCATTATTTGAGGGTGAAGAGCTCATTTAATAATATTTATTTCTTTAATTGGATAGATCCACCAATTTTTTCTAGTTTCTCTACAGCTGATTTAGATGCCAAATCTGCTTCAATATTAATTTTATCTTTAATCACACCCGAACCTAAGATTTTTAATTTTACTGAGTTTTTATTTATCAAGCTCAACTTTTTTAACAGATCTGAATTCAAAATATCAGAAGTCTTAATATTTTTTTTATCAATATATGATTGAATTTTATCTAGATTTAAAATTGCAATATTGTCTTTACTAACTGGATTAAAGCCTCTTTTAGGCAATCTTCTATATAGAGGCATCTGACCACCCTCAAAACTTTTTATTGCAACACCTGATCTAGATTTTTGACCTTTAACACCTCTACCTGATGTTTTGCCTTTTCCTGAGCCAATACCTCTACCAACTCTAATTTTTGTTTTATTTCTTTTAGTTCTGTTATTTAAACTTATCATTATCCTCTTTTTTCAATAATTTCTGAAATTTTTTTATTTCTAATTGATGATATTTGTTTTGGAGAGTTTTGTTTTAACAACGCTTTCATTGTAGCTCTTATGACATTATGAGCATTTGAAGTACCCATTGATTTAGCAACAATATCTTTTACTCCTAAAACTTCACATACTGCTCTTACAGGACCTCCTGCTATTATACCTGTCCCCTTTGATGCGGCTCTTAATACAATTCTTCCTGATCCATCTTTTGCTTTAACATCATGATGAATAGTTCTACCTTCTCTTAATGGAATGTGAATTAATTTTCTTCTCGCCATTTCATTTGCTTTCTTAATAGCATCAGGGACTTGTTTTGCCTTTGCATGTGCTATACCAATTTTACCTGACTGATTACCAACTACAACTAATGCAGAAAATCCAAATCTTCTTCCACCTTTTACAACTTTTGTAATACGATTTATATGGACTAATTTTTCTAGTATATCGTCATTTTTTTTGTCTTTAAAATTTTCCATTTTTAAAACTCCATTCCATTTTTACGAAGAGTTTCTGCAAAAATCTTTACTCTCCCATGATACTTGTAAATACCTCTATCAAAATAAATCTTTGTTATTTTTTTTTCTTGTGCTTTTTTTGCTAACTTTTCTGCAACAATTCTTGATAGTTCAGTTTTATTAGTTTTTGTTCCAGATTTAACATCTTTTTCTATAGATGAAGCTGATAGAAGAGTTATATTTTTTAGGTCATCAATAATTTGTGCAGATATATTTTTAGATGATCTAGAAATACTTAATCTAAACCTGTCATTTGAAGAGACTTTTTTGACTTTATTACTTACTCTAAACCTTTTTCTTTTAGTTGTATTTAATTTCATTATTTTTTCTTTCCTTCTTTTTTAAGAACATACTGTCCTTTTTCTCTAACCCCTTTACCTTTATATGGCTCTATTTTTCTTAAAGTTTTGAGTTTTGAAGCAACTGCTCCTACTTGCTGTTTGTCTGCACCTGTAATTTTTAAAGTTGTTTGCTTTTCTACTGCAATTTTTATTCCTTCAGGAATGTCAAAATTAATATCGTGACTATATCCTAATTGTAAATTTAGCTGATTTCCTTTTAAGGCAGCTCGGTATCCTACTCCAATTAACTCAAGTATTTTTTCATATCCAGCACTAGATCCAATAACCGCATTATTGATTAAACTTCTATTCATTCCCCATAATCTTTTTGTTTCTTGGTCAATTTTTTTAGGCTTAATAGAAATTTCCTTACCATCTTTAATATCAAGATTAAAAATCTCTAAATTAATATTAATTGATTTTTTACCTAATGGACCCTCTATGTTTAAATTATTGCCTGCCAAGACAACTTTTACTTTTTCAGGAATAGAAATATTTATTTTACCAATTTTAGACATTAAAATACCTTACAAATTATTTCACCACCAACTTTTTGTTTTCTTGCATCTATATCAGTCATAACTCCTTTTGGGGTTGAGACGATAGCAATACCTAATCCATTATTAATTTTAGGCAAACTATCAGCACTTGAAAATATTCTTCTACCAGGTTTAGAAACTCTCTCAAATGTACTTATAACTGGATTGCCTGAGTGATATTTCAGCTCTAAAGATAAAAGTGGTTTATTATTTTCTTTATTTATTTTAAAATCTTTAATAAATCCCTCATTTTTTAGAATATCTGCAATTTTCATCTTAAAATTAGATGATGGTAAATCTACCTTTTTGTGATTTCTCACTTGAGCATTTTTAATTCTTGCTATCATATCTCCAATTGGATCACTTAAACTCATATATTCCTTTCTACCAACTTGATTTAACTAAACCTGGTATCTTTCCTTGTAAACCAAGTTGTCTTAACGCTATTCTTGATATTTTTAATTTTCTATAAACCCCGTGTGGTCTTCCAGTTATTTGACATCTATTCATAACTCTAACCTTTGCTGAATTTCTAGGTAATTTTGATAATTTTTGTTGAGCCTTAAATCTTTCCTCTAAGGGAAGTTTTTTATTCATAACTATCTTTTTTAATTTTTCTCTCTTTGAGTACAATCTATTAGATAATTTAATTCTTTTATTATTTTTATTAATTGAACTTAACTTAGCCATTTTAGTTATCTCCTTTTTTGATAAACGGAAAGTTTAATTTTTCTAATAAAGCAAAACTATGTTCTTTGCTTTTTGACGTAATAACTACAATTATGTCTATGCCTCTCACTTTGTCAGCTCTATCAAAACTTACTTCAGGAAAAATTATATGTTCTTTTACACCAAACGTATAATTGCCAAATTTATCAAAACCTTTAGATGATAAACCTCTAAAATCTTTTATCCTAGGTAATGCTATATTTACCAATCTATCTAGAAACTCATACATTTTATTTTTACGTAAAGTTACTTTTAAACCAGCATTAGACCCTTTTCTGGTTTTAAAATTAGCAACAGATTTTTTAAATTTCGTTATAACTGGCTTTTGTCCAGTAATTTTAGCTAAATCTTCTTCACATGATTTTAGAATTTTAGAATCATTACCATCTAGGCCTAGACCCATATTTAAAACAACTTTTTCAATTTTAGGACCCATGTATAAGTTTTTAAAACCAAATTGGTTTTTCAGTGAAAGTTGTATTTCTTTATAATAAAGTTCTTTTAATCTTGGAGTCATTATTTTTTAGCCTCAGTTTTTTTACTTTTATTTTTTTCAATAATTAATTTTAAGTTAGATATGTGAATAAAGCTTTCTTTTGAGATAATTCCACCCTTTTTTTCTTTTGTTGTTTTAACGTGTTTTTTAACCATATTAATTTCTTTAACTTTAGCTCTATTTTTAGATCTATCTATTTCGATTACTTCACCTTCTTTTTTTTTATCTTTTCCAACTAAAATTTTAACTTTTAACCCTTTTTTAATCATTATAAAACCTCTGGAGCCAATGAAATTATTTTCATTTGTCCTTTATTTCTTAATTCTCTTGTAACCGGACCAAATATTCTTGTTCCTACTGGTTCACCTTTATCATCTACTAAAACTGCTGCATTATTATCAAATCTTACTTTTGACCCATCGTCTCTATGGATCCCTTTTTTTACTCTTACAACTACTGCTTTATGAACAGAACCTTTTTTTACTTTACCTTTTGGAATTGCTTCCTTTACAGCAATAACAATTGTATCACCAATACTAGCATATCTCCTTTTCGATCCACCCAAAACTTTAATGCATTCAATTCTTTTTGCACCAGTATTATCAGCTACATTTAATTCTGTTTGTACTTGTATCATTATTTTGAATTCTCCATTACTTGAAATTTTTTATTTTTTGAAAATGGTTTACTTTCTATAATCGAAACTTTATCCCCTAATTTAAATTTATTATTTTCATCGTGAGCATTATATTTTTTTTTGACCTTAATTACTTTTTTTAATAATGGGTGTGAATACTTTCTCTCTACCAAGACTGTAATAGTCTTATTTGGTTTATCACTTACAACTACACCAGTTAAAATTTTTTTAGGCATTTAATTTTCCTTTTAACATTGTTTTTAATCTTGCTATTGTTTTTCTTGTTTCACTAATTTTTGCAGGATTTGTTATTTGAGAATTAATTTTTTGAAACCTAAAATTAAATAAGTCCTTTTTAGATTTATCTATATTTTTCATAATTTCATCTTTTGATAATTTTTTAATTTCTTTTTTTTTCATTTTAAGCAAATCTTTTAATTGTTTTTGTTTTAATTGGTAATTTAGCAGATGCTTTATATAAAGCTTCTTTAGCTATCTGCTCTGAAACTCCATCAACCTCAAATAAAATTCTTCCTGGTTTAACTCTACAAGCATAAAATTCAGGTGAACCTTTACCTTTTCCCATTCTTACTTCAATAGGTTTTTTAGAAACTGGTATATTTGGAAAAATTCTAGTCCAGACTCTACCTTGTCGCTTCATATGTCTTGTGAGCGCAACTCTCGCTGCCTCTATTTGTTTCCCTGTTACTCTTTCTGGTGACAATGCTTTTAGCGCATAGGCTCCGTAGTTTATAAAGTTAGCTCTTGAGGCAGTTCCATGAATTCTACCTTTATGAGCTTTTCTCCATTTTGTTCTAACCGGTTGCAACATTTATTTTCTATCCTCTTTTGGTGTTACCTTATTAGTTTCTTGACTAAATTCTCTTGCAAATACTTCGCCCTTATAGATCCATACTTTTATTCCTATTATTCCATAAGTAGTTAATGCTTCTGCTTCAGCATAATCTATATCTGCTCTTAATGTATGAGAAGGTATACTTCCATCTCTCAACCATTCTGTTCTAGCAATTTCATTTCCACCTAATCGACCACTAACAGATACTTTAATTCCTTTTGCTCCTAATCTTAAACAAGATTGCATAGCTCTTTTCATTGCTCTTCGGTATGAAATTCTTTTTACTAATTGTTGAGCAATATTTTCAGCTACAAGATATGCATTGGTCTCAGGTTTTTTAACTTCTTTAATATTTAATGTGACTTCATTAGTGGTAAATTTTGATAAATTATTTTTGATTTTATCTATATCACTACCTTTTTTTCCTATTACAAACCCTGGTCTAGACGTGTAAATAGTTACGTAACACTTATTAGCTGTTCTTTCTATCATAACTTTAGATACACCAGAGTTTATAACATTTTTTTTGATATACTCTCTTATCTTGAAGTCTTCTATAAGGTAGTTTCCGAAGTCTTTCTTCTTAGCATACCAAACAGAGTCCCAACCTCTGTTGACACCTAATCTAAATCCAACTGGATTAACTTTTTGTCCCATGACTCTCCATTTTTTTTATTTCTGATAAAATTATAGTAACACTTGAATATGGTTTTAGTATTGGTGCCGCTCTTCCTTTGGCTCTAGGTCTGAATCTTTTCATTGTAATTTTTTTTCCACAATATGCTTCTTTAACAATCAATTTATCAATATCATATTGAAAATTATTTTCTGCATTAGCAACTGCTGAACTTATTGTTTTTCTTATATCTCGAGTAATTCTTTTTTCAGAAAATTGCAGATCTCTAATAGCTATATCAACTTTTTTTCCAACTATACCTTTTAAAATAGGATTAAGTTTTCTAACACTAGATCTAATATTGTTATTAATAGATTTAACTAATTTATCTTTATTTTTATCAATTTTCTTTTTTTTACTCATAATTATTTCTTAGGTGCCGCTTCAGCTGGCTTTGCTTTTTTATCTGCTGGTGTATGTCCAAAAAAAGTTCTTGTTGGTGCAAATTCACCTAATTTATGTCCTACCATATCTTCAGAAACTGTTATTGGTATAAATTTTTTTCCATTATAAATTAAAAAACTTACGCCAACAAAATCAGGGATTATAGTTGATTTCCTTGACCAAGTTTTGATAGGTATTTTTTTAGGGTCAGTCTTATATTTATCGACTTTTTTTATTAAGCTCTCCTCAACAAAAGGTCCTTTCCAAACTGCTCTAGCCATTATTTTGTATCCTTCCTTTTGTTTCTTCTTCTCACAATAAATTTATCTGTTCTCTTATTATCTCTAGTTTTAAGACCCTTAGCTGATTGACCAGTTGGAGATACTGGGTGTCTTCCTCCTGCAGTTTTACCTTCACCACCTCCATGTGGGTGATCAACAGGATTTTTAACTACACCTCTTGTATGAGGTTTTCTACCAAGCCACCTAGATCTTCCAGCTTTTCCTATTTTCGTATTTTTTTGATCTGGATTGCTTAGGACACCAATTGTAGCTAAAGATCTAGAATCAATTTTTCTTACCTCACCTGAAGCTAGCTTTATAAGACTATAGTTGCCATCAATACCACTTATGGTAACTGAGGTACCAGCTGATCTAGCAATTTTTCCACCAGCACCAGGTTGAATTTCAACATTATGTATATCAATACCAACAGGTATGTCTTGTAATGGCATACAATTTCCAATCTTAATCTCTTTTTTAGATCCATTTTCTATTTTATCACCTACGTTAATTTTTTGTGGAGCTAGATAGTATGCGTGAGAATTATCTTCAAATTTAACTAACATTATGTAGCAAGATCTATTTGGATCGTATTCAATTCTCTCTACAATTGCAGGCATATCAATTTTTTTTCTATAAAAGTCAACTTTTCGATACATCTTTTTATGTCCACCAGCTCTGTTGATAGAAGTAATATGTCCATTATTATTCCTACCTTTCATTGCATTTTTTGGAGATACTAAAGATTTAAAAGGTTTACCTTTCCATAATCCTGATCTATCAACAAGGATAGTGCCTCTAGTTGATTTTGTGTATGGTTTAAAAGTTTTTAATGCCATTTTTAAATTCCTGTAGTTAGGTCGATACTTTGACCTTTTTTAAGCGTAATTATAGCTTTTTTAAATCCTGAGACTTTTACCTTTTTTCCTCTTGTTAGCTTAGTCCTATTCTGTTTATTAATAATATTAATTTTAGTAACATTAACTTTAAATATTTTTTCAATATTAGTTTTTAAATTTTTCTTATTTGCATTTGAGGGAACTTTAAAAACAATTTTGTTCTGCTCAGATAAGTTAGTTGATTTTTCTGTAACCAGGGGAGACAAAATTTTATCGTATAAATGTATTTTATCCATTTTATGTATACCTTTTTTCTAATTCTTTTATTGAAGTTTCTGTAAATACTACTTTTTTGAATTTAACAATATCAAAAGCACTAAAATGATTTATATCAGTTACTTTGATATTTGGAATATTCCTTATTGATTTTTCTATTTTTTCTTTTGAAGTTTTGTCTAAAATAATTATTGAGTTTGTTATTTGAAATTTCTTTAAAATAATATCCATTTCTTTAGTTTTTTTTATTTCTGAATTGAAATCATTAAAAACTAATAAGTTATTATTTTGAACTTTATCACTAATTAGAGATGCTATACTTTGCTTTTTTTCACTTTTATTCAATTTTCTTTTTTTATAAGCTAATTGACCTTTTGGTCCATGGGCAACACCACCGCCAACAAATATTGGAGCCTTTCTACTTGCGTGTCTTGCATTACCTGTGCCTTTTTGAGCATAAATTTTTGATGTTGGACCAGCTACCTCATTTTGTTGTTTTGTTTTTGCATGTCTTCCTTTGTAATTAGCATTTGTTTTATACAAAACAGTTTCAACCAACTTCCTATTAACTTTTGCAGAAAAGATATTATCTAAAACTTCAATACTATTTTTTTTGCCGTTTAAATCTAATTTATCTATTTTCATTATTTTTTCTTTTTTTCTGGTGTTTTCTTTGCTTCTTCTGCTTTTTTAATTTTTTCACTCATTGTCAATTTACTTATGTTTTTAACTGATCCTTTAACTAAGATTTCAGCATTTTTTGATCCTGGTATAGAACCTTTTAAATAAAGAAGTTCATTTTCTAAATCTGTTTTTATTATCTCTATATTTTGCATGGTTCTAAGTTTATCACCCATATGACCAGCCATTTTTTTTCCTTTAAAAACCTTTCCTGGATCTTGTCTTTGA
The DNA here is from genome assembly GCA_003282985.1 of Pelagibacteraceae bacterium AG-325-E08. Lineage (GTDB taxonomy): Bacteria > Pseudomonadota > Alphaproteobacteria > Pelagibacterales > Pelagibacteraceae > Pelagibacter. The sequence goes on from QBYE01000014.1 coordinate 10,097, forward strand.
CCAGTTGATCCATGAGATCTATGAGATATAGAAACACCATGAGTGGCTCTTAATCCACCAAAATTATGTCTTTTCATTGCACCAGCAAAACCTTTACCTATGGTTTTAGATCTCGTGTCTACAAATTTAATGTCTTTAAATATCTCAAGTCCAAATTCATTTCCCTCTTTAAAGTTTTCAGTATTTGTAACCCGATATTCCTTCAATTTCTTTTTAGCTTCAGTGTTTTTTTTTGAAAAAAAGCCTTTCATAGCTTTTGTTAACTTTGAATTTTTAATTTTTCCATACCCAAGTTGAACAGCTTTATACCCTCTTTTATCTTCTTCTATAACTTGGATAACTCTTGCTTTTTCCATTTTTAAAACAGTTACAGGAACTAACTGTCCTGATTTATAAAATTCTCTAGTCATTCCAATTTTTTTTCCTATTAAAGCTATCTCACTCATAATTAAATTTTAATCTCCACGTCAACACCAGATGCTAAATCAAGTTTCATTAATGCTTCAACTGTTTGGGGTGTTGGTTCAATTATATCTATTAATCTCTTATGCGTTCTAGTCTCAAATTGCTCTCTACTTTTTTTGTCTATGTGTGGTGACCTTAAAACTGTATATCTTTCAATTCTAGTGGGTAACGGTATTGGTCCTTTGATAGTAGCACCAGTTCTCTTAACAGTATTAACAATTTCTTCCGTTGAAGCATCTAATATCTTATTATCATACGCTCTAAGTTTAATTCTAATATTTTGTTTTTCCATTATTAACCTGCAATCTTTTTAGTTACTTCGTCTTGAACATTCTGTGGTACTTTTGAATAATGATCAAAGAACATAGAATATTGAGCTCTTCCTTGAGACATTGATCTTAAATTATTTATATATCCAAACATATTGGCAAGAGGAACCATCGCTGTAATCACAGTAGCATTTCCTCTTTGTTCTTGAGTACTTATTTGTCCTCTTCTACTATTAAGATCACCAATTACGTCACCCATATAGTCTTCAGGTGTTACAACCTCAACTCTCATAACTGGTTCTAATAATTTTAGAGTTCCCTTGGTACATGCTTCTTTAAAACATGCTCTACTAGCTAACTCGAATGCTAAGACACTAGAGTCTACATCGTGATGTAATCCATCTAAAATTGTTACTTTATAATCAATCATCGGAAACCCAGCTAAAATTCCACCATCAGAAACAGTTTCAATTCCTTTTTCAACACCAGGTATAAATTCTTTTGGAATAGCTCCACCTTTAATTTTGCTTTCAACAGATCTACCTGCACCTGGCTCTTGAGGTTCTACTAAAAGTTTAACTTTTGCAAATTGACCTGCACCACCACTTTGTTTTTTATGAGTGTATTCAACCTCAGAAGCATTTTCTAATGTTTCTCTGTAAGCAACTTGAGGAGCTCCAACATTAGCCTCTACTTTAAATTCTCTTTTCATTCTATCTACAATTATATCTAGATGAAGTTCACCCATTCCTTTAATTATAGTTTGTCCAGACTCTTCATCTGACGTTACTCTAAAAGAAGGATCTTCTTTAGCTAACCTACCTAAAGCTTCACCCATTTTCTCTTGGTCAGCTTTAGTTTTCGGTTCAACAGCTATTTCAATTACCGGATCAGGAAATTCCATTGGCTCTAACAAAACAGGTTTTTCTTCATCACACAGAGTGTGACCTGTAATAGTATATTTTAAGCCAGCCAAGGCTACGATGTCACCTGCATTAGCTTCTTTGATATCTTCTCTTGAGTTAGCATGCATTAAAAGCATTCTGCCAACTCTTTCTTCTTTCTCTTTAGATGAATTATAAATTCCTGTTCCGGTTTTAATTGTACCTGAATAAACTCTTATAAAAGTCAGAGAACCAACAAATGGATCATTTGCTACTTTAAAAGCTAAAGCAGAAAAACCTGCTCCATCCTCAAATTTCATTTCTAATTCTTCTTCAGAACCAGGTTTTGTTCCTTGTATAGAACCAATATCTATTGGACTTGGTAAATAATTAATTACAGCATCAAGCAAAGGTTGCACTCCTTTGTTTTTAAATGCGGAACCAGTTAAAATTGGTACAAAACTAAAATTAAGCGTACCTTTTCTAATACATTTTATTAAATCTTCCTCTTTAATTTCATCGCCATTTAAATAAGACTCCATTAATTTTTCATCTTGTTCAACAGCCATTTCAACTAATTCTGTTCTATATTTTTGAGATATTTCTTTTAGGTCATCAGGAATCTCTTTATATTCCCATTCAGCTCCCAAAGCTTCATTTTTCCATACTTGGGCTTTCATTTTAACTAAATCTACAACTCCAGTTAAAGAAGACTCAATACCAATTGGAACTTGTATTGGTAATGGTTTAGCACCTAGTCTGTCCTTAATCATGTCAACACATCTAAAAAAATCTGCACCAGTTCTGTCCAATTTGTTAACAAAACAAATTCTAGGAACTTTATATTTATCTGCTTGTCTCCATACAGTTTCTGATTGAGGTTCTACTCCTGCTACACCATCAAATACAGCAACCGCACCATCTAAAACTTTTAAAGATCTTTCAACTTCAATAGTAAAATCGACGTGGCCAGGAGTATCAATAATATTAATTCTATGATCTTGCCAAAAACAAGTGGTAGCAGCTGAAGTAATAGTAATACCTCTTTCTTGTTCTTGCTCCATCCAATCCATTGTTGCTGCACCATCATGTACTTCACCAATCTTATGACTTTTTCCAGTATAATATAAAACTCTTTCAGTAGTTGTTGTCTTACCAGCATCAATATGAGCCATGATACCAATATTTCTATACTTATCTAATGTATGAGTTCTAGCCATAATCTATTACCACCTAAAATGTGCGAAAGCTTTATTTGACTCAGCCATTTTATGCACATCCTCTCTTTTTTTAACTGCAGCACCTTTTTTTTCATATGCATCGTAAAGTTCATTAAAAATTTTATCTGACATATGCTTGTCTTTTCTTTTTCTAGCAGAGTCTACTAACCATCTAATTGCTAAAGCTTGAGCTCTTTTACTTTTTACCTCGACAGGAACTTGGTAAGTAGCTCCACCAACTCTTCTAGATCTAACCTCTACGGTTGGCTTTATGTTGTTAATAGCCTCATTAAAAATATTTATTGGTTCATCTTTTGATTTTGTTTTAATTTTTTCTATAGCATCGTATACGATTTTAGCAGCCACACCTCTTTTACCATCGTACATAATGTTATTAATTAATTTAGGAATAATAGTTGAGTTAAATTTTGGATCTGGAACGATATTTTTTTTAGGTTGAGTTTTTTTTCTAGACATTTTTATTTACCTTTTTTCGTTCCGTATAAAGATCTTCTTTTTTTTCTATTTGCAACGCCTTGGGTGTCTAGATTTCCTCTCAAGATATGATAACGAACACCTGGTAGGTCTTTAACTCTTCCACCTCTTATCAATACAACAGAATGTTCTTGGAGATTATGACCTTCGCCTGGAATATAAGCAGTTACTTCAAAACCATTTGACAATCTTACTCTAGCAACTTTTCTTAAGGCTGAGTTTGGTTTTTTTGGTGTTGTTGTGTAAACCTTAACACAAACTCCTCTTTTAAGAGGTTGCTTTTGCAATGCAGGAACCTTGTTCCTTGCTAATGGTTTAGTTCTTTTTTTTCTTAACAACTGGTTAATAGTTGGCATAAATTTTGTTTTAAATATTAATTTATTTTTGAATGAAATAACTGACAGGTTATTTGTGGCAGCGTTTAGTGTGATAAGTTAACACTACATTCCAACCAAAAATATCGCCAAATTACTTATTAATTCGACTTTGTCAAACTAAAACTAAGAAACTAGTGTGTTATTTTTATTGATTTGTAGGCGTTTCTGACTGCTCAATCTTCTCTTGCTCAGAAAGAAATTTATTGTCATCTTCAAGGGCTTTTTTATTCCATTTGTTCTTAATATTTCCAGTTCCAGCTGGAACAAGTCTTCCAACAATAACGTTTTCTTTAAGACCATTTAATGGATCAACTTTTCCTTTAATTGCTGCATCTGTAAGAACTCTTGTTGTTTCTTGAAAAGAAGCAGCTGAAATGAAAGACTCTGTTTGTAGTGATGCTTTAGTAATCCCCATTAGTACTCTTTCGCCTGTTGCTGGGGTTTTTCCATCAGCTTTTAATTTCTCATTTACATTATCAAATTTTATTCTGTCAATTATTTCTCCAGGTAGATAACTTGAATCTCCTGTAGTTTTAACTTCAACCTTTTTCAGCATTTGTCTTAAAATAGTTTCAATGTGCTTATCATTAATTATAACACCTTGAAGTCGATAAACTTCTTGAACTTGATTAACAAAATACTCTGTTAATTCTTTTATACCCAAAATACGTAATATATCGTGAGGTAAAGGTTGACCATCTAATAAGTATTCACCTTTTTTAATTCTTTCACCTTGGTTAAAATTAATATGTTTTCCTTTTGGAATTAAATAATTTGATGGTTCTGCTCCATCTTCTGGTACTATTGATACTCTTTGTTTACCTCTTACTTCTTTACCAAAAACAACTTGTCCATCATTTTCAGCAATGATTGCACTATCTTTAGCTTTTCTTGCTTCAAATAATTCTGCAACTCTAGGTAAACCTCCAGTAATATCTTTAGTCTTTGTAGTTTCTTTTGGTAATCTAGCAATTACATCCCCAGCAGAAACTTTTTGACCATCTTTAACTGATAGAATTGAATCAGGTACTAAATAATACCTAGCTTCATTATCATCAGCTTTTTTAATTACATTACCCTTTTCATCTCTAAGAGTTATTCTAGGTTTTAAGTCTGAACTTTTAGATTGCGATCTCCAATCAACAACTGATTTTGATGATATACCAGTTGCATCATCAGTTGTTTCTTGAATTGAAACACCGTCTATTAAATCTACAAAACCAGCAATACCACTTTTCTCAGCGATAACAGGTGTTGTATAAGGATCCCATTCACAAATTTTTGTATTAGCTTTAACTTTATCTCCATTTTTGAAAAATACTTTCGAACCATAAGCTACTTTGTAAACTGCTATTTGTACTCCATTATCATCTTCAATGGACAGCTGAGTATTTCTACCCATAACAATTAAATTTTTCTTTGAATCTTCTAAAATATTTGAATTTAATATCTTTAAAGTACCCTCACTTTTACTGACTATTTGAGAATCTTGTTTTACTGAAGCTGTACCACCAACGTGGAACGTTCTCATTGTTAATTGAGTACCTGGTTCTCCAATTGATTGTGCTGAAATCATTCCAATTGCTTCTCCAACATGAACCATTTTTCCTCTTGATAAATCTCTTCCATAACAAGTTGAACAAACACCCTCTTTTGAACTACATGTCATTACTGAATAAACTTTTATAGATTTTACTCCAGCTGCATCGATGAGATCACATCCAGCTTCATCAATCATCGTAGATTTCTTAATTACAATTTCACCAGATATTGGATTTTTTACATCTGCAGCAGTTACTCTACCTAATGATCTCTCAGATAAACTTACGACAACATTTCCACCTTCTAATATTTCAGATAATTCAATAAAGCCAGGATTATCGCACGAAACTTTTGTAATTGTTAAATCTTGAGCTACATCACAAAGTCTTCTTGTTAAATATCCTGAGCTTGCAGTTTTAAGTGCTGTATCAGCTAATCCTTTTCTAGCTCCGTGAGTAGAATTAAAATATTCAAGTGCTGTTAACCCTTCTTTAAAATTTGAAGTAATTGGGCTTTCGATAATTTCTCCAGACGGTTTAGCAATCAATCCTCTCATACCTGCTAATTGTTTCATCTGTGCAGCAGATCCTCTAGCTCCACTATCGGCCATCATAAATACCGAATTAATCTTTAGTCCTTCAGAAGTTTTTTCTGTCGCTGAAATACCCTTCATCATTTCCCCTGCAACTTTATCCGTACATTTAGACCAAGCATCAACAACTTTATTGTATTTTTCACCTCTTGTGATCAATCCTTCAGCATATTGTGTTTCATAATCAGCAATTAATTTTTTGGTGTCATCAATTAATTGAGTTTTATTTGCTGGAATAACTAGATCATCTTTACCAAATGAGATTCCTGCTTTAAATGCATGTTTGAAACCTAAATCTTTTAATTTATCACAGAAAATAACAGTTGTTTTTTGACCACAAAATCTAAAAACTATATCAATTATTTCTGAAACTGTTTTTTTAGGCAACAATCTATCAATTAATGAAAATTTAATATCTTTATTTTTTGGAAGTAAATTCGCTAACAAAAACCTTCCAGCTGTTGAGGTGTATTTTTCAAATTTTTTATTTCCTTTTTCATCAACAGTTTCAAATCTAGATATAATTGTACTGTGTACTTTTATTTGTCCTGAAGATAATGCAAACTCTATTTGATCAGCATCTAAAAAATATCCTGAAGGTTTGTCAGTTATTGGTTCTTGAGATAAATAATAAATTCCCAAGATCATATCCTGACTAGGTACAATAATTGGTTTACCATTAGATGGAGATAAAATATTATTTGTAGAAAGCATCAATATTCTTGCTTCTAATTGAGCTTCCAAACTCAAAGGAACATGAACAGCCATTTGATCACCATCAAAGTCAGCATTAAAAGCAGCACACGTTAATGGATGTAATTCAATTGCATCACCTTCAATTAACTTAGGTTCAAAAGCTTGAACACCCAATCTGTGAAGAGTTGGCGCTCTGTTTAGAAGAACAGGATGCTCTCTTACTATTAATTCTAATGCATCCCATACAGCATTTGTTTCTTTTTCAACTAATTTTTTCGCTTGTTTAATAGTTGACGCTAAACCTAATTTATTAAGTCTTGCATATAAGAATGGTTTAAATAATTCTAGTGCCATTTTTTTTGGCAACCCACATTCATGCAACTTTAAATCTGGACCAACTACAATTACAGAACGTCCAGAATAATCAACTCTTTTACCTAGTAGGTTCTGTCTAAATCTTCCTTGTTTACCTTTTAGCATCTCAGCTAAAGATTTAAGTGGTCTTTTGCCTGTTCCTGTAATTACTCTGCCTCTTCTACCGTTATCAAATAATGCATCCACAGATTCCTGCAGCATACGTTTTTCATTTCTTACAATTATATCTGGAGCTTTAAGATCCATTAATCTTTTTAATCGATTATTTCTATTAATAACTCTTCTATAAAGATCATTTAAATCAGATGTAGCAAACCTACCACCATCAAGCGGAACTAATGGTCTTAATTCAGGTGGAATTACTGGAACAACAGTCATAATCATCCACTCTGGTTTTTGTCCAGTTTCAATAAAAGACTCAATTAATTTTAGTCTTTTTATTGCTCTTTCCTCATTAACTTTTGATTTAGTCTCTTTTATATAACTTGCTAAATTTTTTCTTTCTAATTCTAAATCAAGATTTTTGAGCATTTCAAGAACAGCTTCAGCTCCAATGCCAGCAGTAAATGCCTCTTCACCATATTCGTCCTGATATTTAGCTAATTCTTCTTCACTTAAGATCTGATTTTTTTTGTAAACCAGTTAAACCAGGTTCAATTACAATAAAGTTTTCAAAATATAATACTCTTTCTACTTCTTTTAGTTTCATATCCACAGCAAGAGCTATTCTGCTAGGTAATGACTTTAAAAACCAAATATGAGCCACTGGTGTTGCTAAATTTATATGACCCATTCTTTCTCTTCGAACGTTTGATTTTGTTACTTCAACACCACATTTTTCACATATGATTCCTCTAAATTTCATTCGTTTATATTTTCCACATAAACATTCGTAATCTTTTATTGGGCCAAAAATTCTTGCACAAAACAGACCATCTTTTTCAGGTCTGAAAGTTCTGTAATTTATAGTTTCAGGTTTTTTAATTTCACCGTAAGTCCATGATTTAATCTTTTCAGGGCTAGCTAAAGATATCTTAATGCTACTAAAATTTTGTGCTTCAGAAATTTCTGAATTTTTAAACAGATCTGTTAATTCTTTTTTCATAATTAGTTTAACTCCACATTTAATGCTAAAGATTTAATTTCTTTTACTAAAACGTTGAAGGACTCTGGTATACCAGACTCAAAGTTTTCTTCACCTTTTACAATAGTTTCATAAACTTTTACTCTTCCAGCGACATCATCTGACTTAACAGTTAATATTTCTTGAAGAGTATATGATGCACCGTATGCCTCTAAAGCCCAAACTTCCATCTCACCAAATCTTTGGCCACCTAGTTGTGCTTTTCCTCCTAGTGGTTGTTGAGTAACTAAGCTGTATGGACCTGTAGATCTTGCATGAATTTTATCCTCCACTAAGTGATGTAGCTTAAGCATATAAATTATTCCTACTGTTACTGGTCTATCAAATTTTTCTCCAGTTCTTCCATCCCATAAATATGTCTGGCCAGACTTAGGTAGATTAGCAAGTTCAAGCATTTCAGTAACATTTTTCTCTTTAGCCCCATCAAAGACAGGTGTTGAAATAGCTATTCCATTTTGTAAATTTTCACATAAGTCTCTAAATTCAGTTTTAGTTAGTTTGTCAACTTTTTGATTAAATATTTCCTCTCCATAAACAGATTTTAAAAAACTTTCAATTTTTTCATTTCTTTCAATTTTTTTGTTATTTTCATTAACTAATTTTTTAATTTGTTCTCCAAATTCCTTACATGCCCAGCCAAGGTGTGTTTCTAATATTTGACCAACATTCATTCTACTTGGAACTCCTAATGGGTTTAATACTATGTCAACAGGTCTACCATCCTCTCTATATGGCATATCTTCTACGGGAACAATTTTACTAACAACACCTTTGTTACCATGCCTCCCTGACATTTTATCACCTGGTCTTAATCTTCTTTTTATAGCGACAAAAACTTTTACCATTTTCATAACGCTAGGCAGAAGATCATCACCACTTCTGATTTTTAAAACCTTATCTTCAAATCTTTCTGTAATATCTTGTTTTGCTTGATTATATTGTTCTTTTAATTGAGCTAAAGTTGCTTCATCTTTTGTGTTGCTTGGTGTAATCTTAAAAACATCACTAATATTAATTTGACTGATAATTTCAAAATCTAATTTTGTTCCAGCTTCAATATCTTTTATTTTTTTGTTTAAAGATGAACCAGTTAAGATTTGAGATGCTCTTTGTTTAATACTTCTCTCTAAAATTTCTTCTTCTACTATTTTATCTTGTTGAACTTCTTCAATTTCAGCTCTTTCAATAGTTATCGATCTTTCGTCTTTTTCAATTCCATGTCTATTAAAAACCCTTACATCTACGACTGTACCACTACTACCTCTGGACATTCTTAAAGAAGTGTCAGTAACATCAATTGCTTTTTCACCAAAAATAGACCTTAATAGTTTTTCCTCTGGTCCTGATGCTGAGTCCCCTTTTGGTGTTACCTTTCCAACTAAAATATCACCCGCATTAACTTCAGCTCCTATGTAAACTACACCAGACTCATCTAAATTTTTTAAAGCCTCTTCATTTACATTTGGAATATCTCTGGTGATTTCTTCCTCACCTAATTTAGTGTCTCTCGCCATAATTTCATATTCAACTATATGAACTGATGTAAATACATCATCTGTAACACATCTTTCCGAAATTAAGATTGAATCTTCAAAATTATATCCTTGCCATGGCATAAATGCGACTGTAACGTTTTTTCCAAGAGCCAATTCACCAAGTTTAGTTGAAGGTCCATCTGCTATTATATCACCAGTTTTAACTTTATCTCCAACTCTTACTAATGGTCTTTGATTGATACACGTGTTTTGATTAGATCTTTTAAATTTTTGAAGATTATATATATCTACACCCGATTTTGAAAAATCAGTTTCTTCAGTAACTTTAATTACTATTCTTTTACCATCAATCTTATCAACTACTCCATCTCTTTTTGCTACAATTGTAACTCCCGAGTCTAAAGCTACGTCACTTTCAATACCAGTACCGACTAAAGGTGCTTCTGGTTTTAAAAGAGGAACAGCTTGTCTCATCATATTTGAGCCCATAAGAGCTCTATTTGCATCATCATTTTCTAAAAAAGGAATTAATGAAGCAGCAACTGAAACTAATTGTTTAGGAGATACATCTATGTAATCAATTGTTTCTGGTTTAGATAAAAGAAAATTTAAATTTTCTCTGCAAGAAACTAATTCTTCAATAATTTTTCCATTTTTATCAATCTTTGTATTTGCCTGAGCAATAGTAAACTTAGTTTCTTCCATTGCAGATAAGTATTCAACATTATCTTGAACTACTCCATCCTTAACTCTTTTGTATGGACTTTCTATAAAACCATATTTGTTAATTTTTGCATAAGTAGAAAGGCTATTGATCAAACCAATGTTTGGGCCTTCTGGTGTTTCTATTGGGCAAATTCTTCCGTAATGTGTTGGATGAACATCTCTTACTTCAAAACCAGCTCGTTCTCTAGTTAATCCACCAGGTCCTAAAGCAGAAACTCTTCTTTTATGAGTAATTTCTGAAAGTGGATTTGTTTGATCCATAAATTGAGAAAGTTGTGAACTTGCAAAAAAATCCTTTAAGGAAACAGTAAGTGGTTTTGCATTAATCAGATCCTGGGGCATTGCTGACTCAATATCTAAAGTAGTCATTTTTTCCTTGATGGCTCTTTCCATTCTATAAACACCAATACGTGCTTGGTTTTCAACTAGTTCACCAACTGATCTGACTCTTCTATTTCCTAAATGGTCAATATCATCGACTTCATCTTTACCATCTCTCAGATCTAACATTTTATGAATAATTGCAATAATGTCATCATTCCTTAAAATAGTAATTTTATCAGAACACTCTAAATTAAGTCTGGAATTCATTTTTACTCTACCTACATCAGATAAATCGTATCTATCAGAACTAAAAAATAAATTATTAAAAATTTGTCCAGCTATTTCAATTGTAGGTGGTTCCCCAGGTCTGAGCATTTTATATATTTCTGTTATAGCATCGTCTTTAGTATTATTTTTATCATTAAGAATTGTTGATAATAAATAAGGTCCTTTATTGATTGAGTTTGTAACCGAAATATTTAATGAATGAATGTTTGCGTCCAATATTTGTTGTATAATAGTGTCATTTAACTCAGTACCAATTTTAAAAATTCCTTCCTCTTCATCACTTATCTTTATATCTTCATGTAAGAATTTACCGTACAGTGACTCTCTTGAAACAAATATGTCTTTTAAACCATCATTTGCTAACTTCTTTGCATTTAAGAAATTAATTTTTTCACCTAAAGTGATGACTACTTTTCCGGTCTTTGCATCTACTACTTCCTCAGAAAAATTTTTTGCCTTATAGTTTTCTGGATTAAATTTAGTTTTCCATTTCTCTGTTTTCTTATCAAAAGTATATTTTTCACTCTCATAAAATTCATTAGCAATTTCTGTTTTTGTAAAACCTAATCCAAGTAATAATGTCGAAGCAAGAATTTTTTTCTTTCTATCAATTTTAAAATATAGATAATCTTTGACATCATATTCAAAATCTAACCATGATCCTCTGTTAGGAATTACTCTACAATTAAATAAAAGTTTTCCACTAGCATGTGTTTTTCCTTTATCATGATCAAAAAACACACCTGGACTTCTATGCATTTGATTTACTACTACTCTTTGAACACCGTTTGTAATAAAAGTTCCACTATTTGTCATCATTGGAACTTCACCCATGTAAACTTCCTGTTCTTTAGCAGACAATATATCTTTAGTATTATTTTCAGGATCAATCTCGTAAACTACGAGTCTTAAAGTACATTTCAAAGCTGACGAGTACGTTAGTCCTCTAGTTATACATTCCTCAACATCAAACTTTGGCTTTTCTAATCTATATGAAATGTATTCTAAAGTAGCTTTATCGTTAAGATCTTCTATGGGAAAAATACTTTTAAAAACTCTATCAAAACCTTTGGTTAAATCTCCTGCATTAGTGTCAAAAAAAGTCAACTCATCATATGAATTTTTTTGAACCTCTATAAGATTGGGAATAGATAAACTTTCTTTTAGTTTACCAAAACTTTTTCTTACGTTCTTTTTTTCCGTAAAAGATATTTGCATCTATGTCCAATACTGATTAAAAAAATTAATCAGTACTTAAAAATTTCCTGTTAATTTACTTAAGTTCTACTTTCGCGCCTGCAGCTTCTAACTTAGCTTTTATTTCTTCAGCCTCTTTTTTTGGAACACCAGTTTTTACTTCTTTTGGTGCACCTTCAACTAAATCTTTCGCCTCTTTTAGACCAAGGGATGTAGCCGCTCTTACTTCTTTAATTACATTAATTTTTTTATCTCCTGCAGAAACTAGCATAATTGTAAAATCATCTTTTTCCTCTGCCGCTGCTGCGCCTGCTGCTGCTGGTGCTGCTGCTGCCATTGGGGTTACTCCCCATTTTTCTTCTAGTTGTTTTGAAAGATCTGCAGCTTCTGCCACAGTCAAACTTGATAAATCTTCTATAATTTTATTTAGGTCTGGCATGTTATCTACTCTTTGGGTTGTGTTTCAGAATTTTCTGCTGGTAAATTACTCATTTTTTCCGATCGTGCAAGCAAAATACTCACTAATTTTGAAGCAGAGGCATTCAAAATTCCCACAATATTAGCTCTAGCTTCATCTAATGTAGGTAAATTTGCGACATTTAATACTCCAGCTTGATCTAGGACCTCATTATCCATTAGTCCACCAATCAATTTGAGATTCTCATTATCTTTTGCAAATTTTGATAAAATTCTAGCAGACATAATTGCGTCCTCTCCAAACGCAACAGCGGTTGGTCCAGTAAATAAATTAGATAAATCTTTACACTTGGTTTTTTCTAAAGCTATTTTCGTAATTCTGTTTTTTGTGATTTTAAAAATAATCCCGTGCTCTCTCATTTTAGATCTTAATTCATCTAATTGGACCATTGTTAAACCTTGATAATGAGTGACCATAACTGCTTTACTATTTTCAAATTGAGAGGTCATCTCAGTAATATAATTTTTCTTTTGTTCTTTATTCATCATAACAGTTAAATATTTTTGCCTAATTTCAATTTATAAGAAACACCCATAGTTGAGGTTATAAATGCTGATTTTATTAAATCTCCTTTAACTGTATTGTTAGATTTTTCTTTTTCTAGTGTATCTAACACAGCGTTAAAGTTTTTAACTAATTGGTCATCATTAAAAGATTTTTTTCCAATACTAACACCAATATTTCCATCTTTATCATTTCTAATTTCTGCTTGACCTGATTTAGCATTTGAAATTGCTGTTTTTAGATCTTCTGTAACTGAACCTAGTTTTGGATTAGGCATTAAGCCTTTAGGTCCAAGAACTTTACCTAACTTAGACAGTTTAATCATCATTGTAGGTGTACAGATTAGTTTTTCAAAATTCATTTCACCATTCTTTATTTTTTCAATAAAATCATCTCCACCAACAATATCTGCCCCAGCACTTTTTGCCTCAGAAGATTTTGCATCTTCACAAACAACTGCTACTTTAACTTTTTTCCCAGTACCTCCCGGAAGATTTACTACAGTTCTGATATTAATTTCATTTTTCTTTTGTTTGTTATTGATTTGAAAACTTATGTCGAGCGACTCATCAAATTTTGTAGTACAATTTTTTTTTACAACAGGTAAAAGTTTTTCAATCATTTCTGATGGAAGATCAGATGTTTTTTCTGGAAGTGTTTTAAACCTTTTAGATTTCATTATTCTTTAACCTCTATACCCATTGATCTTGCTGATCCTGAAATAATCTTTACTGCTTGTTCTAGATCCACTGCATTTAGATCTGCCATCTTTTGTTTAGCTATATCTTCAGCTTGTTTTTTTGAAATTGATGCAACTATATTTCTTCCTGGTTCTTTTGAACCACTTTTTAATTTTGCCGCCTCTCTAATAAAAAATGATGCAGGTGGAGACTTAATTTTAAAGTCAAATTTTTTATCTTTATAAACTGTAATTTCTACTGGAACAGGTTTACCAGCTAATGATTTAGTTTTATCATTAAATGCTTTACAAAATTCCATAATATTTACACCACGTTGACCTAGTGCGGGCCCAACGGGAGGTGCAGGGTTAGCTTGACCACCTTTAATCTGAAGTTTTATAAATCCACTTATTTCTTTTTTTGCTGCCATTGTTTTAACTTGCTTTCTCCACTTGATTATATTCTAAATCAACAGGTGTTGGTCGACCAAATATAGAAACTGAAACTTTCAATCTAGATTTTTCCTCATCTATTTCTTCAACCATTCCACTAAACGAAGCAAAAGGTCCGTCTATAACTTGAACTTTTTCTCCAACTGCGTACTCTATAGCAGATTTTGGCTGAGCTACACCATCTTTTATTTGGCCTAAAATCTTATCAATTTCTTTGTCGGATACTGGAACTGGCATTCCTTTTGTTCCTAAAAAACCACTAACTCTCTTAATATTTTTTATCATATGATAAATGTTATTATCCATTTCACTTTTAATTAGAACATATCCAGGAAAATATTTCTTTTTCCTTTGAATTCTCTTGCCTCTTTTAACTTCTGTGACATCATGAGTAGGCACTATAATTTCTTCAAATTTATCAGAAATTTTAGCCTTATCAGCTTCTTCTCTAATAAGTCCAGCTACTTTGTTTTCAAAGCTTGAATGTGATTGAACTATGTACCAATTTTTCATTAAATACTTACCTTAAGTAAAATCTCAAGAAAAAATTTTAAAACCTGATCTAAAAGTAAAAAAAATAATGACATCACAACGGCCATTACAAAAACCATTAATGCACCTTGAAGTGTTTCTTTTCCAGTCGGCCAAGATACCTTAAAAGCTTCTTGTTTTACCTCTTGTATAAATTTAAACGGGTTTTTCATAAAAAATTAGCTCTTAATTGGCAGGAGCGGAGGGACTCGAACCCTCAGCCTCCGGTTTTGGAGACCGGCGCTCTACCAATTGAGCTACACTCCTATATAGAGCTTACTCTATAATTTTAGTTACTACTCCTGCTCCAACAGTTCTACCGCCTTCACGAATAGCAAAATTTAATTTTTCTGACATCGCAATTGGTGTAATTAATTTAACTGTAAATTTAGCATCATCACCAGGCATAACCATCTCTGTGCCAGCAGGTAATTCTACCTCTCCAGTTACATCTGTTGTTCTAAAATAAAACTGTGGTCTATACTTTGTAAAAAATGGAGTGTGTCTCCCACCCTCTTCTTTTTTAAGTACATAAGCCTGAGCTTCAAATTTAGTATGTGGTGTAACTGAACCAGGCTTACAAAGAACTTGACCTCTCTCAATATCAGTTCTTTCAACACCTCTTAAAAGTACTCCAACGTTATCACCAGCTTCACCTGAATCTAAAAGTTTTCTAAACATTTCTACTCCAGTACAAACTGATTTTTTGGTTTCTCTAATACCAATTATTTCAATTTCATCACCAGTTTTGAGTACACCTGACTCAACTCTTCCTGTTGCAACTGTACCTCTACCAGAAATAGAGAAAACATCCTCTACAGGCATCAAGAAAGGTTTGTCTTTTGGTCTGTCAGGTTGTGGAATAAAAGCATCAACATTTTTCATCAATTCTAAAATTGAATTCTTTCCAATTTCATCATCTCTTCCCTCTACTGCTGCAAGTGCAGAACCTTTAGCAATTGGAGTTTTGTCTCCTGGAAATTTATAAGAAGTTAATAATTCTTTTATTTCTTCTTCAACCAAGTCAATCATTTCTTTATCATCAACTTGATCAACTTTATTTAAGTAAACACATATTGCTGGAACACCAACTTGTCTTGCTAAAAGAATATGTTCTCTCGTTTGAGGCATTGGACCATCTGCAGCGTTAACTACTAAAATAGCACCATCCATTTGAGCAGCACCGGTGATCATATTTTTAACGTAATCAGCGTGACCCGGACAGTCTACGTGTGCATAGTGTCTTTTTTCAGTTTCATATTCCACGTGCGCAGTTGAAATTGTAATACCTCTTTCTTTTTCTTCTGGAGCTTTATCAATTTGATCATACGCTACTGCTTTAGCACCACCCGTTTCAGATAAGACTTTAGTGATCGCAGCGGTTAAAGTTGTTTTACCGTGGTCGACATGACCAATTGTACCAATATTACAATGTGGTTTATTTCTTACAAATTTTTCTTTTGACATTACTTATTTCCTCACATTTCTTTTTTTTTATAATTTTTAATCTTGGAGCGGGTAAAGGGAATCGAACCCTTACATCCAGCTTGGAAGGCTAGCGTTCTACCATTGAACTACACCCGCACAACCCCAAGATTAACACTCCAGTATTATCTAAAATTTTATCGAATGGTGGAGGGGGAAAGATTCGAACTTTCGAAGACCGAAGTCAACGGGTTTACAGCCCGCCCCATTTGACCGCTCTGGAACCCCTCCTCTGGGGAAGTGTCCCCTGTTCAATAAAGCTTCAAACAACATGCGTTTTATATATTTTATTTGTGTAAATGCAATACGTGATTTAATGGGAAAATATACAAAAAAACGTGTAAAACTAGGATAAAATTATGAACAAATCATCATTTTTTATCATTGGTCAGCATGCTGTAATAGAAGCATTAAGAAATCCAAAACGTAAGGTTTTAAGAGTTTTTTTAACTGAAGAAAGTAAAAAAAATATTCATCGAAAAAGTCCAAAAAAAAATCTATTAGAAAATGTTAAAGTATATTTTAAGACCAAAAAAGAATTAGATAAATACAGCACTAAAGAAAATTTGTTACACCAAGGTTATGTGGCAGAAGTTGAGCCTCTTGAAAAACTAATTCTCAAAGATTTTGTAAAAGAAAAAAAAGAAACAACTCTTGTTTGCTTGGATGGAGTAACTGACCCAAGAAATATTGGATCGTTAATTAGAAGTGCAGCTTCATTTAAAATTGATGGAATTATAATCAAAGAAAGACACTTTCCAAATGAAAGTAAGCTCATGTATAAAGCAGCGAGTGGTTCTATAGAATATATAAATATTTTTGAAGTATCAAATATTAATTCAACCTTAAAAAATTTAAAAAATAAAAATTTTTGGGTCTATGGTTTTGATGGATGTGGTGATAAAGATTTTACAGATATTAAATGGCAAGGAAACAATGTTTTACTGTTTGGGTCTGAAGGCTCTGGTATGCACGAACATACATCCAAATATGCCGATTTTTTAGTTAAAATAGAAATAGATAGAAAAATAGAAAGTTTGAATATATCAAATAGTGCAGCTATTGTATTTCATCATTTAAATTATTTAAAAAAAAAGAGTTGATTATTTTGTAAATTCAAAATAATTGTTGCACAAGCCCTTGTAGCTCAGCTGGTAGAGCAATTGATTTGTAATCAATAGGTCCGCGGTTCGAATCCGTGCGGGGGCACCATCATTCAATAAAATCAACACTAATTTTTTTTGCAAAATTATAATTCATTAGATTGTTAACAATAAGTGCTACCGTAATGCTACCACTGAATATTAATTTTTTCATTAAATCATCCAGTTTAAATGATGTTTATTCTTTTTATAAGTTTTGAGTTTATGTTTATCCAACCAACACAGAACAATCTTAAGTTCTTCCATAAGATCTAAAATATGATTATACTTAGTCATTAACATTGTTGGATCACTATCTAAGGTTAATAATAAATCAACGTTTTTTGGAAACAGGCCCTCTTTTTTATATCTAATTTTATATTCTAATAATTTAATAATACCATTTCTTATTTGCTCTTTAAGGTTTTTTTGATTCCAAGTTTTTATTTCAAATAATTTTCCAATGTTGTTATACTCTGTATAAAGGTCAAATTGACCCTCAAGATTTTTGAAACCCTTATTTTTTAAAATCGTACCTAGTATTGTGATAGTTTTTTCATGTTTGTTATTTGTTTTTTCTAAGATTTCTAATTTATTTTGATAATTTTTTTCTAAATTTAAATTACCTTTTGGAACCCATTTTTTTGCTAATCTACCAAGATCAATTTCTCTTAATTTTATAATTGCTGGTTTTTTATAGATTTCTTTTGGAATAACTTTGTAACTTTTAGTTTTTTCATTTTGAATAAATCTGTCAGGTTTAACTAATTTAAAATTACAAATATCATAACCATCTATACCAGTTGAGTACCAGAAGTCATTTATCATGTACTTTCCATCATATCTGTAACCTTCTTTAGGTGCGTAATCCGAATTAAGCTTACTTCCTCTAAAAACTCGAACAGGTATGTTCCAATTACAATTAAATACTAATGCTTTATTGTGTGTATTATCAAAGCTTTGATTAGAAATTTGTTTCTTAGTTTTTTCATCTCTTCCACCCTGCCCTATATAGATAAATTCATCACCTCTATCATTTGTTTCATCAATATACCCTCCTGATAAAACAATACTCTTGGCGATACCATCTGTTTGCGAAATACCAAATACTAAATTGTTATGAAGATTATTGTTTAAAATTTGCTTCCTATCTTTAAATACTGTGCCTTCATTAAATTCATCAATTTTTTTAAAATTTAAATTTTTAATAATTTCGTCATCTATATTTTTATACATTATTGGGTTTCTGTCTTTAGACCAATATTCTTTAATTGAAACTTTGGCATACTCTTTAAAGTTAATCTGGTATCTTGAAGGATTGTGAATAGATTTAGATATGTCTTTAATCTTGCAGATCAAAAAAGCTTCTCTATGTTTTTCCTTACCATGCCAAATTTTTCTTTTATCGTGTTTATTTCTTGTACAAATTAAATATTTGAAGTTTTTTGCTTTTTCAGGATTTAATCTCCATGCGTCAGAGGCTCCCTTTAATATCAATTCTTCAGCACTCTTATATGTAAGCACAACTAATGCTGTTGTCATTTTTTAAAACCTTTCATTCTCTGACACCGAGCTAAAACAAAATTAGATAAATTATACTTATATTGTTTATATTCTTCAATATTATTAGGTAACGGATAATTTTCAAAATTTTCAAAAGGCATAAAGAATTTGATAGATGAGTAGTCGTTCGTGATTAAATCTTGAAGTAGAAAAAAATTTACATATCCCTCAAAATCATTAAATAAATCAAAAAAGGATTCATACCTTTCAAGAGTATCATTTAATGGGCTGCTATCTTTTGCGTAATATCTCCTAATACACTCTAATGTTAAGTCAAATCTATCTCTTATTTTCTTATTAACTCCTCTTGCTCCATTTATTGTCATTTGATTATTAATTCTGTTAGATGGAAAGATTATATAAGCACCAATAGTGCTGCATAGTGAAACAAATTTCTCTAACTCATCTGTATCTATATTTTTGATAATATCAGATGTACTTTTTATCTTGGTATAAGTGTGTGCAATTGAGTCACTTGATAAAATAAATTCACCTAATTCTGATTTATGGTGAAGACGCATTGTAATAGTTTCATCTAGATTGAACAATGATCCATTAGGAAGTTTTTTGCTCCATAAGTTTTTATGATACTTTCTTAAGGTTGGACTATAACTATCGGGATCTTTCCCTTTGGGTGTATCTGAATAAACATTAAAATTGATATCTATATTCACAAAAAAATTATACCATTGCTACCATAGTGTTACCAAAACAATAATATTTTAAGATAATTGTTGCTAACAAATGTTTATTTAAACATTTAGAATTGATTTGTAATCAATAGGTCCGCGGTTCGAATCCGTGCGGGGGCACCACTTAAATCTCTATTGTCATTTGGTTTTAATATATTTTAGGTTATAAATACTGATGGAAAATTTAGTTGTATTAAACAATGAAAAAGTTTCAAAACAAAATGGTAAATTCTTTTCAAGAAATTATAATTTTAAAATACTTCCTGAGGGACTAAATAAATATTTTAATGTTGAATACATAGTAAGGAAATCAAATTTAAACGAAAGCCACGAATTAAAGTTAAATAAGATTAAAATAGCATCTAATATAATTCAATTTATTTTTTTTTTAATTTCAACTTTTAAAAATAAAAATACAAAATACTATATAATTTGTATTACTCCATACACATTTATTGCATCTCTATTTTTTATTTATTTTCAGAAAAAAGGTTTTTATATATTTAATCAGCAGTGGCCACGAGGAATGGAAAAGTTTATTAGGTTCTTGGTCTGTATGGATTTATAATATGATGTTTAATATAGTTACCTCAAACTCAACTGTCATTGCTCTTCATGATAGACTATATAAAAAAAAAAATAATTTTCATGTGATAAATTCCTCTTCGTTAGACGATAAATGGTTTGAGAATTATAAAGCAGCTAAAATTGATAAAGTACGATTTTTATACGTTGCTAGAATAAACCCTGTTAAGGGAATAAATGAATTTTTAAAGATGTTTAAAAATCTTGAGCTAGATGCTGAACTATCAATAATTGGTAAAACAAATAATTTAAGACATCAAAAAGAATTTAGATTATTGATTGAAAACACAAATAATATTCATTTTCCTGGCTACATATCTAATAGGCAAGATTTGATTGATACTTATGATAATCACAACATATTAATCTTACCATCTTACACTGAAGGACAACCATATGTTGTTGATGAGTCTTTGGTGCGTAAAAGACCAGTTTTAATATTTGAGGATATTGAACACATAATTAGAGGCAGAAAAGGAATTTTTGTATCTAAAAGGGATCCAAAATCATTTGAAGAAAACACAAAATTTATAATGAAAAATTACATAAGAATTCAAAAAGATATTGACCAAAATAATTTTACACTTGAAAAAGATATGTTTAAACAAATATCTGATGTGATTAAAAATAATTAATTACTAAATAGTTTATTTACACCTACAGTAATAGAAATTTTTGGTTTCCAATTAATATCTTTTTTAATTTTTGAAATATTTGCGCAAGATCGATTGGGTTCACTTGGTCTTTTTGGAATAAAAGTTTTTTCTCCCCCCACTATACTAGCAATTTTATTAATCGAAGTTTCTTTTCCTGAGCCTAAATTATAAATTTTATTTCTTACTTTACTTTTAATTAATTTTATAAACGCGTTTGTTAAATCATCAACATATATAAAATCTCTAGTTTGATTTCCAGTGCCTACAATAGTCAGGGGTTTTTTGTTTTGTTTTTGAATTAAAAAATTTCCAAATACAGCTCCGTATTGTCCTCTTGTATTTAGTCTAGGACCATAAACATTAAAAAATCTACAAGAAATATTTGGCATATTAAAAAAATTAGCATACTTCATTACAGCTTCTTCACCTAATAACTTTGTAAAAGCATAAGGATGTTTTGTATCAATTTTTTCAGTTTCTTTAGTTGGAATTTTTTTTGGTGAACCATAACAGCTTGAGGATGCTGCATAAATAAATTTTTTAATCTTAGCTTTTTTGGATGCTTCTAATACATTTAATGTT
This sequence comes from Pelagibacteraceae bacterium AG-325-E08, assembly GCA_003282985.1. Classification (GTDB taxonomy): domain Bacteria; phylum Pseudomonadota; class Alphaproteobacteria; order Pelagibacterales; family Pelagibacteraceae; genus Pelagibacter. The sequence continues at coordinate 31,537 of QBYE01000014.1, forward strand.
CCTAAAGTATTATTAATAAAATATTTCCTTGGGTTTTTAATACTTGGTATAATTTCAGCTAAACCAGCAAGATGAAAAACATAGCTTACACCTTTGAAATATTTATAAAGATTTTTATTATTTGAAATATCTATCTTTATAATTTTGACATTCTTTTTTGAATGATGAGATAAATTGTTTCTACTACCTGATATAAAATTATCTAAGACAATTACTTTATGTCTTTCTTTAACAAGTCTATCAACTAAATTACTTCCTATAAAACCTGCTCCACCTGTAACTATAGATTTTACTCTTTGCATTGTCTTACATTAAATTTTAAAGCCAACCACTGTCTCCAGTTAAATGATACTTATTATCTAATTTATAACTTTGCCATGCTCCTTCATGATCAATGATAAATTTACAATTCTTAAGGTACTTCTTTAGTTTAAGTGGAGACAATTTAAATTGTTTATGATTTACAGTAACAATAAGACAATCGAATTTTGTTAATTCATTAGGAAATCTAAATGTTTCGACGCCTGTGGCTTTTTTGATTTCTTCAGAAGTAAAATATGGATCAAAAAGTTTTACACTTAAGTTTTTCTTTTTAAGTGATTTAACCAGAGGAATGACCTTAGATAAAACACTAACTTTTAAATCTCCCTTATATGACAATCCTAGTATACCAATTTTTTTTAATTTTTTTCTTGTGATTGAATTTGAAATTTTTGAACCCATCCCGTCATCAGTCTTAATGGTCTCTCTTAATAAAGTAAGTTTATTTTTATC
>QBYE01000015.1 GCA_003282985.1 Pelagibacteraceae bacterium AG-325-E08
GTTCTTCAGAGCCCGAGGTCATAATTCCTCTTGGTCTGTGATATTTAAAACTTCTGCCAACTAAATGAATATCATTTGCTAATAGTGCAGATGCAAGAGTGTCTCCTTTATAACCATAATATCTTGAACCATTAAATTTGAATGAAACTCTGTAAGTTTCATCAACAAATTTACTAGTTTTAACTCTTAAATTTTTTGACATATCTTATTTGACAGGTGGTTTTTCACCCATTTTATAAATTGCTTTTATCTCATCATTCGAAGTATCACGTACCATGTTAAACCATTTTCTACATCCATGTATATGGTTCCATCTTTCAAATTGAATTCCTTTTATATTTTTTCTCATAAATAAATATTCTGCCCACTCATCATCACTTAATTCTGTTGGTTGTTTAGGCCTCTCTATATGTGCTTCCCCACCAGCTTTAAATTCACTTTGTTCACGTTCACCACAAAAAGGACAATTAATTATAAACATTAGTGTGCAACAGCAGCGGCACCATGTTCATCAACTAGATCTCCGCTTACAAATCTATTAATATTGAAGGCAGCATTAAGTTCATGAGGTTCATCATTTGCTATTGTATGAGCAAATAAATCTCCTGATCCTGGGGTTGCTTTAAATCCTCCAGTACCCCATCCACAATTAAAATATAAACCTTTAATTGATGTTTTACTAATTATAGGACTAGCATCAGGACAGATATCAACAATTCCTCCCCATTGTCGTAGCATTCTCATTCGACTAAATATTGGGTATAATTCTAATATTGCATTCAAAGTTCCTTCAACAATATCATGACTACCTTTTTGTGAATATGAGATATAATCATCAGTTCCAGCACCAATAACTAGTTCTCCTTTGTCAGATTGACTGACATAAGCATGCACCGCATTTGACATTACAACTGTATCAATAATTGGTTTGACGGGTTCAGATACCAAAGCTTGCAAAGGTTTACTCTCTAATGGTAATTTTAAACCAGCCATGTTAGCTATAACACTAGAATGACCAGCTGCTACAACTCCAATTTTATTTGTTTTAATAAAACCTTTTGTTGTTTCTAAACCCGCAACACTATCACCATTTCTTTTTATACCTTTAACTTCACAATTTTGAATTATATCAACACCCATTTCATCAGCACCTCTGGCATATCCCCAGGCAACAGCATCATGTCTAGCTGTTCCGGCTCTTTTTTGTAATGTTCCTCCTAATACTGGATATCGAATATCTGGAGAAGTATTTATAATGGGACAAAATTTTTTAACTTCTTCTGTATTTAAATATTCTGCATCAATTCCATTCAATCTATTGGCATGAGTTCTTCTTTTTAAGTCCCTTACATCTTGAAGATTGTGAGCAAGGTTCATGACACCTCTTTGACTGAACATTACATTATAATTTAATTCCTGTGATAAACCTTCCCAAATTTTTAATGCATGGTTATAAAGACCAGCACTAGCATCCCATAAATAATTTGATCTTATTATAGTTGTATTTCTTCCAGTGTTTCCTCCACCGATCCAACCTTTTTCTACAACAGCAATATTTTTCATATTATGTTTTTTGGCTAAATAATATGCTGTTGCAAGACCGTGTCCTCCACCACCAACAATTACAGCATCATATTCTTTTTTAGGTGTAGGGTCTTTCCAAGCTTTTTCCCAGTTTTCATGATAAGAGAAAGCATTCTTTATTAGTGAAAATATTGAGTATCTATTTTTCATTATTAATGAATAATTACTTTATTAATATTGATTATTCAATACAATCGAAAGCGACAAATTTCTTGGAAGAGTGGGTGAGAGGCTTAAACCAGTCGTTTGCTAAATGACCGTGCGAGGAAACTTGTACCGAGGGTTCGAATCCCTCCTCTTCCGCCATATTTTAAAATAGAGGGTTATTTTTGAAAAAATCTTTCATAGGGATTGGTTTTTGTTCAAGTATATATCTATATACATTATAGTTCTCTAAAACCCTCTGAACATAATTTCTTGTTTCTTTGAATTTAATTAGTTCAATCCAATCAACATAATTGATTTGATTTTTTTGGGGATCTTTATTTATTTTCTTCCAATATCTTACACGTTTTGGACCAGCATTATAAGCTGCAATTGCAAAAGGGTATGCACCGTCATATTCAAGAATTAAACCTGCAATATAATGTGAACCTAGATTGATATTATATTCCGGATCAGTAGTTAATCTAGATTTTGAATAAGGAAGCTTTGCTTGTTTAGCAACTAACTTAGCAGTATAAGGCATCAATTGCATCAAACCTTTTGCTCCTGCATGACTATTAGCACTTAAATCAAATTCACTTTCTTGTCTTATAATAGATAAAATAAATGCACTTTCAGGAATTTTTCTTCCATTAATATATTTAGGTGTGCTTATAATTGGATAATTATATTTATTGTGAAATCTTTTTTCATATGAGGCAATTTTTGCGACTTGGATCGCAAAGTCAAAACGTTCAATATTAGTTGCAAGTTCTGCAGCTAAAATTTCACTTCCACTATCAACATTATCGTTTGCCAAATGTCTAAGTATATGTTTTGTATATTTATCTTCATCAAGCTCATCTAATAGATAGATTACTTTAACAATTTCTTTTTTGAAAAAATAATCTCGATATTCTTTTTTAACTTCTATATCTTTTGTAAGTTCAAATTTTCCATTAGGATCTAACTCTCTAAATGCCAGTTGACCATAATATGTTGTCAAATAATTTGCTGCTTCATTAAACCATTTAATTGACAATTCATCATAGCCTAACTTTTTATAAGTTCTTCCTAACCAGTATGCACCTCTAGCAACACTAATTGGATACCCAACATTGTTATAAAAATTTTCAAAGTGATCTTTGGCTAATAATGGATCATTTAAGAAGCTTAAAGCAATCCAACCGCTCATCCATTCTGCAGCAGCAAATTCTGGTCCTTCAGTCATAGCATGGTTACTAGAAATTTTATAAGCTAATTCGTATTTTTTTTTGTAGATTAGAGATCTTGAGATAATTTCTCTTTCCTTCCACCATTTATCTGGTCTTACTAAATAATCTTTAGTATTTTTAATTTTTAATAAAATTTCAACAGAACTATCAACTCTACCTCTTTTCCTTCTCCATTTTAATCTGTCGTAATTTAATCCAGAGTCATCTTTAAATTTAGCGGGCACTTTAGATATTGCATTATCCACACCATAAGATTTACTCATTAATAATTGTCTTGCATTATATAAAAGTTCATAATCTTTTGGTAAATACCTTAGCATTCGCTTCAGATCCCAATATTTATTATTCCAAGCAAGATAGTCTGCTCTTTTTACATAATCATTAGCATCAAGATACTTTTTGAATTTTTTCCTATAAAATCTTAATTCTGATTTAGTGAGCTCCGCGGTTATCCAACCTTCTTTTATTAGCTGTATGCCTTTTTCTTCATTTCCTGTTAAAGTATAACTTTCACCAAGTATCATTCTGCCAAATCCACTTAACGGCTCAGAGGATCCATACCAATCAATAATTTTTTTTGGAGAAATTTTATCAGTTGATAGTTTATGTTCTGCCAAATATTTAACACGACCAATCCTTGGATAATCCTCATTTTTGTCCATGAAAGTTTTATAATCGTAATAAGAAGCTTGGTTTCCTTTTCTTAAGAGATGTCTCCACTGAATGAAATTATATATTGATTTATCTTTAGCTTTTTTTGAAGTTCTCAAAGCATCAGTCCATTTAGCTCTTTTCATCTCAGAAATGGCTTTTTTGGCCAAATTAAAGTCCTTTTTATTAAAGTATTTTGATATTTTTATATCTTTAACTTTTTCAGTTCCTGCAATTAAGGGTTTCTTTTTGGGTAGAATAAAACCGTTTTTATTTTCTTTCTTAACAATAACTTTTTCTTCTATTACTTTTTTTTCAGTTTGTTCTATTGGTTTTGGTAGTGGTTTTAATACATCTATTAGTAATTTTTTTTGTGTTTCCTCTTTAGTTTGTATTGGTTTTTTTAATGGGATTATCTCAGATGAGGCAATACCTGCATACCCAATAAGATTATATAAAAGTATAAAAAAAATGATTTTTTTTGACATAATCTTTACTATATGAATCAATAATCTATGTTATAAGTATTTATGTTTAAAGGATCAAATGTTGCTTTAGTTACTCCATTTAAAAATGATAAACTTGATGACGAAACTTATATCAAGTTAATTCATTTTCACATTAAAAATGGCACAAATGGTTTAGTTCCAGCCGGAACAACTGGAGAATCTCCAACATTAAGCCATGATGAACATGAGAGAGTTATAGAGCTCTGTGTGAAAGAAAGTGCAGGAAAATTACCTGTATTTGCAGGAACAGGATCAAATTCTACAGAAGAAGCTATATCTTTAACTTCTCACGCTGAAAAAATAGGCGCTAATGGAGCATTAATTGTTACTCCCTATTATAATAAACCTACCCAAGAAGGTTTATATCAACATTATAAATCAATTAATGATAAATGTGGAATTCCTATAATAATTTATAATATTCCAGGCAGATCAGTTATAGACATGTCAGTTGACACAATGGCAAGATTATATGAGCTTAAAAATATTATAGGAGTCAAAGATGCTACTGGTGATTTGAATAGAGTTGATCAAACTTTAAAAAAGATGGGTAAAGATTTTATGCAATTGACTGGTAACGATGATAATGCACTGGAATTTAATAAAAGGGGAGGTGTTGGAGCGATAAGTGTTACAGCAAATATTGCACCAAAACTATGTTCAGAATTTCAGAAACTTTCAGTTATGAGTGATGAAAAATCAATCTCTGAAGCAAAAAGACTTGATAAGATTTTACAGCCTGTGCATCATTCGATGTTTATAGAAAGCAATCCAAGTCCAGTAAAATATGCTGCTAAATTATTAGATCTCTGTGATGATGAGGTAAGACTACCGTTAGTTAAAATAACTGATCCTACTAAAGAAATGGTTAAAAAAGCACTTCTGTCTGCAAAATTAATTTAATGAACAAAAAGACCAATTCTGGTTTGAAAATTATTTGCCTTAATCGTAAAGCAAGTTTTAATTATTTTTTTGAAGATTTATTAGAGGCTGGAATTGTTCTTAAAGGGTCTGAAATTAAATCTATTCGAGATGGCAAAGTAAATATTGCCGATTCTTATGCAATTGAAAAAAACGGAGAAATAATTTTAATAAATTCACATATTTCGTCATATAAACAAGCAAGCTACTCAAATCACAATCCAACAGATGAAAGAAAACTTTTATTAAATAAAAGAGAAATAAATAAGCTTATAGGAAAAATGCAAAGAGATGGATTTACTATAGTACCTACAAAAATGTATTTTAAAAAAGGAAAAGCAAAAGTAGAGCTAGCAGTTGCAAAAGGAAAAAAACAATACGACAAGAGAGCAACAAAAAAAAATAGAGACTGGAGTCGAGATAAGGCAAGATATGTCAGAAAATCCAGTTAAACCAATCTATTTAGGAATAGGTTCAAATTTAGGAAATAAAAAGACAAATATTGAAAATACAAAATTAAACTTATTAAAAAATAATATCAATATATTAGAATGTTCGAGTTATTATGAAAGTTTATCTTGGCCCAATCCTAAAAATCCAAAATTTTTAAATATAGTAGTTAAGATTAAAACTCATTTAACACCCTTAAAACTAATTAAAAAATGCAAAGAAATTGAAACTAGATTAGGTAGGAAAAAAATGCCAAAAAATTCACCTCGCATTTGTGATATAGATATAATCGACTTTAAAAATCAAAGAATGGAAAATGACTTAATTTTACCACATCCAAGAATGCATACCCGTAATTTTGTTCTTTTACCACTTTTTGAGATAGATAAAGATTGGAAACATCCTGTTTTAAAACTTAATATAAAAAAACTAATATCATCATTATCAAATAGTGACATTAGATCTATTAAACAAATCTAAATAGATGCTATAATAAATTATGCTAAATTCTGAAGAATTAATAAATAAAGTAAAAGGATATAATAAGTTTTTAAATCCAGAGAAACTTAATAAAGCCTATGATTTTGCTGTTAAAGCTCATAGTAATCAAAAAAGAGCATCTGGTGATCCTTACTCAGTTCACCCAATAGAAGTTGCTAATATTTTAACTGATTTAAAATTAGATAGTGCAACAATTACAACAGGTCTTTTACATGACACAATTGAAGACACTTATGCAACATATGAAACTATAAAAGGTGAATTTGGCTCTGAAGTTGCAGATCTAGTTGATGGTGTTACAAAAATATCAGTATTAGAAAATACTGCCTCAGCTAATTCAAAAGCTGAAAATTTTAGAAAATTAATATTGGCTACTTCAAAAGATATTAGAGTTTTATTAGTTAAAATTGCTGATCGATTACACAATATGAGAACAATTAAAGCTATTGATAAAGAAGACAAAAGAAAAAGAATTGCTCAAGAAACAATGGAAATTTATGCTCCATTAGCAGACAGAATGGGAATGCACAGAATAAGAGATGAACTAGAGGACTTGTCTTTTGAAATTCTTAATCATGAAGGTAGGTCATTAATCCAAAAAAGACTTGAAGAAATTAAATTAGATAAAAAAGATATTTTTGAAAGTCTATCATTTGAATTTAATCAGTTGTTAATTGAAAATAATATTAATTCAAAAATATATGGGAGAGAAAAAACTCCTTTTTCTATATGGAGAAAAGTTCAAAAGAAAAGAGTTTCATTAGAGCAAATTACTGACATCATTGGTTTTAGAATTATAGTTGATGATACTGATGATTGTTATAAATCTTTAGGAATAATTCACAAAGCGTACAATTGTATTCCTGGAAAATTTAAAGACTATATTTCTTCTGCAAAAATAAATGGATATAAATCAATTCATACTTCAGTTATTGGTTCATATAAAAAGCCTGTTGAAATCCAAATTAGAACAAAACAAATGCATGAATTTGCTGAAAGAGGTATAGCATCACATTGGCAATATAAATCCTCAGAAAAGTTTAATTCATTAACATGGAAAGAATATGATTGGTTGAAAGATCTTGTTGAAATTATTGAAAAGAATGAAAACCCTGAACACTCATATGAATACACTAAACTCCAAATGTTTCAGGAAAACGTTTTTTGTTTTACTCCTAAAGGATCTGTAATTAAATTACCTAAAGATGCTACAGCTATTGATTTTGCTTATGCTGTCCACACCAAAATAGGTGATACAGCTGTTGGATGTGAAATTAATGGTAATAAAAGTGAATTACAATCTATATTAAGAAATGGTGATAGAGTAAATATCACTACATCAAAAAATCAATCTCCTTCTTTGCATTGGATACCGACAACTAAAACCGGTAAAGCAAGAGCCGCTATTAGAAGGTATTGGCATGATAGGGGAGAGAGAAAAGAAGAAAGAATCAAAAAATATAATACTACATTGTGGATTTCTTTACCTGATAAACCAGGTCAACTTGGAAATGTGAGTTCTTTAATTGGTGAACATAAACTAAATATCTCCAACCTTGAGATGACTGGCAAAAACCCTAATTATATTAATTTTAAGTTCCAATTAATAATTAGAGATTTAAAAAATTTTACTAATTTTATTGCAGAGCTTAAACAAAAGGGTATAAAATTTAAGATAATTAGACACGAAGATAAAAGAAATGCTTTCACCCAAAAAATCCTTAGATATTTTAAGAAAAACTGATGCTTTGTTAGAAGGTCATTTTGTTTTATCATCAGGACTTCATTCATCTAAATATATACAATGTGCTAAATTACTTAGCCAACCATATCTTGCTGAAAAAATATGCAGATCATTAGCAAGTAAGATAAAAAAAAGATTTAAAAAAATAGACTTAATTTTGGCACCAGCTATGGGTGGCATAGTTATTGGTTATGAAATAGGTAGAATTTTAAAAAAAGAGACAATCTTCTGTGAAAGAGTAAAGGGTAAATTTACACTAAGAAGAGGTTTCAATATTAGAAAAGGAATGAAAGTCTTAATTATTGAAGATGTAATTACAACAGGAAAGTCAAGTTTAGAATGTGTTAGATTAATTAAAGATAGTAAAGCAAAACTGTTAGGTTTTGCATCATTAATAGATAGATCATCAAAACAAACATTAAAAATTAGAGAAAAAATTGTATCTCAATTAAAAATAAGTGTTCCAACATATAACAAAAAGAAATTACCAAAGAACTTGATATCAATACCTGTTACTAAACCTGGAAGTAGATTTATTAAGTGAAACGTTTAGGAGTAAATATTGATCATATAGCCACCATTAGAAATGCTCGAGGTGAACACCATCCTGACCCTTTCTTTGCTGCTAAGTTTGTAAAAAAGAGTGGTGCAAATTCAATTACAATACATTTGAGAGAAGACAGAAGACATATTAATGATGGTGATGCCAAAAAAATCTGCTCAATAAAGAATCTTTTAGTTAACTTAGAGGTTTCAACTAATTCGAAAATGATTAATTCTGCTTTAAAGCTAAAGCCTAATTTTGTTTGTATAGTGCCAGAGAACAGAAAAGAGATAACCACAGAAGGAGGGTTAAACTTAAAAAAAAATAAAACCAAATTAAAAAAAATTATTTCTAGATTCAAAAAAAGAAATATTAGAACTAGTTTGTTTATTAACCCATCATTGAAAGATATTAGATTATCTAAAGAACTAAAAACAGACTGTATTGAAATTCATACAGGTAAAATAGCAAATTTAGTCAAATCAAAAAAAAATCACATGATTGAACTTCAAAAAATAAAAAAGTGCTCTATCCTTGCAAATAATTTAGGTCTAGAAGTTCATGCAGGTCATGGTCTAGATTATAAAACAACTAAATTTCTTACTAAAATTAAACAAGTTAAAGAATTTAATATTGGACATTTTTTAGTTGGAGAGTCTATCTTTAATGGTCTTCCCAAAGTAATAAAGAATTTTAAGAGAATTATAAATAAAAGATAATATGCGTATATTGGGTATAGGTGTCGACATAATTCAAAATAAACGAATTAAATCTTCAATTAAGAATAAATTATTTGTTTTAAGAACATTTGGTAACAAAGAGATTTATTTTTCAAAAAATACTTCTGATAAAACAAATTATTTTGCAAAAAGATTTGCTGCAAAAGAAGCATTAGCAAAATCAATAGGAACAGGTTTTAGAAATAATCTAAACTTTAAGGATATTCAAATTTTAAACGATAAAATTGGTAAGCCATATTATCAAAAATCCAAAAAAATTGACAAAATTATAAATAAAAAATTTAAAGTTAAAACCTATGATTTGTTTCTTTCAATTTCAGATGAAAAGGATTATTCAATTGCATTTACAATTTTACAAACTAAATAATGTTTAATAAAAAATTTTTTATAGAGAATACAAAAACACTGTTTTATGCTTTGATAATTGCAGTTATTATTAGATCTTTTTTAATCCAACCATTTTATATTCCATCATCATCTATGGAGCCTAATTTATTAGTAGGAGATAGAATTTTTGTTACAAAATATACTTATGGTTATAGCAAACATTCATTTCCTTTCAGTCCTCCAATTTTTAAGGGAAGAATAATGTCAAATAATCCAAAAAGAGGTGATGTAGTTGTTTTTAAAACACCTGCTGATAATAGAACTGATTATATCAAAAGATTAGTTGGTCTGCCTGGTGATGTTATTAAATTTCAAGATGCTAATCTGTATTTAAATAATAGTGAAATAATTAAATCAAAAATATCAAAAAAAAACAGGATTTTTTGTGGTCGAAAAGAAATAGATGTTACTTTTTTTGAGGAGATTTTACCGAATGGTAAAAAATACAATACAGTTTACCTTAAAAATTTTACACTTCAGAACACCGATACATTCGAAGTCCCTGAAAATCATTATTTTTTCTTAGGTGATAATAGGGATTGTTCTAAAGATAGTAGATTTTTAAGTAGTGTAGGTTATGTGCATCAAGATAATTTAGTGGGCAAAGCAAGATTTATTTTTTTTTCATCTGATAGATCTATTGGAAGTATATTTTCTTTTTGGAAATGGAATAAATCTTTAAGATTTGATAGATTTTTTACTAAGATAAATTAATGAAAATTAATTATTCAGCTTTAGAAAAAAAAATTAAATGTAATTTTAAGAATAAAGATTTATTAATTAAATCTCTTACGCATAAAAGTTTTAATAAAGAAAATAATTATGAAAAATTAGAGTTTTTAGGAGATAGGGTATTAGGTCTTATAATTGCTAAAAAACTATTAGAAATTTATCCTAATGAGAAAGAAGGTATTTTAGATAAAAAATTTGCCTCATTAGTGAACAAAAAAACTTGTTTAGAAATTGCCAAAAAAATAGATTTACACAAATATGTTCTAACATTTAACGTTAAAAATAGAAAAAATTTAATTGAGGATAAGGTGCTTGCAGATTGTTGTGAAGCACTTTTAGGGTCCATTTATTTAGATAAAGGATTTATTGAAGTTGAAAAAGTTATACTAAACTTATGGTCCAATAATATAAAAGATAGTGTTGTTACTCAAATTGACGCTAAGACTAAATTACAAGAATTTTCTTTAAAACATTATAAAAGATTACCAATATATAAGCTTCTTTCAAACTCAGGTCCGAGGCATATGCCAATTTTTAAAGTAGCCGTAAAATTACAAGATACAAAATTCTATACGGCTCAAGGAAAATCAAAAAAAGATGCTGAACAAAATGCTGCTATATTATGTTTACAAAATATTAAATAGTTATGATTTGGGACGATAAAGGATATCTATTATCAAAAAATAAATATAGTGAAAATTCAATTATATCAGAAGTTTTCACTAAAGATCATGGTAAAGTTTCAGGTATTATTTTTGGCGGTACTTCAAAAAAAATTAAAAACTATCTACAAATTGGAAATAAGATTCACATTAATTTCAATTCAAAAAATGATAATAAACTTGGTTATTTTAAAGTTGAAATACAACAGGCTTTATCACCATTGTATTTTGATAATCAAAAGAAACTATCTTGTATAACTTCCGCTATGAATTTAATTAAAATTTTAACTGCTGAAAATCAAAAAAATATAAATATATATGAATTAACAAAAGATTTTTATTTATTGCTTGATAAAGATAATTGGATCAAAAGATATATTTTTTGGGAATTAGAATTATTTAGAGTTCTTGGATATGATTTAGAATTAAAAAATTTAGTTGATAAAGAAGTTGTTGGAGATAAACTTCAATACATTTCTAAATCAAATACTAACAAGAAGATAATTCCCAATTTTTTAATTGAAAAAAGTGAAGAACCTGTTGACCTAACCAATCTCAAAAAAGGATTATTTTTGATCGGTGACTATTTGGAAAAAACCATACTCAGACCCAATAATCTTTCTCAACCAATTAGTAGATTGAATTTTATAAACAGTCTTAAATAATTATTTTAAGATGGCATCTAATCTATCAGCGTAGTAGCTTACAATAGCATTAGCACCAGCCCTTTTAAATGCAATCAAACTCTCTATTACTATATCATTATTAGTTAAACCTTTTTTAATACCATTTTCTAAAAGACTGTACTCCCCTGAAACTTGATAAGCCATAACTGGTATTTTAAAATTTTCTTTAACTAATTTGATTATGTCAAGGTAAGGTAGGCCAGGTTTAACCATTATCATGTCAGCTCCTTCTTTAATATCTAATGCTACTTCTCTAAGAGCTTCATTACTATTTCTGAAATCCATTTGATAATTTTTCTTATTACTCTTAAGTAGACCTTTAGATCCTACTGCATCACGAAAAGGTCCATAAAAACTTGATGCATATTTTACTGCATAAGATAAAATTTGAGTCATCTTAAATCCATTCTTGTCTAATGCTTTTCTAATTTCACCAATTCGACCATCCATCATATCTGATGGAGCAAGAACATCACATCCCATCTGAGCTTGTAGTAAAGATTGATCTATCAAAATTTTAATTGTTTCATCATTAAGAACATAATCTTTTTTTAATAATCCATCATGCCCATGAGATGTATATGGATCTAAAGCAACATCACACATTATTCCGATTTGATTCTTATATTTTTTTTTTATTAATTTTAATGCTCTACAAACTAAATTGTCTTCGTTTAATGCTTCGGTACCAATAAAATTTTTCTTTTTTTTTTCGGTATATGGAAACAAAGCTATCATTGGGAGACCTTTTTTTATTGCCTTGTCTACAACAGAATTAATCCTATCTAATGTATATCGATAAACTCCAGGCATTGATTTAATCTCTTGTTTTTTATTTTTCCCATCAATCAAAAATATTGGTAATATAAAATCATTAGGGGTTAAATTATTTTCTTCGATTAGTCTTCTAGACCAATCATTTTTTCGACTTCGTCTAAGTCTTAATCCTGGATATTTACCTGTAATCATTTTTAAATATATTTATAATATGCGACAAATGTTATATACAAATATAACTTAAAAAAGATATTAAACAATCTTATGGAACTAAATTTTAACGACTTTCAAAGACAGGATGTCAAATTTGACATTAATGAACTTCAGAAAGCTTATAAAGAGATACTTAAAATAAAAAACTTCAGTGGAGTAGAGGGTGTTTCGAACTTTGGGGCAATATCTTTAACCCAAATACCCGGAGATCCTGACTCAATTAAAGGAAATAAAGCCAGAGGGGTTTTTTGGACCAAGCCTGACAAAAGTGGAAAGGAAGTTGTAAGAGATCAAAAAATTGATGAAGCTGCTTATTCTGAATTTATTGATGAATACAAAGATACATATTTTAAAGAAGTTTTTGAAACTTTATCATCTAAGTATAAATTGGGTAGGGTAAGAATTTTATTAAAAGAACCTCGATCTACTCTGAGTTGGCACAGAGATCCTGAACCAAGATTACACATTCCTATAATTACTAATCCTGGAGCTATTATGGTTGTAGATCATGTTGCAAAACATATGCCAGCAGATGGATCTGTTTGGATTACGAATAATACAAAATATCATAATGCTTTTAATGGTGGTGAAGAAAATAGAATTCACCTAGTTGCATGTGTGTTAGATTATAAATTTAATTAAATTGAAAAAGATATTCATTTCATCAGATCATGCAGGCTTTAATTTAAAAGAGCAAATTAAGAAAAAATTTTCAAAAAAATTTCTATTTCAAGATATGGGGACAAATGATTCTAAAACATCAGTTAATTATCCAGATTATGCACATAAACTTTCCAAAAAAGTATCCAATAATAGCAAAAATATAGGTATTTTGGTTTGTGGTTCCGGAATGGGGATGTCAATGGCGGCAAACAAGCATAAAAAAATTAGAGCAGCTGTGTGTTATTCTGTTAAAAATGCAAAATTATCTAGATTGCATAACAATGCAAATATTATTACATTAGGATCTAGATTAACAAATAAAAATATAGCTTTTAAATGTATAGAAGTTTTTGTTAATACGAAATTTGAGGGTGGAAGACACAAAAAAAGAGTTAAAAAAATATAGAATATATGTCTAGTGAAACAAAATATTTAAATTCAGATTACAAAGATTTTTTTGAAAAAAGTCTTTCACAGTCTGATCCTGATTTATTTAAAGCTATTAACGACGAGTTAATAAGACAACAAAATCATATTGAGCTTATAGCTTCAGAGAATATTGTTTCTCAAGCAGTTTTAGAAGCTCAAGGTTCAGTTCTTACAAACAAGTATGCCGAAGGTTATCCAGGAAAAAGATATTATAATGGTTGTGAACATGTTGATGTTGCCGAAAAATTAGCGCTGGAGAGAATTAAAAAACTTTTTAATTGTAAATATGCCAATGTTCAGCCTCATTCTGGTGCGCAAGCAAATGGCGCAGTATTTCTAGCGCTACTTAAGCCGAATGATACGTTTATGGGTATGAGCCTAAATTCTGGTGGTCATATTACACATGGTCTTAAAATATCTATGTCTGGAAAATGGTTTAATGCAATAAACTATGATGTTGATAAAAAATCTGAATTAATTGATTACGATAATGTTGAAAAATTAGCCTTAGAGCACAAACCAAAATTAATCATCGCTGGTGGAAGTGCTTATTCAAGAGTTATTGATTTTAAAAGATTTAGAGAAATTGCAGATAAAGTTGGAGCATACTTAATGGTTGATATGGCACATTTCTCAGGATTAGTTGCGGGTAAAGGATATCCGAACCCATGTGATTATGCACATGTTGTAACTTCAACTACACATAAAGTTTTTAGAAGTGCTAGAGGTGGAATAATTTTATCTAACGATGAAGACTTAGGAAAAAAATTTGATACAGCTGTTTTTCCTGGTTATCAAGGTGGACCTTTAATGCATATCATAGCAGCTAAAGCAGCAGGATTTTATGAGGCACTAAAGCCAGAGTTTCAAGCATATATTAAAAATGTTTTAGCTAATGCCAAAATATTAGCTGAAACTTTAAAAAATAATGGCTTTAAAATTTATTCAGGTGGAACAGATACTCATTTAATGTTAGTGGATTTAAGACCTTTTAATGTGAAAGGAAATTTAGCTTCAGAAAGTTTATGTAGAGCTAACATAACATGTAATAAAAATGGAATACCATTTGATACAGAAAAACCAATGATTACTTCTGGTATTAGATTAGGATCTCAAGCCGCTACAACAAGAGGATTTGGTTTAAAAGAATTTGAAAAAGTAGGAGAATTAATAACTAAGGTTATAAAAGGACTTTCTGAAAACCCTAGGGATAATAGTAAAGTGGAAAATGAAGTAAGAAATGAAGTTGTTAATTTATGTTCTAATTTTCCAATATATAAAAACTTAAATAAATGATTTGTCCTTGTGAAAAAAAAGGCGAGACTTCAGTTGTAGACTCACGTCCAACAGAGGATGGAACAGCAATACGTAGAAGAAGATTATGTGCTTGTGGTGAACGATTTACTACTTTCGAAAGAATTCAATACAGAGAATTAATGGTTGTTAAAAAAAATGGAAGAAAATCTGCTTTTGATAGAGATAAGTTATCTAAATCAATTTATATAGCTTTAAAAAAAAGGCCTTTAGACACGGAAACAATTGAAAAATTCATAAGTAAAGTATCTAGAGCACTTGAGGAACTTGGACAAAATGAAATATCAACAACTACAATTGGAACAATGGTTATGGAAGGCTTAAAAGAATTAGATCCAGTTGCTTATGTTAGATTTGCTTCAGTTTATAGAAACTTTAGAGAAGAAAAGGATTTTGTACAATTTGTGGACAAAATAGATGTCTTCAAAAAAAGATAAATTTTCATCGCAAGATAAGAATTACATGAAACTTGCTATTAATTTAGCAAGATCACGTAAAGGTTTAACGGGTGACAATCCATCTGTTGGCTGCATAATTGTAAAAAATGATACAATAATCTCTATTGGTCAAACAGGATACAACGGTAGACCACACGCTGAACATAGCGCAATAAAAAACTCATTTGAAAAATTAAAAGGTTCAAAAATGTATGTAACTCTTGAACCTTGTAATCATTATGGAAAAACCCCACCTTGTACAAAAAATATAATTAAAAGTGGTATTAGCGAATTAATTTATTCAATGGAGGATATTGATAAGAGAGTAAAAGGAAAAAGTTTTAAGATTTTATCAAGTAAAAAGATTAAAGTTAAGAGAGGTCTTCTAAAAGAAGATGCAAAAGATCTTTATGACTCTTACATTAAAAATCGAACGACCAAATTACCTTATGTTACAGCTAAGATTGCAGTTTCGAAAAATAAATTGATTTATAGTAAAGGAACTAAAAGAATAACTGATAAGAATTCAGATAAGATTACTCATTACTTACGCTATAAGAATGACTCAATAATGATTTCAAGTAAAACCCTCAATATAGATAATCCAAGATTGACTTGCAGATTAAATGGTTACGGTAAATTTTCACCAAAAAGAATAATTCTAGATAAAAATTTAGATATTAAATTAAAAAGCTATATTTTTAAATCAGCAAAAAAGGGTAATACGATTCTTTTTTATAATTCATCTAATACTAAAAAGATTAAAGTTTTAAAAAAAAGAGGATTAACTCTGATTAAAACAAAATTAGATAGTAAAGGATTACTGGATTTGAAGATAGTCTTAAAAAAGTTATTTACTTTAGGCACAAGAAGTTTACTTGTTGAAGGTGGTGACAAAATATCAAAAAACTTAATAAAAAATAGACTTATTGATACATTTTATTTATTTCAAAGTCCTAAAATTTTAAGAGTGAATAAAATAAATCAGGGTTTTACTTCATTTGGAATTCTAAATGACAAATATAAAAAAGTATCTAAAATTACATCTAAACTAGCCAAAGATAATATTACAATCTATAAAAGATAAAAATGTTTAACGGAATTATATTTAATAAAGGTTTGATTAGGAAAATATCTAAAAGATCAAAAGGTATTAATATTTTTGTGAAATCAGACCTAAAATTAAATTCTAAAGATATTGGAGTTTCTATTGCATGTGATGGGGTTTGTTTAACATTAATAAAAATCCAAAATAAAATTATGGAATTTTATCTCTCTAATGAAACTGTTAAAAGATCAAAATTTAAGTATCTAAAGGTCAATGATGTAATAAATTTAGAACTACCTCTTAAGTATGGTCAAAAGATTTCAGGTCATATATGTCAGGGACATATTGATACAACTGGTAAAATTTTAAGTGTAAAAAAAGTTGATAAATCTTATATTTTTGACTTTGAAATTAATTCAACAGAAAGAAAAAATATTATTGAAAAAGCTTCTATATGTATAAACGGCATTTCATTAACTATATCTAAAAAAACTAAAAAAGGTTTTCAAATTTGGGTAATTCCACATACTTTCAAATTGACTAATTTATCAAAGGTTAAAAAAGGTAGTCTTGTAAATATAGAAATAGATATACTTTCAAAATACGTTAAAAATTTTTTCAATGCTAAGAAGTAATTATTCATCAATAGAAACAATTATTAAAATTGCCAAAAAAGGTGGGATGTTTATTTTAGTTGATGATGAAAAAAGAGAAAATGAAGGAGATCTAGTAATTTCAACTAGTGATACAAATTCAAAGAATATTAATTTTATGGCTAAATTTGGTAGAGGATTAATTTGTCTAGCATTGGATAGTTTGCAAGCAAAGAGATTAAATTTATCACTCATGTCTCCGATTAATCAATCTAGAAACAAAACTGCCTTTACAATATCTATTGAAGCGAAAAAAGGAATTACAACAGGTATTTCAGCAAAAGATCGAGCTAGAACTATTAGGATTGCATCTAAAAAAAATGTAAATAAAAAAGATATTGTGTCACCAGGTCATGTTTTTCCAATTATTGCAAAAGATGGAGGAGTACTTGTTAGAGCAGGACACACAGAGGCTTCTGTAGATATTTCTAAATTAGCAAAAAAAAATAATTCTGCAGTCATCTGCGAAATAATGAATGAAGATGGCACAATGGCTAAAGGTCAAGATCTATTTAACTTTGCCAATAAACATAAATTAAAGATTGGAAAAATTGAAGATTTAATTTCTTATCGTTTGAAAAAAGAAAAATTAATTAAACTTAAAAAATCCTCTGATATTAAAGTTAAAAATCAAAGTTATAAGATTAAGATATATGAAAATTTGCTTGATGGCTCTGAACACTTTGCTCTAGTAAAAGGAAATATTAAAAAAAATACCATTCCAAGAGTAAGAGTTATTTCTTCTAATGTAGTACATAATTATTTAATTAATCAAGAATTGCCTA
>QBYE01000016.1 GCA_003282985.1 Pelagibacteraceae bacterium AG-325-E08
AGAATAAGCTAGTGCCAAAACACACGCAGTAACTCCAGAACCACATGAAAAAACTATATTTTTTTCATAAATGTTTTTCAAGCAAGATTTAAAATTAAAAGATTTCGTTAAAAAAGGTGAGATTTTAATCAAATTAAGGAGTGGAAATATTTTAGCTCCATTTAGTGGAGTACTTGGATACACAGGTCTTACTGAAGATATTCTTGTTTCAAATAACATTTTTATTATTACATTAGACGATAACTCAACTATATATTCAGATATTAAAATTCCTGAAAATTATTCTGCATCAATTAAAAAAGGATTGCCAGTAGAGGTCAAATTATCAAGTTATAAAAATAAGATTTTTGAGGGTGAGGTAGATTTTGTTTCAAGTAGAATTAATGCTGATACTAGAAGTTTATTATCAAGAATAAAAATTGAAAATAATAATTTAGAGCTAATCTCAGGGTCTTTGCTTGAAGTTGGTGTTAAGTTTGATTTGAGAAACTCATTAAGTGTTCCAGATACTAGCATAATGATAGAAGGAGATAAGTCTTATGTTTATAAGATAAATGAAAAAAATATTGCTAATAAAACAGAAGTGAATACTGGTCTCAGGGGTAATAAAAATGTTGAAATTATATCTGGTTTAAGTGAGGGAGATATTATTGTAGCTGAGGGCTTAAAAAAAGTCAGACCCCGAGGAAAAATAAAACCTATAAATAAATAAATGTTTATTACAGAATTAAGCATCAAAAGACCTGCAGTATCTTGGGTAATGTCTCTAATATTAATTATTTTTGGTTTATTTGTTTTTTGGAAATTGCCAGTTAGAGAATTACCAAATGGAATCCAGCCTCCTGTAGTTCAAATCCAAGTAGATTATAAATCTGCTGCTGCCTCTATCGTAGATCAAGAAGTCACTCAAGTAGTAGAAGATGTTGTTGGTGGGGCTGAAGGAATAAAGAACATTGATTCTAAATCTGAAAATGGCAGAAGCACTATTAATGTTGAATTTGATACTAGTATTGATTTAGATAATGCTGCTAACGATATAAGAGAAAGAGTTGCGAGAGTCGTTGATAACTTGCCTTCTGAGTCTGATCCTCCTCAAATACTTAAAAGAGCTGCAGGATTTACCACAACAATGTGGCTTTCATTATCTTCTTCAACTTGGAGTGATTTGGAATTAGGAGACTATGCTGAAAGGTTTTTAATTGACCAATTCTCAAGTGTAAAAAATGTAGGAAGAATAAGAGTAGGCGGATTAAGAGAATTAAGTATTAGAGTTTGGATTGATCCTATTAAACTTGCAGCTAATAATTTAACTATTCAAGAGGTAGAGATCGCTTTACGAGAAGAAAATATAAGACTGCCTGCTGGTACTCTAGAAGCAGATAATATTGATCTCACACTTAATTTAGATAAATCATATAATGATATCGAAACAATTAAACAACTACCAATAAAAAAAACAGGTAATAAAATTATTTTACTATCTGATATTTCTAATATTGAATTTGGTCCTGTTTCAGAAAAAACACTTTTTAAAGCTCAAACTAAAGATCAACTTAATCTAAAAACTGTGGGGATTGGAATTTATGCTAGAAGTGGTGCTTCAACAGTAGAATTATCTGATGATATTAAAAAGAAAATTAAGGAAGTAAAGAAATCTTTGCCTGAAAGTTTAGATTTAAGAGTTGCATTTAATAGAGCAAATTATGTGGAAGCAGCTATTGAGGAGGTCTATAAAACTTTATTAATTGCATTTGTTTTGGTGGTCATAATAATTTACTTATTCTTAGGTAACCTAAAGGCTGTAATTGTCCCAGCAGTTGCTTTGCCTGTAAGTTTAATAGCATCCTTTCTTGGATTATATATTTTTGGTCTTTCTATAAATATATTTGTGCTTTTAAGTTTTATTTTGGCTATTGGCATAATTACAGATGACTCTGTCATTATGACTGATGCTATTTATAGAAGAATTGAAAATGGAGAAACGCCATTAGTTGCTGCTTATAAGGGATCTAAACAAATTTCTTTTGCTATAATTGCTACAACATTAATTTTGGTAGCAGTCTTTTTACCACTAATTTTTATAGAAGGAATTTCTGGCACTTTATTCAAGGAAACTGCAATAGCTTTATCTTTCTCCATAGTTGTCTCATCATTTGTAGCTCTAACGTTATCTCCTATGCTTGCAAGCAAGTTTCTTCAGAAAAAAACATCAAAAAAAACGTTTATTTTAAGATTTGAAAAAATTTTTTTAAGTTTTGCTAATTTTTATAAAGAAACACTTGGAACTATAATCAATAAAACCAGATCTGTAGGTATCTTTATTATCTTTATAATAATTAGTTCAGTTCTTTTATTTAGTTTTGCAAAAAAAGAGCTGCTACCTATGGAAGATAGAGGTGCATATTTGATAATTGGATCAACAGATGAAGGTAGTTCTTTCGAATATACTCAAGAGCAAGCCCAAAAGGTTGAGGCTAGATTAATTCCTTTGTTACAAGCAGAAGATAGCCCCTACTCTAGATTCATAATGAGAGTTCCTGGGTTTGGAAGTTCAGCCAATTCATTTAATAGTTTTATAATAATTGCTCTTCTTGATGATTGGAAAAATCGGAAAAAAGGGCAACAAGTAGTTTTAAGAGAGGCAATTGGAAAAATCGTAACTTTACCTCAAGCTTTAGCTTTTCCAATATCTCCACAATCTATAAGAGTCTCAAGTTATAATAAACCATTACAAATGGTGATTTATGGGAGTACTTACGATGAGCTTGAAGAAATTCAAAAAAAGGTGATTAGAAAAATTAGATCAAACAAAAATTTATCTAGAGTCGATTCTGACTACAATAGAAATAAACCTGAAGTAAAATTAATCATTAACAAAAATAAAGCGAAAGATCTTGGGGTCTCAACTAAAGCAATAGGAGAAACGCTTGAGACACTTTATGGAGGTAAACGAATTACTACCTTTAATAAATTAGGTAAAGAATATCCAATAATTGTTCAACAATATTTATCTGATAGAAGAAATAAAGATGGAATTTCTAAAATATTTGTAAGATCGGAAACTAATGGAAAACTGATATCCTTAGCAAATCTTGTTAATTTTAAAGAGGAAGGTTCAGCAAAAGAACTTGCAAGATATAACCGACAGCGAGCTGTGACTATTTCAGCAAATATAAATGAAGGTTATACTTTAACTGAAGCAATAAGATTTCTTGAAAATGTAATGTCAGATTTAGCCCCAGAAAATCAAATTACTTGGAAAGGAAAATCTGAAGAAATTAAGGAAACAAGTAATGAATTATTTATAATTTTTGCATTGGCTTTGTTAACTGCATATTTAGTGATGGCAGCTACATTCAATTCATTTATTCATCCATTTGTAATTATTTTAACTGTACCGCTGGCTATTTTTGGTGGTTTAGTATTTGTTTTATTTCTGAATAGCTCTGTAAATATTTTTTCACAGATTGCTCTGATTATTCTCATAGGTATATCAACAAAAAATAGTATTTTAATAGTAGATTATGCTAATCAAATTAGAACTACTGGAAAAAATATTGAGTCTGCAGTCAAAGAGGCTTGTGCAGTTAGATTTAGACCAATCATTATGACATCTTTGAGTACTATGATTGCTATGATGCCTTTAATCATTGGAAATATTGGCCCTGGAGCTGGTGAAGGTTCAAGATTAGCAGTAGGCTCTACTATTTTAGGAGGTATGATTATTTCAACCTTCTTTACCTTATATGTTACTCCATCCATGTACTTGGCTTTGGCAAGAAATACCAAAAGAATAGATGAGGTAGATCTAGAGCTTAAGAGAGAACTATCTAAAAAATAATATATTTATTTTTATTTAAAGAATTTTTACACTTAATTAATTGTTTTTTATAAATTTCAGATTGCTTTTTAACTTTATTAGCTAAACCGATTACCTTTTTATTTTTTTTGTAATATTTAAAGTTTCCCCATCCTTCGTGATAAGCAATATATTGTTTAAAGGCATCTTTTTTAGAAATCTTTAAAATAGTCTCTGTTTTATTTGTATACCATCCAATAAAATCAACACTATCCTTAAACCTTGCTCTGGTAGCAAGATTATTTCCTGTCTCTTTTTTGTATTGTTCCCAAGTTCCTTTAACGGCTTGTGAATAACCAAATGAACTTGAAGGTCTTTTGTAAGGTATAACTTTAAAAATTTTTTGCCGTGCAGGCTTTGCTAACCAGTCAAAATCTGACTCCATCTTAATTATTGCTAATTGTATATAAATAGGAGTACCCCATTTTTTTTCAACTTTTTTTGTATGTTTATACCACAAATATCTCTGATCAAAAATTGAGCAGCTGTTAGCTGTATTATTAGGAATTGAAGAACATTCTGTTAATAAAAAAAATATTAAAAGTATTAATTTATTTTTCAAAAAACCCATATTCATTTATAAGATTCTTGAAAAAAATTACAACAAAGACACCTAATAAATTTCCAAACAAATCAGGCCATTGGAAACTTCTTTGTGGTATAAACAAATGACAAATTTCAAGCAATATTGCTAATAAGGTTAAATAAATAATTAAATATTTAATTTGTTTATCTTTTAAAAAAGTCAAATAACCAAAAATTGAAACTATAAAAAATGCATATAAATGATTCGAAGAAATCTCAGCAAAGTCTGGTATAATTTGAGGTTGAATGCTACAATCATTCAAAAAAATACAACCAAAAATACTTCCTGGAAAAAGATATAAAATAATTAATGAAATATTTATACTATAAAAGATTATCTTATAATTAGAAAAAAATTTCATAATTGAATTATATAGTTTTATTTACAAATATATTTTAAAAATAACAATATGAGTTTTTTAATATTAGTAAGACATGGTCAGAGTATTTGGAATCTTGAAAAAAGATTCACTGGTTGGGTTGATGTAGACCTCACGGATCAAGGAAAACAAGAAGCTGAGAAAGCTGGCCTCCTAATTAAAAAAAAAGAAATTGATATAGATTTTTACTATTCATCTCTTCAACTAAGAGCAAATAAAACTTTAGAAATAATACAGACAGTTTTGGAAGATAATAAAAGTTTTACTAAAGCTTGGGAACTTAACGAAAGACATTATGGGGCTCTTACAGGTCTAAACAAAATTGAGATGGGTAAGAAAATTGGTGAAAATAAGGTCCTTGAATTCAGGAGATCTTGGGACATTAAGCCAGATCCACTAAGTAAGGAAAGTCCTTATCATCCAATAAATATTGAAACATACAGCAAAATATCTCAAAATTTAATTCCAAATACTGAGTCTCTGAAAGATACTTATGAAAGAGTTTTAAAATATTATCAAAATGAGATTAAAAAAAAATTAACTAACAAAAATATTTTAATTTCAGCCCATGGCAATTCTATTAGGGCATTATGTAAATATTTATTCAAATTGGATAACAATAAAATATCAAGTTTGGAAATACCTACTGGAAACCCTTTGATAATCGAAATAAACAAAGAAGAACAAATAATCTCTTGTGAGTATCTCGATAAAGAACGAGCTAGAGATCTTTTAGTTTTTTGAATGTTTCTAAATTAGCTAAATGGTAAAATTTATTAATACTTTCGAATCCATTTAATATATTTTTTTCTAACAATTTGTCCCAAATTTCTGAAATTGAAAAATTTATTATTTCATGATTTTTAAAAAGATCTTTATTCAAAATTTGACAACCAATATAAATGAAATTTTTGTTATCATTTTTTTTTAATGAACCACTTTTCAATTCAAAATCACCAGTTAAGTTATTGTCAAAACTTAACTTTTTATTAACTACCAAAAGTAAATTATTTAATTGATTTTCGAAATAAAAATTTTTCATCTTATCAATTTCTTCAATGTAAATTTCATTCCATAATGTATCTGGGTTAAAAATAATAAAGTTTTCATCCTTAGAATGTCTAATCATATTTAATATTCCACCACCTGTGTTTAAAATCTTTGATCCATCCTCAACTATATCAATATCAATTTTAAAGTTTTTTTTATTTACGAAATCAAAAATTTGATCACCTAAATGAAAAGTGTTCAGTATGATTCTTTTAACTCCTATTTTAATAATAGTATTAATACAACTTTCTAAAATAGTTATGTTATTCAACTTAAGTAGAGGTTTTGGAGTACCTAAAGTTAATGGATTTAATCTCTTACCTAAGCCTGCACATAATATTAATGCTGTGTCAATTTTCATTTAATTTTTTTTCAAAATTTTCATTAATCAAGTTTTTTAGTTCACTAAATATTTTATTTTTGTTTATTCTTATAGCTATTAGGTCCCATGCATGTGGTATTAACTTAAGATATTTTTTTTTACGATCTCTCATTGCAAGACGTGTAAATATTCCAATAATTTTAAGATTTCTTAAAATTGATAATATTTCAAAATCATTTTTGAACTTCCGTTTTTCTAATTTTAAGTGATTTTTAATGTAATAGTTATAAATTTTTTCTTTTAATGAAATAGAGGTTCTAAACCTAACATCGTCTATAAGGGATGCTAAATCATATGCTTTGTTCCCTATTAAAGCATCTTGGCTATCAATTACGCCTATTTGATTTTCTACTAACATTAAATTTGAAACATGAAAATCTCTATGAACAAATACATCATTTTTTAATTTTAAATTTGAAGTCAACTTTTTAATTATTTTTTTGAACTTTCTTGAGAATTCTCCTTTAGTATTTTTTGATAAATTTTTTTTAACATACCACTCACAAAATAAATTTGCTTCCTCAATTAATATGTCCTTTTTATATTTAGGAATTTTATATTTTTTATTTTTAAAATTTTTTATACTTTTAGTTTTGATAGATTGTATTTGATTTAATGTACTAATTACCTTTTTAAAATAAATGAATTTATTATTATTTCTTTTTTTATTCAAAATTTTAAAAACTGTTTGATTACCAAAATCTTGAATTTCAATATAATTTTGATTATACTTTTCATTAATTAAACATGGAGCTAAAATTTTATTTTTGTTTAACTCCTTATTTATTGCTTCATATACAAGAAGATTCTTAAATTTATCTTTTTTACAAAAAACTATTATTGAGGAGTAATCTTTATTTTTTTTTCTATAAAATTTTCTTAAAGAGGCGTCACCTTTTATTTTTTTTAAATTTTTCATCTAAGAAACTAAAGGTTTATACCTTTAATTTGTAAAGATCTTTTTTGATGATTTTCTTCATATTTAAAAATTAATTCTATCAAATTATCTGGTCTTTTCTCAATAATTTCTGGCCATTCGATTAATGTAATTACTTTTGAGTTATTTTCAAACAAATCCAAATTCTTAATTTCTTCGATGGATTTTAGTCTAAATAAATCATAATGATTTATTTTTACATCATTAATTTTATATTCGTTGAGTAAATTAAATGTAGGACTAGTGACTTCAGTTATTCCTAATTTACTCTCCTTTTGGAATTTATTAATTAGATATCTTATAAATGTTGTTTTACCTACCCCCATTTCTCCATATAAAAAAACTGTATCACCTGGCTTAATTTTTTTAAAAAACCTAGCGGCTAATTTCTCTGTTTTTTCTTTTGAGGATAAATCTATTTTCTCACTGCTAGTAGCGATATGCATTAGGTTTAAATGGACCCTCTACTCCAACACTTATATAGTCAGCTTGGTCTTTAGATAGTTTGGTTAGCTTTGCTCCCACTTTTTTTAAGTGTAAAGTTGCTACTTTTTCATCAAGATGTTTTGGCAAAACATAAACTTTATTTTCATAATTTTTGTGATTATTCCAAAGTTCTATTTGGGCTATTACTTGATTTGTAAAAGATGCACTCATTACAAAACTAGGGTGTCCAGTTGCACATCCTAGATTGACCAATCTTCCTTCTGCTAAAAGAATTATTCTTTTTTTACTAGGTAGCTCTATCTCATGAACTTGGGGTTTTACCTCTGTCCACTTATAATTTTTTAGAGCTTCTACTTGAATTTCATTATCAAAGTGGCCAATATTGCATAATATAGCTCTATCCTTCATATCTCTCATATGATCTGCTGTTACAATATCTTTATTACCTGTTGCGGTTACAACAATATCAGCTTTACTAATTGCTTCTTCCATTAAAACTACTTCATAACCTTCCATGGCTGCTTGCAACGCACATATAGGATCTGCCTCTGTAACTAAAACTCTAGCTCCACTTTGTCTTAAAGATGCAGCACTTCCTTTTCCTACATCACCAAATCCAGCTACAATAGCAATTTTGCCTGACATCATTACATCAGTGGCTCTTCGAATTCCATCAACTAAACTTTCCCTACAACCATATAAATTATCAAATTTAGATTTAGTTACGGAATCATTTACATTGATTGCTGGAACTAAAAGAGATTTATCTTTCTCCATTTTGTTAAGTGCTTTAATTCCAGTAGTTGTTTCTTCTGAAACTCCTTTTACATTCTTTAATAATTCCTTATACTCATTATGCATTATGGCAGTAAGGTCTCCTCCATCATCTAGAAGCATATTTGGTTTCCATTCTTTATTACCTGTAATGGTTTGTTTAATGCACCAAAGGTATTCCTCTTCAGTTTCACCCTTCCATGCATATACTGGAATACCTGCTTTTGCTATTGCTGCTGCTGCATGATCTTGAGTAGAAAAAATATTACAAGATGACCATCTAACTTCAGCTCCTAAATTTACTAGTGTTTCAATTAAAACTGCAGTTTGGATTGTCATGTGCAAACATCCTATAATTTTTGCTCCTTTTAATGGTGATTTACCAGAATATTCTTCTCTCAACGCCATTAATCCGGGCATTTCACTTTCAGCAATTGAAATTTCTTTTCTGCCAAATTCTGCTTCTGATATATCTTTTACTTTGAAATCTTCCATGGAGGGTCTTCTAGCAATAAAGTATTAATTAATCAATAGAACTCTTTATACCTTCGGAAATATAATTTCCATACTTGCACCCTTTTGATCTTTTCTATTGGTAGCTTTGATTGAAGCATTGTGCAATTCAACCAAGTTTTTAACTATGTTCAATCCTAGACCAGAATGTTCTCCAAATTTATCTGGTCTATTGCTGTAAAATCTTCTAAATATTTTATTAGTATCTTTTTCTTTAAAGCCTTCACCTTGGTCCAATACATTAATGATCACTTTATCTTCATTCGTTTTTGCAATTTTTACAGTCACGTTTTTATTATCATCGCTGAATGAAATTGCATTTTCCAGTAGATTGGCCACTATTTGTTCAACACGATTTTCAATTCCATTAATAAAATACTTATTTTTTTTATCATTTTCGTAAGAAATATTAATTCCTCTTTTAAGTTTATAAATATTATTAAAGTCATCCACGACAGATTTTATAATTGGTTCAATATCTATTTTTTTAATTTTTTCTTTACTTAGTGCTACTTCATCTTTTAACATTTGAGAATAATCAGTAATTAATCTTTCGATTCTTTGTACATCATGGCTTAAAATATCTATTAGTTTAATTCTTTGATTTACATCGGTAGTATCATGTAAAATTTCAGAAGCACTTTTTAAAGATGCTAGGGGATTTCTTATTTCATGAACAAGGTCAGTTGAAAAATTTTCTGCCTGTGAAATCCTTTTTTGTAATTCTAATGTCATATCATCTAAAGAATTTGATAATAGTCCTAGCTCATCATTTCTAAGTTTTAATGTATCAATATTAGTTGTTTTAGGATTTTTATTTTTAATAGTTTTTGTATAACTTACTAAATTTTTAATTGGTTTAAGAAAATATCTATTCAAAACAAATGAAAAAATTAATATTACTAAACCAACCGCAATAGCTGTTCTGAGTATAAAACTTTCTCTTTCCTCTATTGCCGCCTTAATATCATTAGCATTTTCAGTAATTGCTAGAAAACCAATATTTTGACTATTTTTCATTACATTTTTAATTGTTATTAAATTAAACTTATTAAATTCCTCTTGAGTGAAGGTAAAATGAGTACCAAAATTTTTTGATCCAGCATAATTAAATAATATATCTTTTAAAGAAACACTATTTTCAGTTCCTATATCAATATTTTTTTTTTCAGCAATTTCCTCAGTCTTTTTTTGATTAAGTATTTCTAATTCAATTTTATCTAACCTTTTTTGAAATGATCTTGGGTCTAAATCTAAAGTGTCAGTATCACCAACTAAATTTAGTTCTTTGTCGAAAAATATAACTCTATCGAGACTTTGAAAAAGAAATCTTGTTGAAAATAAAAATTTTCTAACATCCTCTTCAACAAATTCAACATCTAGTCTTATCAAATTATCAATTGTATTGTTAATTACTTCTATATGGTTAGATGATTTTTTTTTAATCAATTTTGGTTGAACATTTTTAATATAGGCAAATGTAAACAAACCTATAATTGTAAAAAAAATAAAATTAATAAATAAAAATTTTTTTAATATAGATAAATTTTTAAGAAGATTGCTTAGCATTAGCTAACATTCCACCTATATCCACTTCCATATCTTGTTTCAATAGCTGAAAATTCAGGATCAACTTTTTTAAATTTTTTTCTTATTCTTTTAACATGACTGTCAATAGTTCTATCTTCTATATCCGTATCTTCCCTATAAGCTATATCCATTAATTGTGCTCTTTCTTTGATAATTCCGGGTCTTTTTGCTAATTCTTTCACTAATAAAAATTCTGTCGTAGTTAATTTATCAGGAAGTTGTTTTCCGTCCCACTCGCATTCTAATTGTGATGGATCGAGCTTTAATTTTCCGTGAGAAATTATACTTTTATTTTCTTCTATTGAATCTTTCGTATCTTTTTTTCTAAGCTGGACTCTAATTCTTTCAATTAATACTTTAATAGAAAATCCCCCAGACTTTTTTACAAAATCATCTGCACCTAATTTTAAACCAAGCAATTCATCTATTTCATCATCTTTAGAAGTTAAGAATATAACTGGTAAGGAAGTTTTTTTTCTTAATTTTTTTAATAATTCTTCACCATCCATTTTTGGCATTTTTATATCTATTATAGCTAAATCTGGTGGTGTTCTGGTTAATCCTATTAAAGCACTTTCCCCATCTATGTAAGTTTGCACTTTAAAACCTTCTTTCTCTAAAGCTATACTTAAACTTGTTAGTATGTTTCTATCATCATCTATTAAAGCTATTGTTTGTTTGTCCATACTCTACTTATAAAAATACTAAATTGTTCTAATTTGGGCAATCAAATTAAAATTAGTGAAGTGAACCCCAGTTATCACCAATATTTAAGTCTACAGTTAACGGAATAGAGAATGAATGTTGGTCACTATTTACTACACTTGTCATTTCTTCAGTTATTATTTTTCTTATTTTTTCAGCCCCCAATTTTGGTGTTTCAAAAATCAATTCATCATGTATCTGTAAAAGCATCTTAGTATCTTGATTTTTTTGCTCGTTTAATCTTTTTTCTAATCTTATCATTGCTAATCTCATTATTTCAGAAGCTGAACCCTGGATTGGTGCATTAATAGCAGCTCGCTCTTGAAAATTTCTTACATTATAATTTTTATCATTAATATTTATAAAATGTGATCTTCTTCCAAAGATATTATTTACATAACCATTTTTTCTACAAAATTTGATCGTTTGATCCATATAAACTTTGATTTCTGGAAATTTTGCAAAATATGAATTTAAAAATTCTTCAGCTTCATAATTAGACACATTTATTTGTTTAGCTAAACCGTATTGAGATATTCCATAAATAATACCAAAATTTATTGCTTTTGCTTTTCTTCTTTGATCTTGATCTACTTTTTTAATTTCTGTATTAAATATTTGACTTGCAGTTAATGAATGAATGTCCTCATTATTTTTAAATGCTTTTTTGAGTTCTTTCACATCAGCTAAATCTGCTAAAATTCTCATTTCAATTTGATTATAATCTGCAGAAATTAAAACATTGTCTTTTTCTGCTATAAACGATTTTCTTATATCTCTGCCATCTTCACTTTTAATTGGTATATTTTGTAAATTAGGATCACTTGATGCTAATCTACCGGTAGTGGTTGCAGCAAGTAAAAATGAGGTATGAACCCTATTTGTCAAAGGATTAATATGTTCAGGAAGAGAGTCTGAGTAAGTATTTTTTAATTTAGAAACCTGCCTCCAATCTAAAACTAACTGAGGAAATTCATGTCCTTTGAAAGCAAGATCTTCTAGTACTGATGCGCTTGTAGCAAAACTACCTTTTTTTGTTTTTTTTAAATCTGCTATTTTCAGTTCATTGTATAAAATTTCCCCGAGTTGTTTTGGAGACGCAATATTAAATTCTTTTTTTGATATTTTAAAAACATCTTTTTGGATTTTCTCTATTTTTTTTTCAAATTTAGACGATAAAATTTTTAAAAACTTATTATCTATTTTAATACCCTCTATTTCCATAAAAGCTAAAATTTTTATCATTGGTTTTTCAAAAAGTTCATAAATATTTACCATTTTCTCATCTTTAAGACTTTTATGAAATTTTTTGTATAATCTAAAAGTTATATCAGCATCTTCAGCAGCATAATCTTTTGCTTTTTCTACATTTACATCCTTAAAATTAATTTCTTTTTTTCCAGTTCCTACTAAATCTTTAAATGCAATTGTCTTATGATTTAAATGAATTTCTGATAATGAATCCATGTTATGTCTATTTTTTCCAGCATCTAAAACATAAGACATTAGCATTGTATCTTCCATAGTAGAAATGGTGACTCCATGTTTAAATAAAACAATAAAATCAAATTTAATATTTTGACCAATTTTTTTTATACTCGAATCTTCAAGCAAGGGTTTTAATTTTTTTAAAACTAATTCTTTATTTAAATTTTTTTGTGAATTATGACCTAATGGGATGTAGCACGCTTTACCAATTTTAGAACTCAAAGAAACTCCAATTAAATCAGCTTGGTGTGGATCTAGAGAACTTGTTTCTGTATCAACAGCAACCTCTCCAACTTCCTCTGCTTCATTGATCCAATCATCAATTTCTTTTGGGTCTTTAATTAGGTGATAATTTTTTTTATTGATTGAATTCAGAGTTTTTTTAGAGACAGTTTCATTTTTAATACCTTCTAAATCTGGTTCTCCGTATTTAGATATTGCTGAACTAAGAAGTCTATTAAACTCCATCTCTCTCAAAAATTTAAAAAGTTTATCCTTGTCTATTTCTTTTAATTTGAACTCAGATAGAGTTATGTTAACTGGAGCATCATGTTTTAATGTCACCAATTGTTTACTAATTAAAGCTTTATCTTTATTTTCAATTAATGTTTCTCTTCTTTTATTCTGCTTAATTTCATGAGCAGATTTTAAGAGTTTTTCTAAATTACCGTACTTATTAATTAATTCTGCTGCTGTTTTCACTCCTATCCCGGGAACACCTGGAACATTATCGCTGCTATCTCCGGCTAAAGCTTGAACATCAATTACTTTGCTCGGATCAACACCAAATTTATTTTGAACATCTTCTTCAGAAATAAATTTATTCTTCATTGGATCAAAAATTCGAACCTTATTTTTAAATAACTGCATTAAATCTTTATCAGAAGAAACAATTGTAACTTTTGCCCCTTTTTTTAAAATTTGATCTACATATGTTGCTATTAAGTCATCAGCTTCATAATTAATAAGATCAACTGAAGGTAAATTAAAAGCTAATACAGATTTTCTTATATATTCAAACTGAGGAACTAAATCATCTGGTGCTTCTGAGCGATTAGCTTTATAGTCACTATAAATTTCATTTCTGAAAGTTTTTCTAGCAGAATCAAAAATTACTGCAAAATGAGTCGGTTTATGTTTGTTTTCATTTGATTTTGAGTCTTCAAGAAGTTTGAATAACATACTACAAAAGCCACTAACCGCTCCTGTTGGTAATCCATCGCTCTTTCTTGTTAAAGGAGGTAATGCATAATAAGCTCTAAATATATATCCTGATCCATCAATAAGATAAAAATGATCTGTTTTTTGAATTTTACTCATTAAAAATTAATATAGATTATAGATGGAAATAAGAGTATTATTTTTTATGGAACTTATAAAGCAAAATACTCAATCACAAATAATTAAATCACTACTTGTTATTTTTTTTGGGTCAATAATTCTAGCTATTTCAGCAAAAATTAAAATTCCTTTCTACCCTGTGCCAATGACTATGCAAACATTTGTTGTATTATTTTTAGGGATTAGCTTTGGGTATAAAATAGCTATTGCTACTGTCGGTTTATATTTAATTGAGGGTATTGCTGGGATACCTGTTTTTTCTAACTCTCCTGAAAGAGGAGTGGGTTTAATTTACTTTACTGGTCCAACTATGGGTTATTTAATAGGATTTATGTCTGCGTGTTTTTTAGCGTCTTTTATAACAACCAAAGATAATTATTTCATGATTTTATCTAAATTAATTTTATCAGTCTCAACAATATATATCTTGGGTGTTGTTTGGTTGGGAGTGCTTATTGGATGGGATAAGCCACTTGTACAATTAGGTGTTACACCATTTTTATTAGCTGAGTTTACTAAGATAGCACTTTTAACTGTTTTAGCTAAAAAACTTTTAAAATTAAGAAAATTTATTTAGGAGATCTTTTTGAGAGAATTCTTTGTAGGGTTCTTCTATGCATCTTAAGTCTTCTTGCTGTCTCAGATACATTCCGGTTACATAGCTCAAATACTCTATGAATATGTTCCCACTTAACTCTATCTGCTGACATTGGATTTTCAGGTGGAGCAGCCTTTTTTGATGGATCAGCTAATAAAGCTTTTTCTACATCTTCAGCATCTGCTGGCTTAGCTAAATAGTCAATAGCACCCTCTTTAATAGCAGCAACTGCTGTAGGTATGTTACCATAACCAGTTAGCATGATGATTCTGCTATCTGAATTGGATGTTTGTATTTCTTTGACAACTTCTAATCCATTGCCATCTGCTAATCTTAAGTCAACTACTGCAAAACCAGGTTTTTTAGCTTTAACGGAATCTATCCCTTTTTGCACACCCTCTGCTTGAATAACCTCAAAACCCTTCTTTTCCATAGCCCTAGCTAATCTTTCCCTAAAAGGGTTATCGTCATCGACTATTAACAATGATTTATTCTCAAAATCAGCTAAATTTTGAAGTGGTGCTTCGTTTTTCATAACTCATATATGGATACTTTTTTCCACAATTCAATAGGAAATTATTTGCTTTACATTAAGCAACTATTCAATTAATTGCTGCAAATACTAAAGTTTTTTAAATAATTAAAAGACTTTTTTTTGTTAAATTTTTTTGGGGGGCATTTTTAATGCAAAAATTTAAATCAGTTGAGGAATTGGTAAATCAACTGAGACCTGATAAGCCGGTTTATTGTATCAGAAAGAATTCTATTCTTTCTGCCTCAAACTACTTTCAAAAAAAATTTCCAGGAAAAATTTTATATGCAGTAAAAACTAATCCTCATGAGGAAGTTATTAAAACTCTTATAAAAAGTGGAATAGACCAATTTGATGTGGCCTCTATACCAGAAATAAAGGCAGTTAGAAAATTTAGCCAAACTGCTAAATGTTCTTATATGCACACAGTTAAGAGTAGAGAAAGTATTAAAGAGGCTTACTTAAAGTTTGGTATTAAAACATTTGCTTTAGATACAAAAGATGAATTAATAAAAATTATTGAAAGTACTAATAATGCTAAAGATCTTGAATTATTTGTAAGAGTTGCAGTATCAAATGAACATGCTGAAATAGACTTATCTAAAAAATTTGGTGCTTTAAGTTCTGAAGCTTCAGGATTGTTAAGATTAGTTAAACAAAATTCAAATAAAATTGGATTAAGTTTTCACGTTGGGTCACAATGTATGCATCCAATCTCTTATACTAAAGGTATTGCTGAAATAGGAAATATAATTAAGAAAACAAAAATTATACCTAATTATATTAATGTAGGTGGAGGTTTCCCAACAATATATCCAGATTTAATTCCTCAGTCTCTAGATAATTACTTAGAAGAAATTAAAAGAAGTTTAGATAATTTGAAATTAGATAATATGCCAGAAATTATTTGTGAGCCTGGAAGAGCTTTGGTTGCTGAAAGTGGTTCAACTATAGTAAGAGTTGACCTTAAAAAAAAACATAAGCTTTATATAAATGATGGAACCTATGGAACACTTTTTGATGCAGGTACTCCAAATATAGTTTTCCCTTCTAAAATGATAAAAGATAATTCTAATAAAATTATTTCAAAAAAATTAACAGCTTTTGATTTTTATGGTCCAACTTGTGATAGCATGGATTATATGAAAGGTCCTTTCCTTCTTCCAAATAACATTAAGGAAAATGATTATATAGAATTAGGTCAATTAGGTGCTTATGGTTTAACCTTTAGAACTCAATTCAATGGATTCTTTTCAGATGAAATTTATGAAGTTGAAGATAAACCAATAATGACTCTTTATGATAAAGAGATTAATAAAGCAACATTGGTTGCTTAATGTCAAAGAATAAAAGCTTAGGTCATAATAGTAAGAAAGATTTTTTAAAAGATCCTGTAGAGCATATAGATATTACATCTTTCGATGCCAGAAAGATTATTTCATCTATGGAAAAAATGTCATTTGTATCTAGAGAAACTGCTAATGCAGCAAATATATATAATGAAATGTTGAGAGATA
This sequence comes from Pelagibacteraceae bacterium AG-325-E08, assembly GCA_003282985.1. Taxonomy (GTDB): domain Bacteria; phylum Pseudomonadota; class Alphaproteobacteria; order Pelagibacterales; family Pelagibacteraceae; genus Pelagibacter. Next base: position 16,699 of record QBYE01000016.1, read on the forward strand.
AAGAGTGTACGATATTTTTAACTTTGGCTGGCTCTACTTCTGCAGCTGGATGTATGAACATATATAAAGATCTGGTAAAATACAATATGGTAGATGCTATTGTTGCGACCGGAGCATCAATAATAGATATGGATTTTTTTGAAGCTTTGGGTTTCAAGCATTATCGAGGATCCCAATTTCAAGATGATACTGAGCTAAGAAAAAACTACATTGATAGAATTTATGACACTTATATAGACGAAGAAGAGTTACAAATTTGTGATAAAAAAATTTCTGAGATAGCAGATAATTTGGAGCCTAGAAGTTATACTTCAAGGGAATTTATACATGAAATGGGTAAGTATTTAAAAAAAAACTCTGTTAAAAAAGACTCTTTAATTGAAACAGCATATGACAATAATGTTCCAATATTTTGCCCTGCTTTCACTGACTCTAGTGCAGGTTTTGGATTAGTAATTCATCAAGAAAAAAATCCAAAAAAACATATGACTATTGACTCGATAAGAGAATTCAGAGAGTTAACTGAAATTAAAATCCAATCAAAAGGTTCTGGTTTATTTATGATTGGCGGAGGGGTGCCAAAAAATTTTATTCAAGATACTGTGATATGTGCTGAGCTTTTAGGAAAAGAAGTTGATATGCATAAATATGCTGTACAAATTACTGTAGCTGATTCTAGAGATGGAGCTTGTAGTAGTTCAACTTTAAAAGAGGCTAGTTCTTGGGGTAAAGTTGATGTAACTAAAGAACAAATGGTTTTTGCAGAAGCTACAAGTGTACTTCCATTAATTGCTAGTGATGCCTATCATAAGGCTGAGTGGAAAAATAGAGAAAGAAAAAATTTCTCAAAAATATTTGGATAATAACTTGAAATATTTATCAAATAAAAATGGTTTTTTAGGAGTTGATAATAAGTTCAATTTTCGAGAGCGAGTTGTGATAGTCCCTTTTGGTCTGGAAAAAACTGTAAGCTATGGTGGAGGGACAAAAAATGGTCCAAAAGAAATAATTAAAGCTTCTCATC
>QBYE01000017.1 GCA_003282985.1 Pelagibacteraceae bacterium AG-325-E08
GGTAAAAATACTCAGCTTACTCTAGGTAAAGATTTATTTTTAAAAGGTTTTGACAAACAGTTATTAGGCGTAAAAAAAGGAGATGAAAAAACTGTAGAAGCTGTATTACCTGAAAATTTTCCTGAAAAAGAATTGATAAATAAAAAAGCAAAATTTGTTTGTAAAATTTCAACTATTAAAAACCCAGAAGAAACTAAAATAGATGATGAGTTTGCTAAAAATTTAGGTGCGAAAGATCTTAAAGATCTTAAATCTTTGATATCAAAACAAATAAACGATGAGTATACAAATTCTTTAGACCGTCTTTCAAAAAATCAAATATTAAAAGAAATAGAAAAATTTAAGGTTTCTGAAATTCCTGAAAATTTAATTGAGGATGAAATTAAAATTTTATCACAAGGAATGTCTGAAGAAGATGCAAAAAAAAGTAGAAAAAATTTTGAAGAGGTTGCAAAAAAAAGAATTAAAGTAGGGTTAGTTTTAAATGAATTTGGAGAAAAAAATCAAATTAAAGTTACAGAACAAGAATTACAAGCTGAAGTTCAAAAGCAAATAAGAATGATGCCAGGACAAGAAAAAATGGTAATGGATTTTTATCAAAAGAATCCTTCAGCACTCTCTAGTTTAAGAGGAACCGTATATGAGGAAAAAATTCTCAAGTTAATTAAAGAAAAAGCTAAGCCTAATAAAAAAGAAATTTCAAAAGATGAAGCAGAAAAAATTTTAAAACAATCTCAACTACAAGAATACAGCCATCCCAATAAGGATGAAAAAAAAGTTGAAGATAAAAAGTTAAGTAGCAATAAAACTAAGCCTAAATCGACAAAAATTAAACCTTCAGTTAAAAAATCAAAAAAAGTTAGCAAAAAGTAATCGCAAGTTGTATAAGTAAAACGAATCAACTTATGACAAACAAAATATCTGAATTTATGAGTACTTTAGTTCCTATGGTTGTTGAACAATCAAGTAAAGGTGAACGTGCATATGATATTTATTCAAGACTATTAAAAGAAAGAATTATTTTTTTAACTGGTCAGATTAATGACAATGTTGCTTCATTGGTAACTGCACAGCTTTTGTTTTTAGAGGCGGAAGATCCCAAAAAAGAAATTTATCTGTACATCAATAGTCCAGGGGGATTAGTCACTGCTGGCCTTGGAATATATGATACAATGCAATATGTTAAGCCTGATATTTCTACTTTATGCATTGGTCAAGCAGCATCAATGGGTTCATTCTTACTTTCAGCAGGAACAAAAGGTAAAAGATTTTCATTACCAAATTCTAGGATAATGGTTCATCAACCATCTGCAGGTTTTCAAGGTCAAGCAACTGATATAGAAATTCATGCGAATGAGGTTTTATCTTTGAAAAAAAGATTAAATGAAATTTATTCAAAACATACAGGAAAAACAGTAGAGGAAATAAAGTTAGCTCTAGAGAGAGATAATTTCATGACTGCTGATGCAGCAAAATCTTTTGGATTAATAGATGAAGTGGTAGAAAAAAGATCTTAAAATACCATATATTGATTTTAACTTATTCGAAACTTGATTAGTAACTACTTCTTATAATAAAGTAATTAAATTGATTCGTTATAAAATTTATGAGCACTAATAATAAAAATATCCTTTACTGTTCTTTCTGTGGAAAGAGTCAACACGAAGTAAGAAAACTTATAGCTGGTCCTACAGTTTTTATTTGTGATGAATGTGTTGAATTATGTATGGATATTATTAAGGAAGAAAGTAAAGATACTTTTGTAAAACATCAAGATGGACTTCCTTCACCAAAAGAAATTTGTTCAGTATTAGATGATTATGTAATTGGTCAAGCACACGCAAAAAAAGTTTTATCAGTTGCAGTTCATAATCACTATAAAAGATTAAATTATGAAAATAAAACAAGTAAAAATGTTGAACTCGCAAAATCAAACATTCTTTTGGTAGGACCTACAGGATGTGGAAAAACTTTACTAGCTCAAACTTTAGCAAGAATTCTTGATGTACCTTTTACTATGGCTGATGCAACTACACTCACTGAAGCTGGTTACGTAGGGGAAGATGTTGAAAATATTATTTTAAAATTATTGCAAGCAGCAGATTACAATGTTGAAAAAGCTCAAAGAGGAATTGTTTATATAGATGAGGTTGATAAAATAAGTAGAAAATCAGAGAACCCTTCAATAACAAGAGATGTTTCTGGCGAAGGTGTTCAGCAAGCTTTATTAAAGATTATGGAGGGGACAGTTGCAAGTGTTCCACCTCAAGGAGGAAGAAAACACCCTCAACAAGAATTTTTACAAGTTGATACAACTAATATTCTTTTTATATGTGGTGGTGCCTTTGCAGGTCTTGATAAAATTATTTCTCAAAGAGACAAAGGAACTTCAATTGGTTTTGGGGCTGATGTTAAAAATACACTAGATAAAAAAACAGGTGAATGGATGAAAGGTCTAGAACCAGAAGATTTATTAAGATATGGTTTAATACCAGAATTTATAGGTCGATTACCAATGATTGCGACTTTAGAAGATTTGGATGAAAAATCTTTAATTAAGATTTTAGGAGAACCAAAAAATTCATTAATAAAACAATACCAAGAATTATTCAAACTGGATGGTGCAAAATTAACTTTCAGAGATAATGCTTTAAAAGAAATAGCACTTAAAGCAATTAAGAAAAAAACTGGAGCTAGGGGTCTAAGATCAATATTAGAAAATATTCTATTGAAAACTATGTATGACTTACCTAGTCAAGAAAATATAGAAGAGGTAATAGTTGATGCCTCTGCGGTAAAAGGTCAGTCTCAGCCAATAATCGTTCACTCAAAAACTGACAACAAATCCAAGACAAACAAGACTACAGCGGCTTAATATCCTTAATAAGTTAGAAAAAGGTATTGCAATATAAATTATAATATCCATATTTAAGGTCATGGACGTTAAAATTTCACTACCACTACTTCCTCTAAGAGATATTGTAGTTTTTCCTAGCATGGTAATTCCATTATTTGTAGGGAGAGACAAATCTATTTCAGCTTTAAATGAAGTAATGAAAAAAGATAAAAAAATAATCTTAGTCACTCAAAAAAATTCTGAAATCGATGATCCAAAAAAAACAGATATTTTTACATACGGTTGTGAGGGAAATATTCTTCAGCTTTTAAAATTACCTGATGGAACTGTAAAAGTTCTAGTCGAAGGTGTCAAAAGAGTAAAGTTACTTGATTTTAAAGATAATGAAAAATTTATTAATTGTGATTTCACCCCATACAACGATGTGGTTAATAAAGATGAAGACTTATATCCTTTAGCAGCGACAGCTTTAAGAAGATTAGAAAAGCTTACATCCATAAATAAAAAAATATCAAATGAAACTATAAATACTATTAAGCAATTAAAAGACCCTTCTCAAATTGCTGATAATATTGCATCACACATAACAGCTACAATATCTGAAAAACAACAAATATTCGAAACTGCAGATGTTAAAAAAAGATTAAATTCAATTGTCAAAATAATGGAAAACGAGACAAGCATTATTGGTGTTGAAAAAAGAATTCGTGGCAGAGTAAAAACTCAGATGGAAAAAACTCAAAGAGAATACTATTTAAATGAACAATTAAAAGCTATCCAAAAGGAATTAGGTGAAATTGAAGATGGTAAAGATGAAAGTGCTAGTCTAAATAAAGCTATTCTCAAATCAAAGATGCCTAAAGAAGTTGAAAAAAAATGCTTACAAGAACTTAAAAAATTAAAAAATATGAGTCCTATGTCAGCTGAAGCAACAGTCGTTAGAAATTATTTAGATTGGATGACAGAACTTCCTTGGTACAAAAAAAGTGAAGTAGATATAGATTTAACCAAAGCATTGAACGTTCTTGATAAAGATCATTTTGGATTAGAAAAAGTTAAAGAGAGAATAATTGAATTTTTAGCTGTTCAAAAAAGAATGGACAAAATTAAGGGACCAATATTATGTTTAGTCGGTCCGCCTGGTGTTGGAAAAACATCTTTAGGAAAATCAATTGCTAGAGCTACTAATAGAGAATTTGTTAGAATGTCAGTGGGTGGTATGAGAGATGAAGCTGAAATAAGAGGTCATAGAAGAACTTATATTGGATCTTTACCTGGAAAAATAATTCAGATGATGAAAAAAGCTGGAACAAAAAATCCACTAATCTTGTTAGACGAAATTGATAAAATTGGTAATGATTACAGAGGTGATCCCTCTTCAGCTTTATTAGAAGCTTTAGACCCAGAACAAAATACATCATTTAATGATCATTATCTTGAAGTCGACTATGATTTATCAGATGTGATGTTTGTTACGACTGCAAATACTTTAAACATCTTACCACCTTTATTAGACAGGATGGAAGTAATTAGATTAGCTGGCTATACAGAAGATGAAAAAATTAATATTGCTAATAAGTATCTTCTACCTAAACAGATAAAAGATAATGGTGTTAAAGAAAATGAAATGAAAATAGGTAATGACATAATTAAAGAAATAATTAGAAGTTATACGAAAGAATCTGGAGTAAGAAATCTTGAGAGAGAAATTTCAAAAGTTGCTAGAAAAGTTGTTAAAAAAGTGGTTTCTGGTGAGGAGAAAGAAGTCAACATTGAAACTAAAAATTTACCTGATTTTCTTGGAGTTCCAAAGTATAAATTTGGAGAACTAGAAACTGAAAATAGAGTTGGAATTGTAACCGGCCTAGCTTGGACTGAATATGGTGGAGAAATTTTAAAAGTAGAAACTGTAACAATGCCAGGAAAAGGTAGAATGCAAATTACAGGTAAGTTAGGTGATGTTATGCAAGAGTCTGTAAAAGCCGCAAAATCATTTGTGAGATCAAAGTGTTTAGAATATGGAATTATTCCACCATTGTTTGAAAAAAAAGATTTTCATATTCATGTTCCTGAAGGAGCAACTCCAAAAGATGGACCATCAGCTGGTATAGCAATGGTTACATCTATAGTTTCTTCGATCACTACTATTCCTGTTAGAAAAGACGTTGCTATGACTGGTGAAGTTACTTTAACAGGTCAAGTATTACCTATAGGTGGTTTAAAAGAAAAATTATTAGCAGCCCACAGAGCTGGAATCAAAGAAGTTTTAATTCCAAAAGAAAATGAAAAAGACTTAGTTGATATGCCAAAAAAAATATTAGACGAAATTAAAATCACCCCTGTAGAATATGCAGATGAAGTCTTAAAAATTGCTTTAACAAAAGAACTTAAAAAGACAGAGTGGGTTGAGGTTGATCTAGCTAAAAAAGATGACAAATCTCAAGCAAGTATCCAATAAAATTTAGAATGGAATTATTGATAATTTTATTAGTTGTAGTTTTTCTCATTTTTTATTTATTCAGACCAATATCAAAAAAAGAGGAAGATAATTTTAACTCCAAAAATAATTGGAGAGGTGGATTTTAAAAAATTTTCTACGATTTATAACAATTAATAAATCTTGACGTAATTAGACTGAGAGATATAACCACTATTTTGGTTATGGGCGGTTAGCTCAGTTGGTAGAGCATCTCGTTTACACCCACCTAGCTCAAATAAATTAAATCTTCATTTACACCCACCTAGCTCAAATAAATTAAATCTTCATTTACACAAGCAATCACAACACTAATAAGCTATTAAAGATGGAGTCAGTAATCAAGCCATCTACGCATTGTATATGCATATTTTCTTAAATGGATGTATAAATCATGCAACAAATATGCCTAAATCAAAAATTAAAACTATAGAGCAGTCATTATGGGACTCGGCTATTAAACTTAGAGGCAGTGTAGAACCAGGTGAGTATAAGCATGTGGTTTTAAGTTTAATTTTTCTCAAATATATTGGTGATATTTTTAAAGACAGATACGATGAATTGATATCAGAAGGAAAGCAGAAATATTTAGATATGATTGAATTTTATGCTATGAAAAATGTTTTCTATTTACCTGAAGTATGTAGATGGGAGTTTATAATTAAAAATGCAAAGCAAAAAGATATATCAATTAAGATTGATACAGCTTTAAAAGAAATAGAAAAAAAAAATACCTCTCTAAAAGGAGCTTTACCAGATAATTATTTTTCTCGACTTAATATTGACAATAGTAAGTTAGCAGCATTGTTGGATATCATTAATAATATAGATTTAATTTCAGATAAATCCAAAGATGTTGTTGGTAGAGTTTATGAGTATTTTCTTAAGCAATTTTCAATTACAGAAAAAAACATGAAAGGTGAGTTTTATACTCCAAAATGTTTGGTAAATTTAATTGCCGAATTAATTGAACCTTATCAAGGAATTATATACGATCCATGTTGTGGAACAGGTGGTATGTTTGTTCAGTCAATGCAGTTTATAGAGGCTCATAAGGGTAATAAAAAAAATGTTGCTATTTATGGTCAGGAAAATATTTCAACAACATATAAATTAGCTCGAATGAATTTAGCTGTTAGAGGAATACTTGCAAATCTAGGTGATAGTGCAGCAGATAGTTTTACTAAAGATCAACATAAATTATTAAAAGCAGATTTTATAATGGCAAATCCACCATTTAATTTAAAAGCATGGAGAGCAGAAAATGAATTGAACAATGATTATAGATGGGCTGGTTATGAAACACCTCCAGTTAGTAATGCTAATTATGCGTGGGTATTGCATATTATTTCCAAACTTTCAGAAAATGGTACTGCTGGTTTTTTACTTGCTAATGGTGCTTTAGATGATCCTGATACTTTTAAAATTAGAAAACAATTAATCGAAAATGATTTAATAGAAGGGATTATAACACTACCCAGAGAAACGTTTTATTCAACTGATATTAGTGTAACTCTATGGATAATTACTAAGAATAAAAAATCTCGTAATCTTAAAAATCCAATAAACAAAAGAGCATTAAGAGACAGATCAAATCAAATTTTTTTTGCTGACCTTAGACAGTGGGGATCAGAAGTGGAAAAAAGATTCATAGAATTAAAAGATAAAGACATCAATAATTTAAAAAACTTATTTCATTCCTGGCAAGAGGGAGCAAATTACAAAGATTTAGCTGAAACATGTAAAAGTGTAAAAATTGATGATCTTAAAGAAAAAAATTATTCGTTAAAATGTAGTGACTATATAGAATTTATAAATAAAGACAGTGCTATGAATTATGAAATCGAGATGAAGAGAATAAAAAAGGAATTTGCAAATATGCTGAATAATGAAAATGAAGCAAAAGAAAAACTTTTAGATTCTTTTAAAAAACTTGGTCATGAAATCAAAACTAAATAAGTTAGGTAATTATATAAATTTAATTAATACCAGAAATAACAATTTACCTTTAGAAAATGTAAGAGGTGTGTCCATAAGTAAAAAATTTATAAAAACAAAAGCCAACATGAAAGATGTTGACATATCTGATTATAAAGTTGTTAAACCTGGACAATTTTCATTTAACCCAAATACTGCCAGAATGGGTAACAAAATTCCTATTGCCTATAATGACTCTGAAAAAAGTTACTTAGTTTCAAAAATTTACCCAGTTTTTGAGGTAAAAAATAAAGAAAAACTTATACCAGAATATTTGATGTTGTGGTTTAGAAGAGCAGAGTTTGATAGATATGCCAGATACCATTCATGGGGAAGCGCTAGAGAAACATTTGATTGGGATCAAATTTGTGAAGTTAAAATACCTATACCTAATTTTAATGCTCAATATAATTATGTATCTATATATAAGAATCTTGAAATAATTCATAAATCTTTAAATTCTAGTTACAATGATTTTGAATTAATTATAGAACATCATTTACAAAATTTATTAAAGAAAAATAAATTAATAACTTTAAACAAGTATCTGGAAAATATTAATACCAGAAATAACAATTTACCTTTAGAAAATGTAAGAGGTGTGTCCATAAGTAAAAAATTTATAAAAACAAAAGCCAACATGAAAGATGTTGACATATCTGATTATAAAGTTGTTAAACCTGGACAATTTTCATTTAACCCAAATACTGCCAGAATGGGTAACAAAATTCCTATTGCCTATAATGACTCTGAAAAAAGTTACTTAGTTTCAAAAATTTACCCAGTTTTTGAGGTAAAAAATAAAGAAAAACTTATACCAGAATATTTGATGTTGTGGTTTAGAAGAGCAGAGTTTGATAGATATGCCAGATACCATTCATGGGGAAGCGCTAGAGAAACATTTGATTGGGATCAAATTTGTGAAGTTAAAATACCTATACCTAGCATTGAAATCCAACAGTCCATAATTAATATTGCTGACTCACTCCAAAAAAGAAAATCAATATTTGAAAAAATTGAAGGATTGATTGAAGATTACTGTCCTATAGCAATAAGTGGGATTTTAAATAATAAATATTTATAATGACAAATTTTAATGAGGAAAAATTAGAAGAAGCAATTATAGAACTTTTAAAAAAAAAAGGTTTTAATTATTTTAGAGGAGATGAAATATTAAGAGAAAATTCTGAGGTAATTTTGCATGATGATTTAAAAAAATATTTATTGGATAAATATAAAAAAGACCAAATTACAGATGATGAAATTAAACGAATAACAAAAAATTTTACATTATTATCAACCTCTAATTTGTATGAAAGTAACAAAAAATTTATTAAATATGTTACTGATGGATTTTTACTAAAAAGGGATGATGAAACTAAAAAAGATATACTAATAGAGCTAATAGATTACTCAGATGAAGATAAAAATGATTATAAAATTATAAATCAACTTGAAATTAAAGGATATGAAACTCGTATCCCAGATCTAATTCTATATGTTAATGGACTGCCGCTAGTTGTTTTTGAATTCAAAAGCGCAATTAGAGAAGAAGCCACTTTGTATGATGCTTATAGGCAGCTACTGGTGAGATATAAAAGAGATATACCAGAACTTCTAAAGTTTAATGCGTTTTGTGTAATTAGTGATGGGATAAATACAAAGATGGGTTCGTGTTTTTCAAATTATGAATTTTTTTATGCTTGGAGAAAAATAAACGAAACAGATTTAATTGAAAAAGAAGGTGTGGACTCACTTTATTCAATGATAAATGGTTTGTTTGATAAGAGTAGATTAAAAGAAGTTTTAAGTTCGTTTATTTTTTTCCCTGATGTTAATAAGAATAATGAAAAAATTATTTGCAGATATCCTCAATTTTATGCAGCTATAAATTTATATAAAAGTATAATTAAAAATAGATATCCATACGGAGATGGAAGAGGTGGAACTTATTCTGGTGCCACAGGTAGTGGTAAAAGTTTTATAATGCTTTTTTTAACTAGATTGTTAATGAAAAGTTTAGATTTTCAAAACCCAACCATAATAATAATAACTGACAGAAATGATTTAGATGATCAGATATCGAAACAATTTATTAATGCAAAAAATTTTATTGGTGATGACAATATAATAAATGTTAATGATAGAAATGAACTAAGTGATTTACTTAAAAATAGAAAAAGCGGTGGAGTTTTTTTAACAACAATCCAAAAGTTTAGTGAGGGAACTGAATTGTTAAGTAATAGAGATAATATTGTTTGTATTTCAGATGAAGCTCATAGAAGCCAATTAAATTTAGATAAAAAAATTTTGATTAATAAAAATGAAATTAGAGAAACGTATGGCTTTGCAAAATATTTACACAATTCATTTCCTAGAGCTACGTATGTAGGATTTACAGGAACCCCAATAGACGCAACATTGAATGTATTTGGAGAAGTTGTGGATACTTATACAATGTTAGACTCTGTAAAAGATAAAATTACGGTGCCAATAGTTTATGAGGGAAGGTCAGCAAAAGTAATACTTGATAATAAGAAATTGGAAGAAATTGATAGTTTCTATGAAAGCATGTTTGAAGAAGGTGCAAATGAATATCAAATCGAAAAAAGTAAAAAAGCAAATTCTAAATTATCAATAATTTTAGGAGATGCTGATAGAATTAAATCAATAGCAAAAGATTTCATAGAGCATTATGAGAAAAGAGTAATAGAAGGTTCTACAGTTAATTCTAAAGCTATGTTTGTTTCAAGTAATAGAGTTAATGCTTACAAACTTTTTAAGGAAATAATATTGTTAAGACCGGAATGGAACAAAAGTTTAAAGCCTTTAAGTAAAGATCTATCTTCAAGGCAACTTAAAGAAATAAAACCTATTGAAAAAATTAAATTGGTAATCACTCGCAATAAAGATGACGATGATGAGTTATACAAATTAAGTGGAAATAAAGCTTATAGAAAGGAATTAGACAAACAATTTAAAAATCCACATTCTAATTTTAAAATAGCGATTGTTGTGGACATGTGGTTGACTGGTTTTGATGTACCTTCTCTAGATACAATGTACATTGATAAACCAATTCAAAAGCATTCACTTATTCAAACAATTTCAAGAGTTAATAGAAAGTATCAGAACAAAGAAAAAGGATTAATCGTAGATTATATAGGTATAAAAAAACAAATGAACTTGGCTCTAGCCAATTATAATAAATTTGATAACAAAATTTTTGAGGATATTGAAAATTCAATTGTAATAGTAAAGGACAAATTAGATCTTTTGAATAAGCTATTTAATGATTTTGATTTAAAAAAATATTTCGACGGAAATTCAGTTGAAAAACTTAATGTCTTAAAATTAGCTGCTGAATATATTCAGAAGGATTATCAAAATGAAAAAGATTTTATGCATTTGGTTAAACAGATAAAATCCGCATATGATATTTGTTGTGGTGATAAGAAAAATTTTTCAGATAATGAAAGAGATCTAATATATTTTTATATGGCTGTTCGTTCAATATTATTCAAACTTACAAAAGGAGACTCTTATGATTCAGATCAAATGAATGCTCATGTTATAAAATTAATTGAAAATGCAATAAAAAGTGATGGAATAGAGGAATTATTCAAATTAGAAAATGACAAAAATGTATCTATAGACATTTTTGACAACGATTATGTTTCCAAAATTAATAAAATAAAATTACCAAACACAAAAATAAAACTTCTTCAGAAATTATTGTCTAAACAAATTACTGATTTTAAAAAAATAAATAAAATTAAAGCTGTACAGTTTTCAATCAAATTTAAATCTCTTGTTGACAAATATAATGAGAGAAAAGAACAAGATATTTTAATTTCAAATGTCCTTGAAGATTTCACAGTAGAAATAATTGATTTGATGGATGAATTAAAAAAAGAAAAAAAATCTTATAAAGACATTGGCATAAGTTTTGAAGAAAAATCCTTTTATGATATTCTCAAATCTCTAACAGTAAAATATGATTTTAGTTATCCTGATGATAAATTACTAATACTTTCAAAAGAAGTTAAAAAAGTAGTAGATGATAAAACTAAATACACATCTTGGAACAATAGAGAGGATATTAAAGCAGAATTAAAAGCAGATCTTATCATTTTATTAGCTGAGCATGGATATCCACCCATTGACAGAGATGAAGTTTACAAAGAAATTTTTGAGCAAGCTGAAAACTTCAAAAAATATCAGTCGAATTATATTTGATCTACGCATTGTCTACGCACTTATTTAAGTAGTGGTTCAAAACCATCTACGCATTGTCTACGCAAAATGTTCACAAATGTATACAAATAGGCACCAATCATTTATTGCTTTCTTAAAAATTTCGTTGTAAACACTTGCGTTATTTGGTTTTGGGCGGTTAGCTCAGTTGGTAGAGCATCTCGTTTACACCGAGGGGGTCAAAGGTTCGAGTCCTTTACTGCCCACCAAAAGAATCAAAAGTGGGGGTGTAGCTCAGTTGGTTAGAGCGATCGCCTGTCACGCGATAGGTCGAGGGTTCGAGTCCCTTCACTCCCGCCACTTAACACCTTAGTCTTGATAATCGTTATCAATAATGCTGTATATTTTGAATAATGTGACCTAACACCACTTCATCTAGCTTTAAAAAATGATATATATTCCCCCATGACTGCGGAATTTTTAAAAGATTATTTACCTATAATTTTATTCTTAATTATAGCTTTAGGATTAAGTTGTGCATTTATTGTAGTTAACTTTTTCTTATCACCCAAAAACCCTGATCCAGAAAAGTTATCTGCTTATGAATGTGGATTTGAGCCATTTGAAGATTCCAGAATGGAATTTGACGTAAGATTTTATCTTGTTGCAATATTGTTTATAATTTTTGATCTTGAAATAGCATTTTTATTTCCTTGGGCAATTTCATTAGGCTCAATAGGAATTCTTGGCTTTATGTCAATGATGATTTTTTTATTCATACTTACAATAGGATTTATTTATGAATGGAAAAAAGGTGCGTTGGATTGGGAATAAATAAAAATTTAAATGAATAATAAATTAGATCAAATTCCCGAGGAGTTTAAACAATTAGCTGATGATTTCAGTAAAAACGGATTTATTACTACTTCACTAGACAATTTAATAAATTGGTCAAGATCTGGTTCATTGCATTGGATGACATTTGGCTTAGCTTGTTGTGCAGTTGAAATGATGCAAACTGCAATGCCAAGATATGATCTTGAAAGATTTGGAGCAGCTCCTAGAGGATCACCTCGACAATCTGACGTAATGATTGTTGCAGGAACTTTAACTAATAAAATGGCTCCTGCACTTAGAAAAGTCTATGATCAAATGCCAGAACCAAGATATGTAATTTCTATGGGTAGTTGTGCAAATGGAGGTGGCTATTATCATTATTCTTATTCAGTTGTTAGAGGATGTGACCGTATAGTCCCCGTCGATGTTTATGTACCTGGATGCCCACCATCTGCAGAGTCTCTTTTGTATGGAGTTATGCAATTACAAAAAAAAATAAGGAATAAAGGCTCTTTTAATAGATAAAATGAAAACTTTAATAAATTTAGAAAAAAAAATTAATTCTGAGTTAGCTTCTAAGATTAATACAACGTCAATTAAACATAACCAAATTTATATTGAGATAGACAAAGAAGATTTAATAGATGTAACTTTATTTATCAAAACAAATAAAGATATGAAGTTTAGACAACTTATAGATATTACTGTGGTCGATTATCCAGAACAGGCACAGAGATTTAAAGTTGTATATTTATTTTTAAGCCATGAGTTTAATCAAAGAATGATTTTAAGTTACTTTATTAATGAAAATGAAGTCATTTCATCTTTAACATCAATTTTTCCATCAGCGAATTGGATGGAAAGAGAAGTTTTTGATATGTATGGTGTGAATTTTAAAGATCACCCTGATTTAAGAAGAATACTAACTGATTATGGTTTTGAAGGTCATCCATTAAGAAAAGATTTTCCTTTAACTGGACATACAGAAGTTAGATATAATGAAGAACAAAAAAAAGTTATTAAAGAGCCTGTTAAACTAGAACAAAATTATAGAAATTTTGATTATGAAAGTCCATGGGAAGGGACTAAATATATTAAAGAGCAAACAGATGAAAATGACAAAAAAAATTAAAAATTTAAACTTAAATTTTGGCCCCCAGCATCCTGCGGCACATGGCGTTTTAAGGCTTATTCTTGAATTAGATGGCGAAGTTGTTGAAAAAGCAGACCCACATATTGGATTGCTTCACCGAGGTACAGAAAAGTTAATTGAAAATAAAACATATATGCAAGCTGTTCCTTATTTTGATCGTCTTGATTATGTAGCTCCAATGAACCAAGAACATGCTTTTGCATTAGCTATTGAAAAAATTTTAAAAATTGAAGTACCTATAAGAGCTCAATTTATAAGAGTAATGTTTTGTGAAATTGGAAGAATTTTAAGTCATATTTTAAATGTAACCACACAAGCTTTAGATGTGGGTGCGTTAACTCCTTCTTTGTGGGGTTTTGAGGAAAGAGAAACATTAATGACTTTTTATGAGAGAGCTTCTGGATCTAGATTGCATGCAAATTACTTTAGAGCTGGTGGAGTTCATCAAGACTTACCAGGAGGTTTAGAAGATGATATTGCAAAGTTTTGTGAAAATTTTCCTAAAATTATAAATGATTTAGAGAATTTACTAACTGATAATAGAATTTTTAAACAGAGAAATGTTGATATTGGAATAGTAACTAAAGATGATGCTTTAGATTATTCATTTAGTGGAGTGATGATTAGAGGATCTGGAATACCTTGGGACCTAAGAAAGTCACAACCTTATGATTGTTATGATCAATTAGAATTTAAAGTACCAGTTGGAAAAAATGGGGATTGCTATGATCGTTATTTATGTAGAATTGAAGAAATGAAGGAAAGTGTATCAATTATAAAACAGTGTTTAGCCAAGATGGAAAAAGGTCCAGTTAAAAGTTTTGATGGAAAAATAACCCCACCATCTAAAAAGGAAATTAAACAATCAATGGAAGCATTAATCCATCACTTTAAACTGTTCACAGAAGGTTATCGTGTACCTAAGGATGAAATATATACAGCAGTTGAAGCACCTAAAGGTGAATTTGGAGTTTATTTAATTTCTGATGGATCAAGCAAACCGTACAAATGTAAAATTAGAGCCCCAGGATTTTCACATTTACAATCAATGGATTACCTAATTAAGGGTCATATGTTAGCAGATGTTCCTGCTGTTCTTGGATCTTTAGATATAGTTTTTGGTGAGGTAGATAGATGAGTTTAAAAAAACCAGCCAAGGATCAACCAGAAAACTTTGAGTTTAACTCTTCATCTCTAGAAGAGGCAAAGACTATAATCGCAAAATATCCTGAAGGTAAACAACAAAGTGCAGTGATGGCTTTATTATACATAGCACAAAGACAAAATGATAATTGGATTCCATTAGCAGCTATGAAATACATCGCAAAATTTTTAGATATGCCTTATATCAAAGTTTATGAGGTAGCTACTTTTTATTCTATGTATAATTTATCTCCAGTTGGAAAATATTTTATACAAGTATGCACTACAACTCCATGCATGATTAGGGGAGCAAATAAATTAGTTGAGGCCTGTAAAGAAAAAATTTCTGAAAATGAGTCAGAGTTATCAAAAGATAAAACCTGTTCATGGATGGAAGTTGAGTGTTTAGGGGCCTGTGTTAATGCTCCAATGATGCAAATTAATGATAATTATTATGAAGATTTAGATAAAGAAAAAACTCTAAAAATTTTAGAATCACTTTTAAATGGTGAAACGCCTAAACCAGGCTCTTATAGAGGAAGAATAAATAATGAACCAGAAAATAACAGAAAAACCTTATTGGATTTAAAAAATGCTTAAAGATCAAGATAGAATTTTTAAAAATTTATATAACGACTTGGGATCTGATATCACCTCATCTCAAAAAAGAGGTGATTGGGTTAATACAAAAGAACTTACAAATAAAGGAAGAGATTGGATCATTAATGAGATCAAAAACTCACAACTCAGGGGAAGGGGTGGTGCCGGTTTTCCGACAGGATTAAAATGGTCTTTTGCGCCTAAAGAAATTGGATCTAGACCTCATTACTTGGTTATTAATGCAGATGAGTCAGAACCTGGAACTTGCAAAGATAGAGACTTATTAAGATTTGAACCTCATAAACTTATAGAAGGTTGTTTAATAGCTTCATTCGCAGTTCAAGCGCATGTTTGCTATATCTATATTAGAGGAGAATATTTTATTGAAGGACAAAAACTTCAAGCTGCAATTGATGAGGCTTATAATAAAAATCTTATTGGTAAAAATGCAGCTGGGACTGGATGGGATTTAGATATTTACATTCATTATGGAGCAGGAGCATATATTTGTGGTGAGGAGACAGCACTACTTGAGAGCATAGAGGGTAAGAAGGGACAACCAAGATTAAAACCTCCCTTTCCTGCTTTAATAGGACTTTATGGATGTCCAACAATCATTAATAATGTTGAAACTATTGCTGTTGTTCCAACAATACTTAGAAAAGGCAGTAAATGGTTTTCTTCTTTAGGTAGAGAAAAAAATACAGGTACAAAGATTTTTTGTATATCTGGAAATGTAAACAATCCATGCAATGTTGAAGAGGAAATGAATATATCATTAAAAGAATTAATAGAAGTTCATGCTGGAGGTGTAATTGGTGGCTGGGATAACTTGCAAGCAGTTATTCCTGGTGGATCATCAATGCCTTTGATCCCAAAAGAAAAATGTGAAACTTTAACCATGGATTTCGACTCGTTGATGGCTGAAAAAAGTGGATTAGGAACTGCTGGAGTAGTCGTAATTAATAAGGATCAAGATATTATTAAATGTATGGCTAGAATTGCAAGATTTTACAAACATGAAAGCTGTGGTCAATGTACTCCTTGTAGAGAAGGAACTGGATGGATGTGGAGAATGCTTGAGAGGATGTCTAAGGGTGAAGCAACTAGAGATGAAGTTGATATGTTAGGTGATGTTACAGATCAAATAGCAGGACATACAATTTGTGCATTTGGAGAAGGTTCTTCTTGGCCAGTTCAAGGACTACTAAGACATTTTAAAAAAGAAATCAAAGAAAGAAATAAATTTGATCCAATAGTAAAAGAAAACAAAAATATTCCTTACTTAGTTGACCAACATTTATTGGATAAAAATGCTTAAATTAAAAGTTAACGATACTGAAGTAGAAGTTGAAGAAGGACTAACGGTTCTTCAGGCCTGTGAAAAAGCAGGTGTAGAAATACCAAGATTTTGTTATCATGAAAAATTGTCAATAGCTGGAAATTGTAGAATGTGTTTAGTTGAGATGGAAAAATCTCCTAAGCCAATTGCTTCATGTGCTATGCCAGCTGCAGATGGCATGGTAATTAAAACAAATACACCAAATATAGAAAAATCTAGAAAAGGTGTGATGGAATTTTTATTAGCGAACCATCCTTTGGATTGTCCTGTTTGTGATCAAGGCGGAGAATGTGATCTTCAAGATCAATCTATGTTCTATGGAATTGATAAATCAAGATTTAAAGAGAATAAAAGAGCAGTTCCAGATAAGAATATGGGTCCTTTAATAAAAACTCAAATGACAAGATGTATTCATTGTACAAGATGCATAAGATTTGCAACTGAAATTGCAGGTGTTCCTGAATTAGGTGCAATTGGAAGAGGTGAAGATATGCAAATTACCACTTATTTAGAAAAATCAATACAGTCAGAGCTTTCTGGAAATGTTATTGATCTTTGTCCTGTAGGAGCATTAACCTCAAAGCCTTACGTGTTTGAAGCAAGACCTTGGGAATTAAAAAAAACAGAGACTATTGATGTAATGGATGCGGTTGGATCAAATATAAGAGTTGATACTTATGATTGGGAGGT
>QBYE01000018.1 GCA_003282985.1 Pelagibacteraceae bacterium AG-325-E08
TGGAAACCGTGGAGCTATTGGTACTGGTTATATTGATTTTTATAATGAGGATAAAAAATTGTTATTGGCAACGTATGATGGGATTTTTGCATATTCCAAAATAGATAACTTTAAAAATTTTCAAAAAATTAGCTCTAATATTAATTCATTGATTAAATATGAGAAATTTTATTTACATGAACAATATGGAATTAAAGATATTTTCATAGATAAAGACACGCTTTATGTAGCTTATATAGGAAATAAAAAAGATGACTGTTATGATTTAAAAATTATTTCTTCTAAATTAAGTGAGAAGTATTTAGATTTTCAACTATTTTACCAGACATCTAATTGTGTTGACAAAAATAATAATCATGGGTTTTGGGCTCATCAAGGTGCGGGAGGAAGGATTGACAAAATAGATGATTTTAACCTTTTATTTACCACAGGAGATTTTAGAAATAGACCTCTAGCACAAAATAAGGAAAGTAATTTTGGTAAGATTTTAAAAATTAACCTCGAAAATAAAAAAAGTGAAGTTATCTCCATGGGTCATAGAAATCCCCAAGGACTATATTATAGTAAAAATTTTGATTTTATATTATCAACTGAACATGGGCCTAAAGGAGGAGATGAGATAAATATTAATCATAAGCCATTTTCAAATATAAAAAACTTTGGTTGGCCAATATCCTCTTACGGCGAACATTATTACAAAAATTATTCGAAAGAAATATTAGCAGAAGCACCATTAAACAATTCTCATAAAAAATACGGTTTTGAAGAACCTATTAAATATTTTGATCCCTCTATAGGTATAAGTGAAGTGATTCCGTTTAACAAAGATGATAGTGAATTTTTAATTGGTGCAATGGGTAATGAAATTAAAGATCAGGATTTAGGTATTCATTACGTTCAACTTGATAAAAAACGAATTAATATAATTAAGCATGAGTTTATTCCTCTAAATGAAAGAGTAAGAGATATGATAATTTCTAAAGATAAAAAAACAATAATTATGTTTTTAGAAACTACAAGCTCTTTGGCGATTCTTAGAAAAAATAGTTAATACAACAAAAGACTCTATTAAAAATTTATCTTTTTATTTCAGCCTGAGCAGCTGCAAGTCTTGCAATAGGAACTCTGTAAGGAGAACATGAGACATAATTTAATCCCACTTTTGAACAAAAAAATATACTCTCTGGATCACCACCGTGTTCACCACATATACCTAATTTAATTTTTTTATTTTGTTTTTTACCTTTAGCTACTGCTATTTCTACTAAATCTTTTACACCTTCATCAATAGAGACAAATGGGTCTATTGTGAATATTTTATTCTCAATATAGTCATTCAAAAACTTACCACTATCATCTCTGCTAATCCCAAAAGTAGTTTGAGTTAAATCATTAGTACCAAAGCTAAAAAACTCAGCATGTTTAGCAATGTCTTTTGCTTTGATAGCAGCTCTGGGTAATTCAATCATTGTACCAACTAAAAATTCAATTTTAGTTTTATTCTCTTCTTGTACTTGTTTTGCTGTCTTAATTACAAGATCCTTCATTATTTTTATTTCTGCTTCTGTTGACACAAGTGGGATCATTATTTCTGGAAATGCAGAGCTTTTTTTATTTTTTTTTAAGTCTGATAATGCTTCAAAAATCGCCCTACACTGCATCTCATAAATTTCTGGGAAAGATATCCCTAATCTACAACCTCTATGACCAAGCATTGGATTTTGTTCGTGTAATTCCTCGATTCTTGACTCAACTTCTTTCACATTGGTCCCAACAACATTCGCTACTTCTGAAATTTCTCTATTAGATTTTGGTAAAAATTCGTGCAATGGGGGATCAAGTAAACGAACTGTTACTGGAAGTCCATGCATGATTTTAAATATTTCAATAAAATCTTTTTTTTGATGCGGTAAAAGCTTTTTAAGAGCTCTGGCTCTATCTTCTTGAGTTTTAGATAAAATCATTTCTCTCACAGATAAAATTCTCTCTTCATCAAAAAACATGTGCTCAGTCCTACAAAGCCCAATTCCCTCTGCTCCAAAATCTCTAGCTGTTTTAGTATCTAAGGGTGTTTCAGAGTTTGTTCTTACCTTTAATTTTCTCACATTGTCAGCCCACCCCATTAATTTTGAAAAATCCCCTGAAATTTCAGGTTTTACAGTAGGAACATCTCCTAGGATAATTCTTCCTGTAGAACCATCTATGGTAATTATATCCCCTTCTTTAACTTCGACAAATGAAGTTTTAAAAAATTTTTTTTCATAATTGATATCAATTTCACTAGAGCCAGAAACACAAGGCCTGCCCATTCCTCTTGCAACTACTGCTGCATGACTAGTCATTCCACCTCTAGCTGTTAAAATTCCTTTAGCTGCATGCATTCCTTGAATATCTTCTGGAGATGTTTCTACTCTTACTAAAATAGTATCTTGCATCATGTCATTAAGTCTTTGAGCCTCTTCTGAAGAAAAGACTACTTTTCCACTTGCAGCACCAGGTGATGCAGGTAAACCATTTGCAATTACTTGAATAGAACTTTTTTCATCTAAAGTTGGATGAAGCAATGTATCCAAAGAGTTTGGGTCAATTCTTAATATAGCTTGATTTTTTGAAATTAATTTTTCTTTAACCATATCTACTGCTATCTTCACAGCTGATTTTGATGTTCTTTTACCTGAACGAGTTTGTAAAATCCAGAGTTTATTATTTTCAACTGTAAATTCTACATCTTGCATATCCTTATAGTGTTTTTCTAATTTTTTTAAGATGTTAAATAATTCTGAATAAACTTTAGGCATCGACTCTTCCATGGATGCTTCTTTAACTTTAGCTTCTTTTTTTGCTTTTTTTGTAATGTACTGTGGTGTTCTTGTCCCAGCAACAACATCTTCACCTTGAGCATTAATCAAATATTCTCCATAAATATCGTTTGATCCATCAGAAGGATTTCTTGTAAAAACTACACCAGTAGCACAATCATTTCCCATATTTCCAAATACCATTGACTGTACATTCACTGCAGTTCCCCATTCAGAAGGTATCTGATTTAATTTTCTATAAACTTTTGCTCTTTTACTCTCCCAAGAAAGAAATACTGCACTTATCGCACCTAGTAATTGTTGATTAACATCTTGAGGAAATTCTTTATTTGTTTTTTCTTTAACAACATTTTTAAAATCTTTTATTAGTCCATCCCAATCATCTTCATCTAAATCAGTATCTAGTAACACTCCTTTAGTTAGCTTATAATTTTCTATTAATTCCTCAAAATGGTAACCTTCAACACCCATTACAACATTACCATACATTTGTATAAATCTTCTGTAGCTATCTTTGGCAAATCTACCATTTGAAGTTTTATTTGCTAAAGCAATTACAGTTTTATCATTTAGACCAAGATTAAGAATTGTATCCATCATGCCAGGCATTGAGACTCTAGCTCCAGATCTTACAGATAATAAAAGTGGATTTTTTAAGTCTCCAAATTTTTTTGATACATCCTTTTCGATTACTTTTAACTCTTTTTTAATTTGATTAATTAATTTAGAACTTAGTTTCTTTTTATCTTTATAAAAAACTTCACAAACCTTAGTGGAAATCGTAAATCCTGGTGGTACTGGAAGTCCCATTCTTCCCATTTCTGAAAGGTTAGCACCTTTTCCACCCAAAAAATTTTTAGGATTTTTAATTTTTTGTGTATCTCTTGACTTAAAATTTAAAATTAGTTTATTCATTATTTATTTTCAATAATTGAAAGTTTATAAAATTTTGAAATGTTTTACATAACATATTAATAAGTTCCAATCTGTTTTTTCGTAAAGTTTCATTTTCTTCATTAACTTTGACGTTATCAAAAAATTCGAAAATATCTTTTTTTGCACCTGCCAAAATTGTTAATGATTGTTCATAGTTTTCATCGTTATTAATATTTGAATAGTATTTTTTAATCTCATTAATCTTTTTATATAAATTTTTCTCAATATCTGTTTTAAAAATACCAGGGTCAGTTGTATTGGTCATTTCTATTTCACTATTTTTCAATTCATTATCTAATATATTTGATGCTCTTTTATAACTTGAGATAATATCTATTCCTTGTTGGTTATTAATAATGTTATTTAGTCGGTTTGCTTTTTCATAAGATGAAAATAAATTATTTAGCGAAAAAGATGAGATAGTAGCTTCAATTATGTCAAGACGGATTTTTTTTTCTTTCATGTAATATCTGAATCTATCTTTCAAAAAATTATATAATTCTTTTTGTAAATTTTGATTATTTAAATTATACCCTTGATCTTGATATAAGCTTGAAGAATAACTCAGTAGATCATTTACTTTAAAATTTTTTTTATTTTCAATTATTGTTCTAATAATACCAAGTGCAGTTCGTCTTAATGCAAATGGATCTTTTGAACTTGTGGGTTTTTCATTAATTCCAAAAAAACCGACTAAAGTGTCTATTTTATCTGAAACAGATAAAGCAACACTAAAAGGTTTTTTGGGAGTTTGAGTATCCAAACCAATTGGTAAATATTGTTCAGTTATTGCTAATGAAACATCTCTATCAAAACCTTGATGTAATGCAAAATATCCACCCATAATTCCTTGGAGCTCAGGAAATTCTCCAACTAAATTGGAGGTTAAATCTGTTTTACAAATTGAAGCTGACAACTCTACTTTTTCTTTACTAATCAACAACTCATCAGAAATATTTCCACCCAATTTTCTCAATCGTTGAACTTTGTCAAAATATGTTCCTAATCCTTTAAAAAAATTCATTAATTTTAATTCAGATATTTTTTTTACTAAATTTTGTGTTTTATCTTTATTCCAAAAAAATTCTGCATCACTAAGCCTCGCCTCAATAACTCTTTCATTTCCATTCTTTATCAGTCCTTTTTGATCTTTTTTGTTTGAGACAATTAAAAATTCATTTGTAATCACCCCATTATTATTAAAGGTTGGAAAGTATTTTTGATGAGATTGCATAGTTAAAGTTAAAATCTCTTTTGGAATAGATAAAAATCTTTTATTAAAGCTACACAATAAAACATTTGGGTTATCTACTATATTTATTACTTCATCAAATAATCTTGGGTTATCTTTAATAGTTAGTTTTCTTTTATTAAGTATTTTTGAAAATTCTCTTTTTATGAACTCTTTCCTTTTATCTTGATCTACAAGTGATCCTTGTTTTTTGAAATATTTTTCATAAGATCTAAAGTCTGTAAAACTCTTTTTTTTTTCCTCAAAATCTTTATCTATAAAAGTAGAACTCGAGGATGATAAATGATGAAATTCGAAATTAAGTATTTTTTTATCGAATAAAGACAATATTGATTTCAAAGGTCTTCCCCAATTGAGATCAAATTCTCCCCATTTCATTGATTTTTTCCATTGGTAATTTTCAAGTAATTTAGGAATAAACTCAATCAATAAATCACTTGTTTTTAATGATTTAGATTTTGTTTTATAATAATAAAACTCACCTTTTTCAGTTTCATTTTTAAACAGATCTTTTTTTTCTATATTGTTTGACCTAATAAAACCTTCTAATGCTTCTTCAGGAGCACTGGTCTTTGGACCTCTTATTTTTTCGGAAGCTATTTTGATTTGTTTATCTAAATTTTCAAAAACTATTATTAATCTATTAGGTGTAGATAATGAGAAACAATTTTTTGATTTAATTGATTTTTCTGAAAAAAAATTTTGAAATTCCTCTAAAAGTTTATTTCGCAAGTCTTTTTGAAGTCCTGCTGGAATTTCCTCACTAAATAACTCTAAAAAAAATTCCGCCATCTCAAACTTGAGTATCAATCCATATTGCAGCAGCAGACTTTGTAATTTCTCTTATCCTTCCAATATATTCTGCTCTTTGAGCAACACTAATTGCTTTTCTGGCATCTAATATATTAAATATATGACTTGCTTTTAAACATTGATCATAAGCTGGTAAAGAAATTTTTTTTTCTACTAATGATTTAGCCTCACCCTCAAACATATCAAACATTTTAAAAAGATTTTCTGTGTTCGCATAGTCAAAATTATAGGCAGAAAATTCTTTTTCTGATTGATGAAAAACTTCCCGATATTCAACATTCTCATTGTTCCAAATTAAATCATAAACATTCTTTTTTTCTTGAGTGAACATACAAATTCTTTCTAAGCCATATGTTATTTCAACTGAAACTGGTTTACATTCAAAACCAGCCATTTGTTGGAAATATGTAAATTGGGTTATTTCCATACCATCACACCATACCTCCCAACCCAGACCAGCAGCCCCTAATGTTGGACTCTCCCAATCATCTTCAACGAATCTGATATCATGATTTTTATGATCAATGCCAATTAATGACAAACTATTTAAGTATAGTTTTTTTATATTGGATGGAGATGGTTTTATAATTACTTGAAATTGATAATAATGCTGAAGTCTATTTGGATTATCTCCATACCTTCCATCTGTCGGTCTTCTTGAAGGCTGAACATAAGCAGCTTTCCATGGTTTAGGTCCAAGAGATCTTAAGGTGGTTGCAGGATGAAATGTTCCAGCTCCAACCTCCATATCATAAGGCTGTAAAATTATACAACCTTGTTTGCTCCAAAACTTTTGTAAATTTAAAATTGTATCCTGAAAAGTTTGAAACTTTACTTTTTTTTTACTATTTTTAGAGACCATATCTTTGCCATACAGATTTTTCATCTAACATATTTGCGAGTTGATCTACCTGACCATTCGATGATGATAATTTTTTACTTAACCAGCCTTTAGATTTTTCAAATTTTTTAATTACTACATCTTCTCCAAATTTTTCTCTTAATACTTGATTGGCATCTCCAATTTCATCTATTAAACCAAGAGACTTAGCTTTACGTCCTGACCAAAATTCTCCTGAAAATAGCTCTATCTCTGTTTTTTTTAATTTTGAGCCTCTACTTTTTTCAACAACATCAATAAAATCTTTATGTAAATCTAATTGAATATTTTTAAGTCTATCGATATCTTCTTTTTTTTCATCAAGGAAAGGATCTAGAGTACTTTTGTTTTTACCTGCAGTATGAACTCTTCTTTCAACTCCAATTTTCTTTATAAGTTCTGTAAAACCAAAAGAGGAATAAATCACTCCTATAGAACCAATAATAGAACTTGAGTTTGCATATATTTCATCTCCAGCACATGCAATTAAGTACCCTCCTGAAGCAGCAACATCTTCAGCAAAAACAATAACCTTTTTTTTATTTTTTTTAGCCTTCTGTCTTATAAAGTTATAAATTAAATGAGATTGTACAGGAGAACCTCCTGGTGAATTTATAGTAATTGCAACACATGGTGCTTTTTTTAAGGAAAAAGCTTTTGAAATAATCTCTTCTTGACCTGAAAAGTCGATACCTTGTTTAAACTTTCCAACATTTCCTATTACTCCACTTAATTTTATATGTGGTATGATTTTTTTCTTTTTTAAAAAAGAGAACATTTTTAACCTTTATAGAATTTTTAATTGAATATAAAGACACCTTATAATTGAAGATTCAGGTGCGTCAATTGATAAGTAATAAATACAAACTTATTATACTAGTTTGTTGACATAAATGGGAACTGTAATTCAGCTAAAAAACCAAATTAATAATTCTTATTTTCAACTTAAAGAATCGGTTGAAGATAAATTGCTGCTCGTCGAGGATAAGATAAAGTCAAAACTTGTAAGTAAAGTTGATTTGGTTCAAAAAATGACTGACTACCATCTTGATACTGGTGGCAAAAAATTACGAGCTTTATTAACTTTAGGTTCGGCTAAAATGTGTGGTTACTCAAAAGGTACAAGAGACATAAATCTTGCTGCCTGTGTTGAGCTAATTCATGCTGCAACTTTGATGCATGATGACGTGATAGATAATGGTACCTTAAGAAGAGGTAAGAAAACTTTAAATAAAGTTTGGGATAATCACTCCTCTGTATTAGTTGGGGATTATCTTCTTAGTAGATGTTTTGAAATGATGGTGGAAGATGGAAATATAGAAGTTTTAAAGTTACTATCTTCAACCTCCTCAAAAATTGCTCAAGGAGAAATATTACAACTTCAACATCAGGGAGAAGTTGACATGTTAGAGGAAACATATTTAAAAATTATTTCAGCAAAAACTGCAGAGTTATTTGCTGCAGCTACAAAGGTTGGAGCTATATTATCTGATATACAAACTAAAGAAAAGGAAGCTTTAGAATTTTATGGAAGAAATCTGGGCTTAACATTTCAAATAGCTGATGACACTTTAGATTATAATTCAGAAATTAAATTGTTTGGAAAAAAAATTGGACAAGATTTTTACGAAGGTAAAATAACCCTTCCTATAATTTTATTATTCCAAAAAGCTAATAATCAAGAGAGAGAAAAACTGAAAGATATTTTTTTTAAAAGTTTAAGAATTGAGAATGATTTAGATTACACTTTATCCTTAATAAAAAAATATGATATAATTAAAGCATGCTATCAAAAAGCCCAACACTATATTAACTTAGCCTCAAATTCTTTATCAGTATTTAAAGACTCTAACGAAAAAAATATTCTTGAAAATTTAACTTCTTTTAGTTTATCTAGAAATTTTTAAGGACTTAAAAGGCTTTTTTCCCAGTTATTATTATTATCCAAAGTATACTTCAGCCTTTCATGTATTCTATTATCTCCATCTAGCCAAAACTCAATACTTGATGGTTTTAAATTCCACCCAGACCAGTGATCTGGCCTTGGTACTTTATCTTTATCATTATATTTTTTTTTGAAATTTTTTATACTATTTAAAAGTTCATCCCTACTTTTTAAAATACTGCTTTGTTTAGAGGCCCATGCTCCTATTCTGCTTTCATAAGCCCTAGTGCTATAATAATCGTCTGCTATTTTATCATCTACTTGATTTAGTTTTCCAACAATCCTAATTTGTCTTAATAAGCTTTTCCAATGAAAGCACATTGTAGCATTTGGATTTTCTTTTAATTCTTTACTTTTTTGGCTTTTTAAATTTGTATAGAAAATGAACCCACCTTTATCAAAACCTTTAAGCAAAACCATTCTTACTGATGGAACTCCATCTTTGCTGGCAGTCCCTAAAGCCAAAGCATTTGGATCATTTATTTCTTTCTTTTTTGCCACTTCAAACCATTCCTCAAATAGTTCAAATGGATCATCAAGATCAAGAAAGCATTTATTTAGGCCTAATGAGTTTTTTTGATTCATAATTTTAACAAAATAATCTATATAATATAAATAATGTCATTTAATACATTTGGAAAGTTTTTTCGTTTCACTACCTGGGGAGAGTCCCATGGTCCAGCTATTGGCTGTATTATTGACGGTTGTCCTCCTTTAATTCAACTAAAAGAACAAGATATTCAAAAAGAATTAGATAAAAGGAAACCAGGACAGTCTAAATTTACCACCCAAAGAAAAGAGGGGGATAAAGTTCAAATTCTTTCTGGGGTCTTTGAAGGCAAAACGACTGGAACTCCTATATCACTGATAATTTATAACGAAGATATGCGTTCAAAAGATTATAAGGATATTAAAGATAAGTTTAGACCTGGGCATGCAGATTTTACATATTTTAAAAAATATGGAATTAGAGATTACAGAGGAGGAGGAAGATCATCCGCCAGAGAAACAGCAGCAAGAGTTGCTGCAGGTGCTATCGCCAAAAAAGTTTTAGAAAATAAATTAGGTAGAAAATTTAAGATTTCTGCTGCGGTAACACAACTTGGAATTCTTGGCTGTGATACAACAAAATGGGACAATAAAATAATCTATAAAAATCCATTTTTTTGTCCCGATAAGTCAATGTTAAAAATATGGGAAAAATATCTTTTAAGTGTTAGGAAAGCAGGGTCTTCTTGTGGAGCAATAATCGAAGTAAGAGCTAATGGAGTTCCAGCTGGTTTAGGTGCACCAATTTACTCAAAATTAGATTCTGATATTGCTTCTGCTATGATGAGTATTAATGCTGTTAAAGGAGTAAATATTGGTTCAGGAATGAACTCTGCTCAATTATCTGGGGAAGAAAATTCTGATGAAATTTCACAAACCAAAAAAAAGTTAAAATTTAATTCCAATAATGCAGGGGGGATACTTGGAGGTATATCTTCTGGACAACAAATAATTGTTTCATTTGCGGTAAAACCTACTTCTTCAATTTTAAAAAGTAGGAAAACAGTTAATAAACTTGGAAAAAATACTACCATAACTGTAAAAGGAAGGCATGACCCATGTGTGGGCATAAGAGCTGTCCCAGTAGGTGAGGCTATGCTTTCATGTGTTTTATTAGATCATTACCTAATGCACAAAGCTCAGTGCGGTTAATGTAAATTATTTTTGTTTCTGTAATACAATATTAGAATTCAATAGATCGAGAACTTTTTCTTCAATTGAATTAGAGTCTAGATTAGCTTTTTTGTACATATTTTCAGGTGTATCTTGATCAATAAAAATATCTGGTAAATTCATTGATCTAAATTTTAGATTATTATCAATTAAACCTTTTTTGGTTAAAAAATTAACAACATGAGAACCAAATCCGCCTATAGAACCTTCTTCAATAGTCATAATAGCTTCATGTGTGGTTGCAAGTTGCCAAATTAAATTTTCATCTAAAGGTTTTGCAAATCTTGCATCAACAATCGTTATGTCTAGTCCCTTTTTTTTTAAATTTTCAGCTGCTTTTAAAGTTTCATTTAATCTTGCTCCAAAATTTAAGATAGCTAATTTTTTTCCTTCTTTAATAATTTTTGATTTACCTATCTCTATCTTCTCGTTAATTGATGGTAAAACTGAACCTAGTCCTATACCTCTTGGATATCTAAATGCACAGGGTCTATCGTTTATTTCTGTTGAGGTATTTATCATTCTTACTAATTCAGCCTCATCACTAGCTGCCATAACTACAAAATTAGGCAATGTCGATAAGTAAGTTGTATCAAAACTTCCTGCATGGGTTGGTCCATCTGCACCTACTAAACCTGCTCTATCTATTGCAAATCGTACTGGTAAACTTTGAATAGCTACATCGTGAACAACTTGATCATAAGCCCTTTGAAGAAACGTTGAATATATTGCTGCGTAAGGTTTAAAATTTTCAGTTGCTAAACCAGCAGCAAACGTAACTGCATGTTGTTCTGCAATTCCTACGTCAAAAGTTCTTTCTGGAAATTCTTTACGGAAACTATTTAAACCAGTTCCATCAGGCATCGCAGCGGTAATAGCAACTATTTTACTATCTTTTTTTGCATGTTGAATCAAAGTATCTGCAAATACTTTAGTATATGATGGTGTCTTGTTAATACTTTTAATTTGCTCTCCAGTTTTTACGTTGAACTTTGAAACTCCATGATAGTTATCTTTTGCTTGCTCAGCGAATGAATATCCTTTTCCTTTTTTTGTTTTAATATGAATTAAAATGGGTCCCTCATGCTTTGAGTCCTTAGCATTTCTTAAGATTGGAACTAATGTGCTTAAATCATGCCCATCAATTGGGCCAATATAATAAAATCCTAGTGAACTAAATAACGTGCCACCTGTTACAGCAGATCTAAGCAAGTCTTCAGCTTTGCCTGCTTTTGCACTAAATCGTTTTGAAAAAGCAGATGTAATTAATTTTATAGTTTCTCTCAGACTAAAATAAATTTTACCTGAAAAAATTTTAGCTAAATAAGTACCCATTGCTCCAACAGGTCTAGCTATAGACATGTCATTATCATTTAATATGACAATCATTTTAGTTTTAGATGCACCTGCATTGTTCATGGCTTCATAAGCCATACCTGCGCTGATGGCCCCATCACCTATAACTGCAATAACATTATCAGACTTATTTGAAAGTCTATTAGCTTCAGCTATACCTAAAGCTGAAGAGATTGAAGTTGAACTATGTGCTGCACCAAAAGGATCATATTCACTTTCTAATCTTTTTGTAAAGCCTGATAGGCCACCTCCTTGTCTCAATGTTCTTATTTTATCTTTTCTTCCAGTCAAAATTTTATGTGGGTAACACTGATGTCCCACATCCCAAATTAATTTATCATTAGGAGTATTAAAAATAAAATGAAGTGCAACACTTAGCTCAACAACTCCAAGGCTTGCCCCTAAATGGCCTCCAGTAACTGATACTGCATCGATCATTTCCTCTCTTAATTCGTCAGCTACTTTTTGTAACTTCGACTCAGGTATCTTCTTTAAATCTGAAGGAAAATTTATTTGATTTAAAAATTCATATTCTTTTTTCATTTATTCCTATTCAAAATATAATTTAAGGTCACTGATAAATCTTTTGATTTAGAACCATATTTTTTCAATTTATTATTAATTTTAAAAATTAATTTATTTGCATATTTAATAGTATTTTTATGTCCTAGTAAACTAATTAGAGTTGCTTTACCCTTTTTTTTATCTTTTCCAGTTTTTTTTCCTGCTGTTAATAAACTGCCCTTATGATCAATTAAATCGTCGGCAACTTGAAATAATAATCCAATGTCTGAGCCTAAATTTTCGAATTTCTTAATTTCACTCTTATTTCTTTTTTTTAAAATTAAAGGTACTGCACAACAAAAACTAAATAATTTACCGGTCTTTTTTATTTCCATTTCAAGGACTCTTTTTTTAGATACTTTCTTATGTTCATAACTTAAGTCTAAATATTGTCCCCCAGCAATTCCAAGATGGCCTGCACTTTCTGAAAGCTTATTTACAAGATCAACTTTTACATCCTGAGAAGTTTTTAAATCTTTATGAGTCAAAATCTCAAACGCCATAGTTAAAAGTGAGTTTCCAGCTAAAACAGCTGTTGATTCCCCAAATTTAATATGCGTCGATTGTTTGCCTCTTCTAATTGTATCATTATCCATGCAAGGCAAGTCATCATGAATCAAAGAATAAGCATGTATAC
>QBYE01000019.1 GCA_003282985.1 Pelagibacteraceae bacterium AG-325-E08
GAAAAGATCAAAACGTAGATAAGTCTTCAAAAAAATCAAATAAAAGTTCTTATTCAAAAAAAAAAAAAATTAAAAAGAATATCTTAAATGGTATTGCATATGTTCAATCTACATTTAATAATACAATTATATCTATAGCTGATACTAATGGAAATGTAATTTCTTGGGCTTCAGCAGGTCAAAAAGGTTTTAAGGGTTCAAGAAAATCAACACCATATGCTGCGCAAATAGCAGCTGATGCGGCGGCTTCAAAAGCTCTAGAATTTGGAATGAAGACTTTATCTGTAGAGGTTAAAGGACCAGGTTCAGGTAGAGAAACTGCTTTAAGAGCTTTACAAGCAAGAGGTTTTAGAATTTTATCAATCAAAGATACAACACCAATGCCACATAATGGTACGCGACCACCAAAAAAAAGGAGAGTTTAATGGAAGTAGAAAATGTTAATATTAAAAATTGGAAATCATTAATCAAACCAGCAAAACTTGATGTAAAAATTAGTGATGATTTGACTCACGCAACTATAGTAGCAGAACCTCTTGAGAAAGGTTATGGACTAACACTTGGAAATTCCTTAAGAAGAATTTTATTATCCTCAATAAGAGGCGCAGCTGTTACTTCAATTCAAATTGATGGTGTTCTTCATGAATTTACGTCTATAAAAGGTGTAAGAGAAGATGTTACGGACATTGTTTTAAATGTTAAATCATTAGCTCTAAAATGTACTACTGAAGGAACTAAAAAACTTGTTTTAGATGCAAAAGGTCCTGGTGAAATTAAGGCTTCAGATATTACTTCAGTTGCTGATGTTGAAATACTAAATCCAGATTTAGTTATTTGTAATTTAGATGAAAATACTAATTTTCATATGGAAATGAATTTAAATACTGGAAAAGGTTATGTACCAGCAGATCTTAATAAACCTGAAGAGCCACCTTTAGGTCTAATAGCAATTGACTCGTTATATAGTCCAGTTAAAAAAGTTTCTTACTCTGTAAGTACAGCTAGAGAAGGTAAAGCTTTAGATTATGATAAATTGACTATGGAAGTTGAAACTAATGGTTCCATTTCTGCAGAAGACGCTGTGGCTTATTCAGCTAGAATATTCCAAGATCAATTAAAAATGTTTATAAATTTTGATGAACCAGTTGAAGTACCTGTGAAAGAAACATCATCTGAACCAGAATTTAACAAAAATTTATTGAGAAAAGTTGATGAACTTGAGCTTTCAGTAAGATCAATGAATTGTTTAAAAAATGACAATATTATTTATATTGGTGATCTTGTTCAAAAATCTGAAGGTGAAATGTTGAGAACTCCTAATTTTGGAAGAAAATCTTTAAATGAAATTAAAGAGGTATTAACTGGAATGTCATTATATCTTGGTATGGAAATTCCTAATTGGCCTCCTGATAATATTGCTGAAATGTCTAAAAAATTAGAGGAAGCCATATAATGAGACACGGAATGGCTAACAAGAAGTTAAACAGGACTTCTGAGCATAGAAAAGCTCTTCTTAAAAACATGCTAAATTCACTTGTTAAGTACGAACAAATTAAAACTACTTTACCTAAAGCTAAATTTTTAAAACCTCAAGCCGATAAATTAATTACTTTAGGCAAAAAAGATACATTGCATAATACTAAAATTCTAGTTTCTCAACTTCAAGATATTAAATCAGCTAATAAGGTTAAAAAAACTTTATCAAAGAGATACGAAAAAAGAGCAGGGGGTTATACTCGAATAATTAAAGCTGGCTTTAGATATGGTGATAATGCACCAATGGCAATAATTGAGTTTGTAGATAGAGATATTGAAGCTAAAAAAGTTGATAAAAAGAAAAAAGATCCCAAAAAAGAAGTTGAAAAAATAGAAGAAAAAAAACAAGCTACAGCTTAATATCTCTAAATTAAATCATGATCAAAAGTTATATCGTTGACTCAACGTTCAATAATATGCGTTTTGATAGATGGTTAAGATTAAAATTGGGTAAAGTGCCTCAAGGTCTAATAGAAAAAAATTTAAGATCAGGAAAAATTAAGATTAATAAAAAAAAGGTTAAAAGCTCATTTAAAATAAAAACTAATGATAAAGTTGATATTTTCAATTTGAATTTTGAAGAAAAAGTTATCCAAAAAAAAATTAAATTTTTACCTTCAAATGAAGTTATAAAAGCTAATGAAGATTTAGTTATAGATAACAATGATAATTTCGTTGTTTTAAATAAAAGTTCTGGCATTTCAGTACAGGGTGGAACAAAATCAAAAAAAAATTTGATTGATATTTTTACAAAAAGTGAAATTTTTCATGGAACAAAACCATATTCTGTTCACCGTCTAGATAAAGACACTTCAGGTGTCTTTATTATGGCTAAAAATAGAGAAACAGCTCAATTATTAACGTCATTATTTAGATTAAGAAAAGTCCATAAAACTTACTTAGCTATATGTAATGGAGAATTGGAAAAAAATTCTGGTCAGTGGAATGAAGAATTAATTAGATATGAAAATGGAAAAAAAATTATAGAAAAAGCACAAACAACTTTTAAAGTTTTAGATAAAAATTCAAATTCTAGTTTAGTTGAGATGAAACCTATTACTGGAAGAAAACATCAGCTCAGAAAACAACTATTTAACATTGGTCACTCCATTTATGGAGACAAAAAGTATAGATCTTCTAATTCTGATAAAGGTATCAACAAAGATTTAATGCTTCATTCTTATCAAATTAGATTCATGATAAAGGATAAAAGATATACCTATAGAGCTCTAATACCTGATTATTTTAAAAAATTATTAAAAACTAAAAGACTTAATTTTGTAGGTTTGAAATAAAATTTTTGATTATTCTATCTTTTAAATCTGCATAACTTTGATGATTAATAGTTTTTAAGTTAGTAATACCTTTGTCTTTTATTCCACACGGTATTATTGCATCATATTTCTTTAGATCGTTATTTATATTAATTGAAAATCCATGATAAGCGATCCATTTACTAACTCTCACACCTATAGCAGCAACTTTTTTAATTTTTGAATTATCATCATACCATATCCCAATATTTTCCTTATCAGAAAAAGTATTTATGTCGTATGATTTAAGCGAGTCTATAATAGTCTTTTCAATAATAGATATAAAATTTCTAATATCTTTTTTAATCTTTTTTAAATCAATCACAAAATAACAAATTAATTGACCAGGACCGTGATAAGTAATCTTGCCTCCTCTGTTGGTTTTAAATATATTGATTGATCTATCCAATATTTCATTTTCTTTATAACTTGTTCCAGCTGTATAAATATTCTCATGCTCTAAAACCCAAATCAAATCTTTAGATTTTTTTTGGTCAATTTGTAACAACCTATCTTCCATTAATTTTAAAGCTTCTTCATATTTTACCAGTTTTTGGGACTTTTTAATTTCTATATTCATTTAAAAATTGTATTCTTTATATTATGTATTAAAAGTTCGATCTGAATAATAGGTAAATTTATGACTTTAATAAAAAAAATCAAAGATAAAAAAGTCAATTTTGAATTCAATAAAGAATATATAAAAGTTGTTACAGACAAGATCTCTAGTAATGATGCTCCTTTTATAACAAATTCTTTTAAAGAAATGCACCCGGCAGATGCGGCTGATATTATTGAGCATTTAGGTCAAAATGATAGAGAAAATTTAATTAAACTTAATAACTTTAAGATTGATCCAGAAGTATTTGTAGAATTAAATGAGTCCGTTCAATCTGAAATCATTAAATATCTTTCATCTGATGCAATTGTTAGCATATTAAAAAATCTTGAGTCAGATGATGCAATAGCTATTTTAGAAAATGTTGATGAGAAAGATAAAAACTCCATTTTAAGCTTATTACCTCCTAAAGATCGTTTTGCACTTCTAGAAGGACTTAGTTATCCAGAAGACAGTGCAGCAAGAATAATGCAACGAGAATTTACAGCCATACCAAGCAATTGGTCTGTTGGACAAACCATCGATTATCTTAGAGAAAATAAAGATTTACCTCAAGAATTTTTAGAAATTTATATAGTGGATGAAAATTTTAAACCAATAGGTGCAGTTCCATCTTCTAAAGTTTTGCGTACAGCAAGAGAAGACAAAATGACATCAATTATGGATGACTCTATTTTTTTAGTTCCAGTTGATATGGACAGAGAAGAAGTAGGTAACTCTTTTGAAAATTATGGTTTAAATTCAGCATGTGTAATAGACAAAAATAATAAACTTGTAGGAATGATTACATCTGATGATGTACTTACAGTCTTAAAGGAAGAAGCGGAAGAAGATGCATTAAGATTAGCAGGAGTTGGTGATGAAGAAATTACAGATGGTGTAATTACAAAAACTAAAAGAAGATTTAATTGGCTTTTATTAAATCTATTTACTGCATTTCTAGCAACATATTGTATTAGTTTATTTGGAGCAACAATAGAACAAATGGTTGTGTTAGCATTTTTAATGCCAATAGTAGCCTCGATGGGTGGTAATGCGGGAATGCAAACTTTAGCTGTAACAGTAAGAACTTTAGCCACAAATGATTTAACAAAAAATAATTTTAATCAAAACATTTTAAAAGAGTTTAATATAGGAATTTTAAATGGAGTTATTTTTGCTGTAATAAGCTCTTTTATTGTTCAATTATGGTTCCAAGATTTTCTACTTTCATTAATTATTTCTATCTCGATGATTTTAACAATGGTAGTTGCAGGTTTGTTTGGAATAGTTGTACCAGTGACATTAAAAAAAATGAATATAGATCCTGCAATAGCATCAAGTGTTTTTGTAACAACAATAACTGATGTAATAGGATTTGTATCTTTTTTAGGTGTAGGGGCCTATTTTTTATAATCCTTAAATATTATCAATCAATCTAATTTTATCAAAATAAAAAGCAATAAATAGTTTTGAATTTTTAGTCTTACTAGTAGCTTTTAAATTTCTTTCATTTCTTAATTCTAAATACTCAATGTTTATATTGTACAATTGAGATAGTTTAATCTTTTGATTATTTACGACTTTTTTTAAATCTTTAACTTTAGATAAGTTTTTTTTAAAATTAATTAAATTTTGAATTAATTTTCCTGCTTTTAATAAAGTGTTCTTTCTTAATAATGAATTTCTTGATGATAAAGCTAATTTATTTGAGTCTCTAACTGTTTTGCAGGGAATTATTTTACTTTTATATTTCTTTTCGATATATTTTTTTACTAAATATAATTGTTGAAAATCTTTTAAACCCATAAAAACATATTTTGGTAAAATTTTATTCATTAAACGATCCATTACATCCAATACTCCTTCAAAATGACCATTTCTGTATTTAGCACATAAAATCTTGTCTTTTTGTTTAAGTTTAATTTTTTTGGTTCTTTTAAAATCATAAATATCTTTATTCTTGGGAAGATATACGAAATCAACATTTAATCTTTTTAAAATAGACAAATCTTTTTTTTTATTTCTAGGATATTTTGTAAAATCATTTTTATTATTAAATTGTTTATGATTAATGAATATACTTACAATAGTCTTATTAGTTTTTCTTAAAGACTCTTTGATTAATGAAATATGTCCTTTGTGCAGGCTGCCCATAGTGGGAACAAAACCTAAATTTTTGACATTATTTAATGCCTCATTTAAATCATTATTATTTAATAAAATTTTCATTTGTATAAATCGATTTA
The DNA here is from genome assembly GCA_003282985.1 of Pelagibacteraceae bacterium AG-325-E08. Lineage (GTDB taxonomy): Bacteria > Pseudomonadota > Alphaproteobacteria > Pelagibacterales > Pelagibacteraceae > Pelagibacter. The sequence goes on from QBYE01000019.1 coordinate 5,697, forward strand.
ATAAGTAAAACATTTAAATGATTAAACAAGCAATTATTCCATTAGCCGGTCAAGGTACAAGATTATTACCACTTACAAGTGTTTTTGCTAAAGAACTTTTGCCAATGAACGGTAAGCCTGGTATCGAATATATAATTGAAGAATGTATTGACGCAGGAATTAAAGAAATCGTTTTTATAATTTCCAAAAAAAAAGAAATGATTAAAGATTATTTTTATAAAGATAAATTTTACCAAAATATTATTAAGAAAAAAAAAGATCCACGTATTTTAAATGAATATAAAAAAATTCTTAGATATAGAAAGATGATCAAATTTGTTTATCAAAATAAACCCCTAGGTACAGGAGATGCCGTTTTAAAGACAAGAAAATATATTAAGGATAAATTTTTTCTAATGCTTTTACCAGATGATCTGATTATAAAAAAAAATTGTTCTAAATCAATGATAAAAGTTCATAATCAGTATAAATCATCTGTAATGGCTAGCATGAACGTAAATAAAAAAACTGTTTCTAGATGGGGAATCTTTAAAGTAAAAAAAAAACTTAACAAAAAAAATTTTTTAATCGATGCTGTAATAGAAAAACCTTCTATTATAGAGGCACCATCAAATAAAGCAGTAATTGGTAGATATATACTTCCTAAAAAAATTTTTTTAAAACTTAAAGGTCAAAAAAAAGGCAAAGGTGGAGAAATTCATATTACTGATACTATTCAGTCTTTAATAAATGAGAAAGAAAAATTTATTGGGCATAGTTTTAGAGGAAAATATTTAGATTGTGGAACAATGAATGGTTATATTAACTCATCAAAAGAAATTTCTAAATTATGAAGCTTTGTATGATAGGAACAGGATACGTAGGTCTTGTTAGTGGTGTGTGTTTTTCAGATTTAGGTAATGATGTAATTTGTGTTGATAAAGATTTAGATAAAATTCAATTACTTCAAAATGGGAAAGTTCCAATATATGAACCTGGATTATCAGAACTTGTTGTTAAAAATTATAAGAATAAAAGATTAAAGTTTTCTAATAATTTAAAAAAATCAGTAATTGAGTCTGATATTATTTTTATCTGTGTAGGTACACCAACTAAAAAAGGAAGTTCGTCTGCTGATTTGGCACAAGTATACAATGTTGCTAAAGAAATAAGTAAATCAATTAATAAATATAAAATAATTGTTACAAAATCTACAGTTCCAGTAACTACTGGTGATGAAATTGAAAAAATCCTGCAAAAAAAAAATAAAAAAAATAAATTTTCTGTAGTATCCAATCCTGAATTTTTAAGAGAAGGAGAGGCTATAAGAGATTTTACTTATCCAGACAGAATAGTAATTGGGTCAAACGATAAAAGATCAAGTAAACTTATGAAAAGTCTTTATAATCCTTTAATATCAAAAGGAGCACAATTTTTGCTAACACAGAGAAGAGCTGCTGAATTAATTAAATATGCTTCAAACTCTTTTTTAGCTACAAAAATTACTTTTATAAATGAAATAGCAAATTTATGTGAGCAAACTGGCATTAATATTGAAGATATTTCAATAGGTATTGGTTTAGATAAAAGAATTGGAGGACGTTTTTTACGAGCAGGCCCAGCTTATGGGGGATCATGTTTTCCTAAAGATACAAAGGCAATAGTTTCAACTGCTGAAAAATTTAAAATTAATTTATCTTTAGTAAAATCAGTCATTAAATCTAATAAAGAGAGATCAAAACTTTTATTAAATCGTATTAATAAAATTTTAAATAAAAAAATTAAAAATAAAAAAATAACTTTTTTAGGTGTTACTTTTAAAGCTAATACAGATGATATGAGAGACTCCTCCAGCTTACTTATGATACCTTTTTTGTCAAAAAAAGGTGCTTTAATTAAATATTATGATCCTACAGGAAGTAAAAAAGAGCTTGAAAAAATAAAAAATGTTTCTTACGTGGATTCTATTAAGAAAGCAGTTGAAAACTCAGATCTCGTAATATTACATACTGAGTGGAATGATTTTAAATCTATAAATTTTAAAAGTTTATCAAAAAGAAAAAAGTTCATTATTTATGATATGAGAAATATTTACTCTCCTCATAAGATTAAAAATCAAGGATTTAAATATTTCAGTATTGGTAGATAAAAAAATTAATTTAATTCAAATATAGCGTCTACTTCAACAGAAACACCAAGCGGCAAACTATTTGTACTTACTGCAGCTCTAGTATGCATTCCAGCTTCTCCAAATATAGATGCTATTAAATCTGAAGCACCATTTATTATTTTTGGTTGGTCTGTAAAATCTTCAGTTGAATTAACAAATCCGGTTAATTTGATGCAAGATTTAACTTTTGATAAATCATTATTACAAGCTTTTTTAACTTGAGCGACTATACTCAATGCACATCTTTTGGCAGCATTATAACCATCATCTGTGCTTAAATCTTTACCTACCTTACCTTTAATTAATTGACCATTTTCATCAATCGATATTTGTCCAGAAATAAAAAGTATATTTCCTAAAACTTTTGTCGCCACATAATTTCCTACTGGGGCTTTAGCTTCTGGTAGTATAATATTAAGTTCTTTTAATTTTTCTTCATAATTCATTTTGACTTCCTTTTTTTAGATTTCTTAGTTTTATCGTATTCTTTTCTTTTCTCAATTAATATTAATGCTTCCTCCATAGTAAGTTCGGTCGGATCTTTTTCTTCTGGTATCGTTGCATTTAAAGATTTGTATTTAATATACGGACCATATTGTCCTTTCATAACTCTTACTGGTTTTTTATCTTCAGGGTGTTCACCTAGATCTTTTATCATTGAGGAAGACATTCTTCCTGGTTTTGCTTCAGCTATTAAAGTAATAGCTCGATTAAGACCAATTGAAAAAATTTCCTCAATATTTTCAATTCTAGCAGATTTATTTTCACATTTTAAATAAGGACCAAATCTGCCAGTGTTTAATGTTATTTCTTTTTGATTATCTGGATTTATTCCAAGAGGTTTAGGTAATGAACATAAAAATTGAGCTTTTTCTAAATCAATATTTTCTAATTCTAAACCTTTAGGAATAGAAACATTTTTTAAAAGTTCATTAACATCTGATTTAAATTTTTTAGATTTTTTCTTTTTCTTTGTACTCTTTTCAATTTCTAATTCATCCAAAATTTTTTCATATTGGAGATAGGGACCAAATCTTCCATTCTTTAAATATATATCGTTTCCATTTTCATGTTTTCCAATAAATTTTGGTTCTGCTAGTTGAGATTGTGCAGCTGCTTTAGCTTTAGATAAAGGTCTTGTAAATTTACAATCAGGGTAATTTGAACAGCCAATAAAAGCACCACCTCTAAAGCTATTTTTTAAACTAAGTGTTCCAGAATTACATAATTGACACTTTCTTAAAATATTTCCTTTATCATCTTTATCAAAAACTAGGTCTCCTAGACTATCATTTAAAAGATCCAAAACTTCTCTTGTTCTTTTTTCTTTTACTTCTGCGATATTGTTGTTGAAGTCTTTCCAGAATAATTCCAAGACTTTAATCCAGCTTTCTTTTCCTGAGGTAATTTCATCAAGTTGGTCTTCTAAACCTGCAGTGAAGTTATAATCAACATATTTTGAAAATAATTTTTCTAAAAAAGCAGAAATTAATTTACCCCTATCTGTAGGAAAAAACCTTTTATTTAATATCTCTGCGTATCCTCTATTAGCAATTGTAGAAATAATACTTGCATAAGTTGAAGGTCTACCAATACCAAGTTCCTCAAGTTTTTTTACCAAACTAGCCTCAGAATACCTAGGTGGTGGCTGTGTATAATGTTGTTCGTCTAATAAAGCTTCAATATTTACAGGACCTTTAGACATTGGGGGAAGAATATTTTCATCATCATCTTTATTAGGATTATTGTAGATTTTTAAAAATCCATCAAATTTAAGAACCGAGCCACTAGCTTTACAGATAGTATCTTCATCATCTGACATTATAGTAATAGTATTTCTATCAAACTTAGCAGACTCCATTTGAGATGATAGAGCTCTACTCCAAATTAAATCATAAAGTTTATTTTGATCTGTACTTAAATATTTTTTTACACTTTGAGGAGATCTAATGATATCAGTAGGTCTTATTGCTTCATGAGCTTCCTGAGCATTTTTTGCTTTTTTTCCAGAGTAATTTAAAGCGTTTTCAGGTAAATATTCATTACCGATTTCTTTTTTAATATAATCTCTGAATGCTGAAACTGCTTCTTTAGACAAGTTAGTCCCATCAGTTCTCATATAAGTGATCAATCCTATTGTTTCACCTTCTATTTCTATGCCTTGATAAAGTTTTTGAGCAATTTGCATTGTTCTAGATGCTCCAAATCCTAATCTACTTGAAGCTGTTTGTTGCAGAGTGGAGGTAGTAAAAGGTCCAGAGGGATTCCGATTTATCACTTTGCAAGATATATCGTTGATACTGAATTTCTTTTTATTTATGTTTGATATAGCTTTATTTATTTCATCCTTATTTTTAAAAGAGAATTTTTCAATTTTTTTACCATCTAATTGACTAATACTAGCAGTGATATTTTGCTTTCTATCATCTCCAAATTTTATACTTAAAGTCCAAAATTCTTCAGGCACAAAAGACTCTATCGCATGTTCTCTTTCTGTAATTAGTTTTAAAGCGACTGATTGTACTCTTCCAGCTGATTTAGAACCTGGTAATTTTGTCCAAAGTATTGGGGAGATATTAAAACCAACTAAATAATCCAAAGCTCTTCTAGCCATATATGCATCAACTAATAAAGGCTCTATTTGTCTTGGATTTTCAATTCCATGTATTACTGCTTTTTTTGTAATCTCATTAAATACAACTCTTTCAATTTCTTTATCTTTTAAAAGTTTTTTTTCATTTAAATATTCTTTTACATGCCAAGCAATTGCTTCACCTTCACGGTCCGGATCTGTAGCTAGTATAATTTTTGAGGAGTCTTTTGCGGCATCAGTAATTTCCTTTAAATATTTCTTTGAAAAACTGTCAACTTCCCATTCCATTTTAAAATCTTGATCTGGATCTACAGACCCATTTTTAGATGGAAGATCTCTTATGTGGCCATAACTAGCTAAGACTTTATATTTATCACCCAAGTATTTATTGATAGTTTTAGCTTTAGCAGGACTTTCTACGATAACCAAATTCATAGCCTACAAACTACCCAAATGACTTCGATAGTCAAATTAATAAATTTTTGTCTTTGTTTCCTCTTTATTTTTCAATCTTTTAATATTTTCCCTATGTGTAAAAAATATTAAGACAAACATAATTGAAAAAAATAATACGTCATTAAATTGAGATAAAAATAAGAAATAAATCGGAATTGATATCGATCCTACTAATGATGATAATGAAGAAAATTTTGAAATAATAAAAATAAAAAACCAAACAAAAGTAAAAAGTAGTCCTAAATAAATATCAATAACAAACAAAATTCCAACATAAGTTGCCACACCCTTTCCACCATGAAACTTAAGCCATATAGGAAATACATGTCCTAAAAAAACACAAAGTGATGAAATATATATTAATTCTGAAAAATAAAATTTAATATATAATACTGGAATAATAGCTTTTAAAATATCCAAAATTAATGTTGAATAACCTAAAACTTTATTACCTGTTCTTAATGCATTTGTGGCACCTATGTTACCCGAGCCAATTTCTCTTATGTCTTTCTTTAAAAAAATTTTTGTTAAAATGAAACCAAAGGGAATAGAACCCATTAGATATGAAATCAAACATATTATAATAATATCCATATTAAAGTTTAAATAATTCTTTTCCTTTTACAAAAGTATTTGTTACTTTTCCTTGAAGTCTTTTATCTTCAATAGAGGTATTTTTTGATTTAGAAATTAATTTTTCTTTTTTTACAATCCAAGGTTTTTCAATATCAACAATGCAAAAATCTGCATCATTTCCAATTGAAAGATTGCCTTTATTTATTTTAAGTATTTTTGCTGGATTACATGTTAGTGCTTTAATTATGGTTTCTAATTTGAGTGACTCATTATGATATAACTCTAAACTTAAAGATAATAGAGTTTCAATACCTGATGCTCCAGTAGCAGCCTGTGAAAAGGTAAGTCTTTTAGACTCCTCATCTTCAGGTTTATGATCTGAAACAATGACATCAATTAAATTATCTTTTAATCCTTGAACTAATGCAATCCTGTCTTCTTCTCTTCTAAGAGGAGGGGAGAGTTTTAAAAAAGTTTTGAAATCACCAATGTCGTTTTCATTTAATGAAAGATTATTTATTGAAACCCCCGAAGTAAATTTTACCATCTCTTTTCTATATTTTATTACTTCAAGAGACTTTTGTGATGAAATTTGAGATATATGATATCTACATTTAACTTTTTCTAATAATGTTAAATCTCTTTCTATTAAAATTCTTTCTGCTATTTCAGGTATGCCAGACAAACCAAGTTTTGTTGCAATTATTCCAGAATTAATCATTCCATTTTTTGCAAGCTCATAATCTTCAGCATGTTGCATAATTAAGCAGCCAATATCTTTTGCTGAGTTCATTATTCTTGACATTAATCTTGGATTTTGGATTGTCTTAACACCATCAGTAAATGCAATTATTCCCTTACCTTGTAATAGGCCAAACTCTGTCATATTAGTGCCTTCGATATTTTTTGTTAAAGAAGCACAGGGAAAAATATTAATTTTTGATTTATCTCTTCCTCTTCTCCTTAAAAAATCTACAATTGAAACATTATCTATAACTGGATCAGTATTTGGCATGGTTACAACAGATGTAACACCTCCAGATAAGGCTGCATTACTAAGAGTTCTAAAGTTTTCTTTATATTCGTAACCTGGCTCTCCAACAAAAACTCTCATGTCTACCAATCCTGGAAAAATGTATTTACCTTTTAAATCGATTGGTTTTTCTCTTGTAGGAAGGTTATTAGTATTTACTTTTTTTCCTATAGCTTCAATTTTACCATCTTCACTGATTATTAAGCCACCAACCTCG
>QBYE01000020.1 GCA_003282985.1 Pelagibacteraceae bacterium AG-325-E08
AATGGAATTGAAATTGAAAAGAAAAGAGTTGATTTATTAAACCATCTTAACTTCATATCGCCTTATATTGAACTTCCAAAAAAATTAACAGTAAAACAAAATCTTGAAGTATATGGAAGACTCTATGATGTAAAAAACTTAAAAAAAAAAATAGAAATGCTCACAGAGAAACTTAGATTGAGTGAAATAATAAACAAACTTACAGGAGAGCTCTCTTCAGGTCAAAAAAATAGAGTCAGTCTTGCTAAATCAATAATTAATAATCCTGCAGTTTTACTGTTAGATGAACCAACAGCATCTCTAGATCCTGAAACAGGTGATTTTGTGAGAAGTTTTTTAGAAAGTTATCAAAAAGAAAATAAAGCATCTATCTTACTAGCATCTCATAATATGTCTGAAGTTGAAAGGTTATGTTCTTCAGTGCTGATGATGAATAAAGGATCAATAGTTGACAGTGGTAAACCAGAACAATTAATCAAAAAACATGGGCGAAAAAATATGGAAGAAGTTTTTTTGAAAATTACAAGGGAAAGAATATGAATTTTAATAAAATGTATGGTCTTTTTTTAAGACATTTCTATTTAATTAAAGGATCCTTACCTAGAATTTTAGATTTAGTTTATTGGCCAACTATACAAATTGTACTATGGGGATTTATTTCTAAGTTCTTTTCTATCTATAGTGACTATTACAGTGATACACTTGGAGTAATTCTAACATGTGCAATACTTTATGATATCCTTTTCAGATCTAGTATTAGCTTTAATATGCTTTTTTTAGAGGAAATCTGGAGTAGAAATTTTACAAATCTTTTTATAGCTCCTCTTAAACTTAAAGAAATAATAGTATCACTAGTTTTTACAGCTTTGATAAGAACTTTAATTGGATTAGTACCAGCAATTATTTTAACCTCTCCGTTGTTTGGAGTTTCAATTTTAAAATTAGGTCTACCACTATTATTATTATTTCTAAGTTTATATATTTTTGGAATTACACTTGGTTTGTTTGTTAGTGCTGGTCTTATGAGATTTGGTCCATCTTTTGAAAATATTGCATGGTCATCTTTATTTTTATTAGCTCCTCTTGGTTGTATATATTATCCAATAGAGATCCTTCCTAATTTTTTTCAAATAATTGCTAAAGGATTACCTTTGGTTTATATTTTTGATGAAACAAGAAACATTCTTTTAAATGATTTTGTTAATTATGAAAATTTAAAACAAGCTTATCTATTAAATTTAATTTATTTAACATCTGGAATTATCTTATTTTACTTTTCTTTTTTAAAAGCACGAATTAAGGGAACCTTAATAAATATGGGCGAATAAATGGTGCGCCTGCTAGGAGTTGAACCCAGAACCTCCTGATCCGAAGTCAGGCGCTCTATCCAGTTGAGCTACAAGCGCATATAATATTAATATATTATTTTATGAAAAAAAAAATAAATTTGATTGTAAAAGATGCTGATAAAAACCTTCGTGTTGATGTTTTTATCAATAAAAAAGAAAATAAAATCAGCCGAACAAGAATTAAAAAATTAATTTTAGATAAAAAATTAAGGATGAATAATCAAATTAACATTGATCCATCAAAGAAAGTTTCTTGTGGTGATACTCTAGAGCTAATTATTCCAGAGCCAAAAAAAGCTTCACTTACGCCGTATAAATATAAGTTAGATATTATTTATGAAGATGAAGATCTGATTGTTATAAATAAACCTGCAGGAGTTGTAATGCATCCTGGAGCAGGAAATTTTGATAAGACTATTGTTAATGCATTAATAAACTACGACAAAAAATCTTTATCAAATATTGGTGATGAGTTAAGACCAGGAATAGTACATAGAATTGATAAAAATACGTCTGGTTTAATAGTTGTGGCAAAAAATAATGAAACACACGAAAATCTTTCAATTCAATTTAGTAAACATTCAATTACCAGGGTCTACCAATTATTGATTTGGGGTAAGATAAAACCTTCAAAGGGAAAAATAGAAACATTTATTACTAGAAGTTCTAAAAATAGACAAATGATGGAGGTAAGTAGTACAAAAGGAAAAAAAGCAATTACAAATTATAAAACAATAGAAGTCTTTGAAAATGAATTTACTCCAACTTTGAGTTTATTAGAATGTAAATTAGAAACTGGTAGAACGCATCAAATAAGAGTTCACATGAATTTCATGGGCAATAGTATTGTTGGTGATGATAAATATAAAAAAAAATTTAAAAAAATTAAAAATATTAATGTCACATTGGAAAAAAAACTGATTAATCTAAAACGTCAATTTCTTCATGCTAAAACTATTGGTTTTATTCATCCAAAAAAAAATAAAGAAATGATTTTTAACTCAATTTTGCCACAAGAACTTGAAATAATTCTAAAAATGCTAAGGAATAGTAGCAAATAAATTATTGAAAAAAATAAATTATTAATTAGATAAACTGTTTATGAATGCAACTATAAATAATAACCTACCTACTCTAAGTAATGAGGGAGGTCTTTCTGTTTATTTGGAACAGATTAAAAAATTTCCTATGCTGGATGCAGAAGAGGAATATATGCTTGCAAAAAATTGGAAAAATAATGGGAATGTTAAAGCAGCAGAAAAATTAGTTACAAGTCATCTTAGATTAGTAGCAAAAATTGCAATGGGATATAAAGGTTATGGTCTTCCTGTAAATGAAATGATTTCGGAGGGGAATGTAGGTCTGATGCAAGCTGTTAAAAAATTTGAACCAGAGAAAGGTTTTAGACTTGCTACCTATGCTATGTGGTGGATAAAAGCATCTATTCAAGAATATATTTTACGATCTTGGAGTTTAGTGAAGATTGGTACAACTTCTGCACAAAAAAAATTATTTTTTAATTTAAAGAAATTAAAAAACCAAATTGCACCTCAATCAGAAGGTGATTTAAGAAATGAACATGTAAACGAAATAGCTAATAAACTTGATGTGAGCAAGGACGAGGTTATTTCAATGAATAGACGATTATCAGGTAAAGAATTTTCACTTAATGCCCAAGTAGGCGAAGATGGTGATGAATGGCAAGATTGGTTAGTAGATAAAGAATTAGATCATGATCTTAAATTTGCACACCAAGAAGAAATGGAACAGAGAAAAGATTTATTAAAAAATTCTATTAAAGTTTTAAACGAAAGAGAAAAAGAAATTTTATACTCAAGAAGATTAAATGATAATCCAACTACTCTTGAGGATCTAAGTAAAAAATATAAGATAAGTAGAGAAAGAGTAAGACAAATTGAAAATAAAGCTTTCGAAAAATTACAAAAACATATGCTGTTGCTTGCCAAGTCTAAAAATTTACTACCAGTTAATTAAACTTCAAAAGGATTTTCGATTAGTATTGTATCTTCTCTTTCGGGGCTGGTAGAGATACTCGAGATTTTAGTTCCAATAAAATCTTCAACTGCAAAGATGTAATTTTTTGCATTCTGAGGCAGATCATCAATATTTTTAATCCCTTTAGTAGATGTTTTCCATCCAGGAAAAGTTTTGTAAATAGGTTTAATCTTTAATTGATCTTCAACAGCTGCAGGCAAATAATCAATTTTATTGTTATCAAGTTCGTATTGAATACACATTTTAATCTCATCTAACTCATCTAATACATCTAATTTTGTAAGTGCAATTCCATCAATTCCTGAGATTTTAATAGTCTGTCTAACTAATACACCATCAAACCAACCACATCTTCTTTTACGACTGGTTACTGTTCCAAATTCTTTACCTCGAGTTCCTAATAATTCCCCAATATCATCTGTAAGCTCTGTTGGGAAGGGCCCTTCACCTACTCTTGTTGTATATGCTTTAGTTATTCCTAAAACATAATTTATTGAATTTGGTCCACAACCAGTTCCAGTTGAAGCACTTGATGCAACTGTATTAGAGGAAGTTACAAACGGATATGTCCCATGATCAACATCTAATAAAATACCTTGCGCTCCTTCAAATAAAATCTTTTTTTTTTGTCTTTTGAATTGGTCAATCTTTAACCATACTGGTTGTGAAAATTTTAAAATTTCTGGAGCAATTTTTAACAAATCTTTTTTTAGCTGATTTTTCTTAAAAATTTTTTTACCTAATCCTTTTCTAATTGCATTATGATGCAACAAAACTGACTCCAGTCTTTGATCTAAGTTTTTTTCAGACCTTAGATCCATTACTCTAATAGATCTTCTCCCAACTTTATCTTCATACGCCGGGCCAATGCCTCTTCTAGTAGTTCCTATTTTTCCTTTACCAGCAGCATCCTCTCTTATTTCATCCATTTCTCTATGAAATGGCAATATCAAATTTGCTGACTCAGAAATTATAAAATTATCAACGTCTACCTGAACACCTTTTAATTTAATTTCTTTTATTTCATCAAGTAGAGCCCAAGGATCTACTACAACACCATTTCCAATTATTGAAATTTTATTTTTTCTAACTATTCCTGACGGTAATAATCTAAGTTTATAAGTTACTCCATCTATAACTAATGTATGTCCAGCATTATGACCTCCTTGAAATCTAATTACTACATCTGCTTGTTCAGAGAGCCAATCAACTATTTTACCTTTACCTTCATCACCCCATTGGGAGCCAACAACAACTATATTCTTCATTATCTAAATCTTTTATTTATTTTCATTGAATTAAGATGGTTTATTGGACCATGTCCTTTTCCATATTTAGGGTTAGTTAATATTGCAGAATTTACATATTTAATTCCAAGCTCACAAGCTTTCTTAATACTTTTTCCACATGAAAAAAAAGTTGTTATAGCACTAGATAAAGTACATCCAGTACCGTGAGTATTTCTTGTTCTATGTCTTGAGCTTATAAAAACTTTCAAATCTGATTTATTCATAAAAATGTCTTGCACATTTTTAGATTTTAAATGGCCACCTTTAATTAGAACATTTTTAGCTCCTAAATTTATCAACTTATTAGCTGCTAATATCATGTCTTCTTTATTATTAATTTTTATACTAGTCAAAACCTCAGCTTCAGGAATATTTGGAGTAATCAAAGAGACTTTTTTTATAAGTTTTTTTTTTAAAGTTTGAATTGCTTTATAATCTATTAATCTTGTGCCACCTTTTGCTACCATAACTGGGTCTAAGATTATTTTTTTAACTTTGATAATATTTAGTGAAGTTACCACCTTATTAACAACGTCAGATGAATGTAGCATACCAATTTTAATTGCATCAGGCTTAATATCGGTTGAAGTAAAGATTATTTGATTTTTTATTTCATTGGGGTGGATTGGTATTACTGATTTGACTCCTTGAGTATTTTGTACTGTAACTGCAGTTATGGCTGTCATAGCATATGAGCCAATAGTCGTAACCGTTTTAATATCTGCTTGAATTCCTGCTCCACCGGAGGAATCAGATCCTGCTATAATTAAAATTTTTGATTTTGGCTTCAATTTAATTAATTGTTTTAGTAATATTTTTAATACATTTATTAAGTAAAACTTTATTTTTACTCTCTCCCATTATTCTTATTTTTGCCTCTGTACCAGATTTTCTGACAAGTATTCTACCATGACCTTTGATTAATTTATTAGCAATTTTTATTGAGTTTTTAACAGAGAATTTCTTTAATATGTTTTCATCTTTAATTTTAATATTTACTAAAACTTGAGGTATTTTCTCAAATACATCAAAAAAATTACTTGCTTTTATTTTTTCATTTAATGCTTGAATTACTTCAATAGCAACTAAAAGACCATCACCTGTAGTAGCAAATTTTCCAAGAATTATATGTCCTGATTGTTCTCCGCCTAAATTAAACTTTTTATTTTGCATAATTTCTTTAACATATCTGTCACCAACATTAGCTCGAATAAATTTAATTTTTTTTCTTTTAAAAAAATCCTCTAAACCATAATTTGACATTAAAGTTCCTACTACTCCTCCTTTAAGGATTCGTTTTTTTTTCCACAAAACAGCCAATGCAGCTATAATTTGATCACCATCTATTATAGATCCTTTTTCATCACACATTATAATTCTATCTGCATCTCCATCTAAAGAAATACCTAAATCAGCTTTATATTTTTTGACGTATCTTTGCAATGTGTTTGGATAAGTAGATCCACAGTTTTTATTAATATTAAAACCATTTGGTTTATCTCCAATTATTGTCAGCTTAGCTCCAAGCATTTTAAGCATTTTAGGGGCAGATTTATATCCAGCTCCATTTGCACAATCTAATACAATTTTCATGTTTTTTAATTTAAAGCTCTTGGGAATTTTTTTTTTAATTATAGCTAAATAATCATCTGTGCCTGTCTCTAATCTCTTTACTCTTCCTAAAGATTTTGGATTAGATAAATGTTTTTTTACATTAAGATCGATCAAATTCTCAATTTTTTTTTGAATTTTATCAGATAATTTTAATCCGTCCGGGCCAAATAGTTTTAACCCATTATCATCAAATAAATTATGAGATGCTGTTATCATTATTCCTAAATTAGCGTTCATAGATTTTGTTAGCATGGCTAGTCCGTTGGTCGGTAAAGGTCCTAAGGTAAAAACATGCATTCCTGCTGATGCTAAACCAGAAACTAAAGCAGGTTCAAGTGCATAACCTGATAGCCTTGTGTCTTTAGCTATAATTGCAATTTGTTTTTTTTTCTTTAAATTTGTAAAATATTTACCTGCTGCTAGGCCAAATTTAAAAAACATATCACCATTAATATTTTTACTATTTACATGTCCTCTAATTCCATCTGTACCAAAATATTTCATTATTATTTAATTAGCTCTTTGAAAACTTTTAGACTTTGGTTAATTTCATTAACATCGTGAATTCTTAATAATTGAACACCTTGCATCATAGCATAAATACTTGAACTAATTGTGCCTCCTACTCTTGATGAGCTATCATTTTTTTTAGATAGTTCTTTAATAAACTTCTTTCTTGATATTCCAAGTAATATAGGTAATCCCAAGGAATGGTAAATCGATATATTTTTAATTAATTTCAAATTATGTTTCAAATTTTTTCCAAATCCTATACCTGGATCTAGGATTATATTATTATGGTTAATTCCATTCATTCTTAAATATTCTATTTTTTTTTCAAAAAAATCATAGATATCTAATAAGACATTTTTATATTTTGGATTATTTTGCATTACATCTGGATTTCCTAGAGAATGTTGTAGTACAAAAGGTATCTTGTATTTTTTTAAAACTTTTATAGAATTTTTGTCATAATTAAGCCCTGAAACATCATTGATTAAAGCTACACCCAAATTGATCCCTTTTTCCATTATTTCTGATTTTCTTGTATCAAGAGATAAGAAATTTTTTTTACTAAACTTATTTAAAATATATTTTATTCTATTCCATTCAATTTTAGAACTTATAGGTTTTGAACCAGGTCTTGTGGACTCCCCACCAATATCAACTATATTAGCACCACTATTAAATAAATAGTTTAATCGTTTTTTTGCTAAATAATTTTTATTGTATTTTCCTCCATCAGAAAAACTATCTGGTGTCATGTTTAAAACTCCCATGATTTTTGGTAAAGTTTTAAAATTTAAATTTTTAAAATTTTTTTTTTTTGTAATAACTTTAATATCTTTTTTCACAATCTTTTTTACTGGATTGGGTAAGTCATTAATCTTTTTAATGGATAGTTTTTTTATGGATTTTCTTGAAATTATTTCAATTTCATCAAAAGAAATTAGGTTGTTTCCGTTCAATGGCAAAGACTTTGCTTTTTTAATTAGAGCTTTTGATTTAAAGCCAAAGTAGAAATTACACACTCTTGTGTAATATCTAGACATTAAAATTAATGAACAATTTTAGGTTTAAGGCCCAATGCACCCATTGCTGAACCTTTATCATCTTCAACTTTTAGTTCTTGTTTATCGGCAGGATAAATATTTTTATTAATTATATTCTCAATTTCTTCACCTGTTAAAGTTTCATAAGTTATGAGTGCTTTCGCAATCTTATGTAAATCATCAACTTTTTCAGTTAAAATTTCTTTGGCTTTGTTGTATCCTTCATCAACTAATTTTCTAATTTCTTTATCTATTTTTTGAGCAACTTCCTCTGAAACAGATTGTGTTTGTGTTACAGATCTGCCTAAAAAAACTTCTTCTTGGTTTTCACCATATTCTACAGGTCCCATCTCCTCACTCATTCCATATTTTGTTACCATTGCTCTAGCAAGTTGTGTCGCTTGATTAATGTCTGATCCACTACCCCCACCAGCTCCTGTTGATATATTGTCTTTTCCAAAAATAACTTCTTCTGCAACTCTACCCCCAAAACACACAGCTAATCTAGCTTTTAAATATTTAATTGAATGACCATGTTTATCTCTTTCCGGCAAATTCATAACCATACCTAATGCTCTACCTCTAGGTATTATTGTTGCTTTATGTATTGGATCATAAACTGGCATATTAAAAGAAACTAAAGCATGTCCTCCCTCGTGATATGCTGTCAATTTTTTTTCGTCTTCAGTCATGACCATTGATCTTCTTTCAGCTCCCATCATAACTTTATCTTTTGCTTCTTCAAACTCATTAACAGTTACAATTCTCTTATTCTTTCTTGCTGCTAATAAAGCCGACTCATTAACTAAATTAGCAAGATCTGCTCCTGAAAATCCTGGTGTTCCTCTTGCAATAGTTCTCAAATTTACATCTGGACCCATTTTTATTTTTTTCACGTGCACTTTTAAAATTTTTTCTCTTCCTATTATATCTGGATTAGAGACAACAACTTGTCTATCAAATCTTCCTGGTCTTAATAAAGCTGGATCTAGTACATCGGGTCTGTTTGTTGCTGCAATTATTATAACACCTTCGTTAGTATCGAAGCCATCCATCTCTACTAAAAGCTGATTAAGTGTTTGTTCTCTTTCATCATTACCTCCACCTAAACCAGCCCCTCTGCTTCTTCCTACAGCATCTATCTCATCAATAAAAATAATACATGGAGAATTTTTTTTTCCTTGTTCAAACATATCTCTTACTCTTGAAGCACCAACGCCCACGAACATTTCAACAAAGTCTGACCCTGAAATAGTAAAGAAGGGAACACCTGCCTCTCCAGCTATTGCCCTTGCAAGTAATGTTTTTCCTGTTCCAGGAGGTCCAACTAATAAAGCTCCTCTTGGAATTTTTCCACCTAATCGACTAAATTTTTTAGGATCTTTTAAAAACTCTACAATTTCTTCAACTTCTTCTTTTGCTTCTTCGACACCAGCAACATCATTGAATGTGACTTTTCCTTTTAACTCATTCATCATTTTTGCTTTTGATCTTCCAAAACCCATGGCTCCACCTTTACCACCCTGCATTTGTCTCATAAAGAAAATCCAAACAGCAATTAACAACAACATAGGGAACCATGAAAGTAAAACACCAAATAGAGAAGGCATTTTTTCTTCTAAAGGTGCAGCAGAAATACTTACCCCTTTTTCTGACAGTTTCTCAATTAAATTAGGATCGTTAGGTGAATAAGTTGTAAAACTATTCCCATTAGAATAAACTCCCTTGATATTGTTACCTTGAATTTCTACTTTTAATACTTCACCATTATCAACTGAAGTTAAAAATTCTGAAAATATTACTTTGTCGGCTCCTCTTACATTTGACTGAGGATTTTTAAACATATTATAAAGACCAATAGTTAGAAAAACTATAATTGCCCACATAGCTATATTTTTTATGTTCATGCTTATAAAATAAGAATTATTACAAATTTAACAAGTGGCAATTTGGTATAAAGCGGTAATATTTATCCTTCTTTTGAGATAATTATTGTGTGATTGACCTTTTCAACAATACAACCACCCAATGTTGCCTTAAATAGCCTATTATTCTGTATATCGTAGATCATTTTTTCTAATTTTTTTCCTCGAACAGAATAATATTTCCCGCCAATCTTTTTTAGTGAGTCTGAAAGTCCTCGAAAAACTACTTCGTAGGATTTAAGAAAAAAACTTTTATTTAAGATTAGTCTTTTATCCTTATTTGAAAAAAAGGTATTTTGTTTTAAATTTTCAGCTACATAAAAATTTATCACATTATTTGAATATTTTAAATTTTTGATAGTTGCTAAAAATTTGTTCCTATCTAAACCATCTTTTCTTAATTCTTCAATTAACTTTCTAATCCTAATTCTTTGAAATTTTTCATCATTATTTGACGGATCTCTTACATAAAAATCAAATATCTTTTTAGAAACAAAGACTAAATCATCTTTTTTTTGATCAATTAAAGGTCTATATACATTCATGTTATTAATTTTACTTATTTTATCCATTGAGATTAAACCCTTTAATCCTGAGCCTCTCACCATTCTTATGAAAAAATTTTCTATTAAATCATCTTGATGGTGTCCAACTAACAAACTTTTAATTTTATATTTTT
The DNA here is from genome assembly GCA_003282985.1 of Pelagibacteraceae bacterium AG-325-E08. Lineage (GTDB taxonomy): Bacteria > Pseudomonadota > Alphaproteobacteria > Pelagibacterales > Pelagibacteraceae > Pelagibacter. Next base: position 10,426 of record QBYE01000020.1, read on the forward strand.
CACATCGATCATTAATCAATTGATATCTAATTTTTCTAGCAATAGACTGAATATTATTTTTGGGTTTTTTACCCTTCCAAGTTAATATCTCTAAATTTATAAAAACTTTTCTTAAAATCTTTTGAACAGCTTTTGCTTCCGTGGTTGACTCTTGTCTAAGCTTATGATCAACAATAAAGAATTTTGGACTAATTCCTCTATTTAAAGAGTAAATTTTAGCTAAAAAAGCTAAAGCTAGACTGTCAGGTCCTCCAGATACAGCTACTCCAAAATTTCTATTGATATTTAAAGATTTTTCAAATCTTTTATATATCGATTTTACTTCTTTATCTTTTAATTTATCTCTAAAAAACTTAGGAATTTTGATTTTTACACTCAAATTTTTGTGACTCATATTTGGCTTTTTGGATCACTGATTGATTAGCATTAGGATATTGTTTTTCTACCCCATTAATCATTTTACAACCTTGATCTTTTTCTCCTATTTGAACCATGGATACACCAAGCTTCAATAAATTTATAGGAGCTTTTTCTCCTTTTGGATATTTTTGATATCCTTCTAAATATGCTGAAGCTGCATCAGTGTAAAGCTGTCTAATTCTAAATGTTTCTGCATACCAATATTGTGCATTTCCTGCCAAATTGTGTTCTGGGTTTGTATTAACAAATTCTCTAAAGGCTCTCTCTGCTGTTGAATAATCTCCAACTTTTAAAAAACTTGTTGCAAATTTATATTGTTTATCTGGTGTCTCGTCTGGAAGAATTTTTTCTTCTGCTTGAAAAGTTTCAGTTACAATAGAAGCAGTAGTGTCAATCGATTGTGTTTGCTGTGTAGTATCACTTGGTGTCGAGTCTTTATAAGATATAGAACCTAGATCTTGAGGCTCAGAACTACCAGGTAAAGTTTCATTAGAATTATCATTACTCTTCTTTGTAATTTTTTTAGTAGTTTCTCCAGAGGATAGTCCTGCCTCTAAGTCTTGAAATCTGATTTGATTATCTGCTTGAACTTTTGACATTCTATTTGATAATTTATCAAGTTTAAAATTAATTTCCTCAAACTTATTTGTAAGTTGTTGAAATTGATTTTCAATTTCTGAAAGTTTTAACAGATGTCTTGTTAAGACAT
>QBYE01000021.1 GCA_003282985.1 Pelagibacteraceae bacterium AG-325-E08
TCCATTATATTATCGAGGTTTTAATAAATCTTTATGCACGTCACTTAACCATGTTGTTTGTCATGGAATTCCATCTGAAGAAAGAATTTTAGTTGAGGGAGATGCGGTTAATGTCGATGTTACAGCAATTATAAATGATCATTATGGAGACACATCTAGAATGTTTTGTATTGGCAAAACTCCTATTAAATTAAATAATTTAATTGATGCTACTTATGAGTCTATGATGAGAGCTATTAAAATTTTAAAACCTGGAATTAAACTTGGAGATATAGGATATGAAATCCAATCTTACATTGAAAATAAAGGATTTTCAGTAGTAAGAGATTTTTGTGGGCATGGAATTAGCACAACATTTCATGAGCTACCCAACATATTGCACTATGGGAATAAAAATACTGGGACAGAACTTAAACCTGGAATGACATTTACAGTTGAACCTATGATTAATGCTGGAAAATATGACACCAAAATGCTGAATGATGGATGGACTGCAGTAACAAAAGATAAATCTTTATCAGCACAATTTGAACATACAATAGGTATTACAGAAAATGGTTATGAAATCTTTACAGAATCTGTTAAAGGTTATTCAAAGCCCCCTTACTTATAATTAATGATAAAAAGATACTCGAGAAAAGAACTCACTGATATTTGGTCAGAAGAAAATAAATATAAAATTTGGCTGGATGTTGAAGTAGCAGCAGCACAAGCAATGGAGAAATTGGGTCAAATACCTAAAGGTGTTTCCTCTTTGGTAAGAAAAAAAGCCAGAATAAATGTTAAAAGAATTCATCAAATTGAAGGTCAAGTTAAGCATGATGTTATCGCCTTTTTAACTTCTATTACTGAAAAAGCAGGAATTAAAGCTAGATATCTTCATCAAGGTATGACTTCCTCAGATGTGGTAGATACAAGTTTTAATATTCAATTAGTTCAATCAGGAAAAATAATTCTTAAAGACTTAGATCAAATTTTAAAAGTTTTAAAAAAACAAGCTAGAAAATATAAATTTACTCCTTGTATTGGTAGAAGTCATGGTATTCATGCTGAACCAATAACATTTGGTTTAAAACTAGCTTCTTTTTACGAAGAATTTAAAAGAAATAAAAAACGATTAGTTGCTGCTATAGATGAAGTTTCAACGTGTGCTATTTCGGGTGCGGTTGGAACTTTTGCAAATATTAATCCAAATATAGAAAAACATGTTGCAAAAAAGCTTAATTTAAAAGTTGAACCTATTTCAACTCAAGTAATTCCAAGAGATAGACATGCCTTCTATTTTTCGGTTTTAGGTATTATTGCTGGTTCAATTGAAAGAGTCGCTATTGAAATAAGACATTTGCAAAGGACAGAGGTTTACGAGTTGCAAGAATACTTTTCAAAAAAACAGAAAGGTTCTTCTGCAATGCCTCATAAAAAAAATCCAATATTGAGTGAAAATTTAACAGGTCTTGCAAGAATGGTAAGGAGCGCGGTGACACCTGCTCTTGAAAATATAGCTTTGTGGCATGAGAGAGATATTTCTCATTCAAGTGTTGAAAGAAATATAGGCCCTGATGCGAATGTTACTCTGGATTTTGCGTTGGTAAGATTAACCAATATTTTAGATAACATGATAGTCTATCCAAAAAAAATGTTAGAAAATCTTAATATTACAAAAGGCTTAATTTTTTCTCAGGAACTAATGCTTGAACTTACAAAAACTGGTTTAAGTAGAGAAAAATCTTATAAAATGGTTCAGAGCTATGCAAAAAAATGTTTTGCTGAAAATCTGGATTTGTTTACTGTAATTCAATCTGATAAATATATAATGAACAATGTTTCACCAAAAAAGCTAAAATCTATTTTTAGTTATTCTAAACACTTTAAGAATGTGAATTTTATTTTTAGGAGAGTTTTCAAATAATGAAAAAAGGAAAAAAATTATACGAGGGTAAGGCTAAAATTATTTATGCAACATCTGATAAAAATTTAGTTATCCAATACTTTAAAGATGATGCTACAGCATTCAACAATCAAAAAAAAACTACTATTGAAGGTAAAGGAGTTTTAAATAATAGAATTTCAGAACACATTCTCTCAAATCTATCTGAAATTGGAATTAAGAATCATTTAGTAAAAAGATTAAATATGAGAGAACAGCTTGTTAAATTGGTTGATATAATCCCCATAGAATTTGTTGTTAGAAATATTGCAACAGGATCCTTAACAAAAAGATTGGGTATTGAAGATGGAACTGTACTAGAACGTCCATTGATAGAATATTGCCTTAAAGATGATAAACTTGGGGATCCTTTAATAAGTCGTGAACATATCCTAACTTTTAATTGGCTTAATGTAATGCAACTAGATTGGATAGATGAAAACCTTTCAAGACTAAATGATTTTCTTTTAGGAATGTTTAGAGCTGTTGGAATAAAGTTAGTAGATTTTAAGGTTGAGTTTGGTCTTACACATGAAAGTGGTAAATCTCAAATCATTCTTGCGGATGAGATTAGTCCAGATACTTGTAGATTATGGGACTCAATTACAGATAAAAAGCTTGATAAAGATAGATTTAGAAAAAATCTTGGTGATTTAATTCCAGCCTACACTGAAGTAGCAAAAAGGCTGGGTATTCTTCACGAACAGTCAAATGTGTCAGCTGTTAACAATATTACTAAATTATCCTCTATTAAAAAAAAAAATAAATGAAAGTTTCAGCAATAATAACTCTAAAAAAAGATGTATTAGATCCCCAAGGTAAAGTGATTTATCAAACATTAGATGGTATGGGTTTCAAAGATATTAAAGAAGTTAGACAAGGTAAGTATTTTGAAATTGATGTAAATGAAAATGACCCAACCAAAGCCAAAGTTATAGTTGAGGATATGTGTAAAAAACTTTTAGCAAATCTAGTCATTGAAAATTATAAGATTATTGAGACACAATAATTAATGAAATCATCAGTTATTACCTTTCCTGGTTCAAATTGTGATCGAGATATTGATGTAGCTTTAAATAAATTTGGATTTAAAAATAAAATGGTCTGGCATAATGATCATGAACTTCCAAAAAGTGATCTTGTTGTTTTACCGGGAGGTTTTTCTTATGGTGATTATCTCAGATGTGGAAGCATGGCATCAAAATCTAAAATAATGCATTCAGTAATTAATTTTGCAAAATCAGGTGGATTATTAATGGGTATTTGCAATGGCTTTCAAATATTGGTTGAGACAGGATTACTTCCAGGTGTTTTATTAAGAAATAAATATCTAGAGTTTATTTGTAAAAATGTTTACGTAAAAGTTGATAATAAAGAAAACCTTTATTTTAAAAATCTAGATAAAGAAGTATTTGAATTTCATATAGCACATAATGAAGGAAATTATTTTTGTACTAAGGACCAACTAAAAGAAATTGAGGATAACAATCAAGTAGCTCTTTATTACTGTAATGATGAAGGAAAAACTGAAGACCAGTTTAATCCAAATGGATCAATAAAAAATATCGCAGGTATATTCAATAAAGAAAAAAATGTTTTAGGAATGATGCCACACCCTGAAAGAATGATTGATCAAAGTTTATCTGGTGAAGATGGTTCTTTGTTTTTTAAAAATCTAATCAATAATTTAAAATAATGACAGTTAATGAGAAAATTGCCATAGAACATGGTCTTAAATCTGATGAATATAAAAAAATTTGTGATCTTTTAAAAAGAACTCCAAATATAACTGAACTTGGAATTTTTTCAGCAATGTGGAACGAACATTGCTCCTATAAATCTTCTAGACTTCATCTAAAAAAATTGCCAACAAAAGGTAAAAAAGTCATTCAAGGACCTGGTGAAAATGCTGGTGTTATAGATATTGAAGATGGTGATGCTATAGTTTTTAAAATTGAAAGTCACAATCACCCCTCTTTCATAGAACCTTATCAAGGAGCAGCAACTGGAGTAGGTGGAATTATGAGAGATGTATTTACAATGGGTGCTAGACCAATAGCTAATTTAAATTCAATTCACTTTGGTTCGCCCCAACATAAAAAAACTAAAAATCTTTTAAGAGGTGTTGTTCATGGAATTGGAGGTTATGGTAACTGTATGGGTGTTCCAACAATAGCTGGTCAAACATCTTTTGATAGCTCTTATAATGGGAATATTTTGGTAAATGCGATGACTTTAGGGTTGGTTAAAAAGAATAAAATATTTTATTCAAAAGCTGCAGGATTAAATAAACCAGTTATTTATGTAGGCTCCAAAACTGGAAGAGATGGTATTCATGGTGCAAGTATGGCTTCAGCGAGTTTTGATGAAAAGATTGAAGAAAAAAAACCAACTGTACAAGTTGGAGACCCTTTTACTGAAAAACTTCTTTTAGAAGCATGTTTGGAATTAATGGCTGGTGACTCGATCATTGCTATTCAAGACATGGGTGCAGCAGGCCTGACATCTTCAAGTATTGAAATGGCATCAAAAGGAAATTTAGGAGTTGAAATAAATCTAAATAAAGTTCCTTGTAGAGAAGCAAAGATGACACCTTACGAAATTATGCTTTCTGAAAGTCAAGAAAGAATGTTGATTGTATTAGAAAATGGTAAAGAAGAATTAGCAAAAAAAATATTCGATAAATGGAATTTAGATTTTGCAATAATTGGTAAAACTACTGGTACAAAAAACATTGAATTATTTTTTGATGATAAACAAGTTGCAAATATTCCAGTTAATACATTAGTTGAAAACTCACCTATGTATGATCGAAAATGGAAAAAATCTAAATTACCAAAAAAAAATAAAATAAAGAAGGACTCTTCAAATGGTCTTAAAATTAAAGATGTACTAAAAAAAGTTTTATCAAACCCAAATATATGCAGTAAAGAATGGATTTGGCGACAATATGATCACACAGTAATGGGCGATACAATTCAAAAACCTGGTGGTGACTCTGGTGTAGTAAGAGTTCATGGTACAAATAAAGCAATAGCAGCTTCAGTAGACTCATCAGCAGTTTATTGTTGGGCACACCCTTTAACTGGTGGAAAACAAATAGTAGCAGAAAGTTGGCGAAATTTAATTTCTGTTGGTGCTACGCCAATAGCAATAACTAATTGTTTAAATTTTGGAAGTCCAGAAAATGAGGATAACATGGGTGAATTTGTTGAATGTGTTCAAGGTATTGGGGAGGCATGCGAATACTTAAACTTTCCAGTCGTTTCAGGAAATGTTTCTTTTTATAATCAAACAAAGGAAGTAGGAATCAAACCAACACCTTCTATAGGTGGAGTTGGACTAATAAAAGATTACAACAAGATGGTTACCATGAATTTTAAAGAAATTAATAATATAGTTATGGTTATTGGAAAAACTGAGGGACATATTGATCAAAGCCTTTTTGCTAGATCAATTTTAGATGAAAAAAATGGCCCTCCACCAGAAGTTAACCTTTTTAATGAAAAAAATAATGGAGAGTCACTATTAAATTTAATACAAAAAGGTCATATAAAAAGTGCTCATGACATCTCACTAGGTGGTATAATAACTGCAGTGAGCAAAATGGCTATAAAGGGTAATAAAGGTATTAAATTTAATAAATCTAAAAATTTGATTAACGAAATTGATTACCTTTTTTCAGAAGATCAAGGAAGATATATAATAGAGATAAATCCTAAAGATTTAAAAGAAGTTGCAAAAATTTTAGATCAAAATTCAGTTTATTATGAAGAATTAGGCATCATTATTGAAAAAGATATGATAATTAATCAAAAGACAAAAGTTACAATTGACGAATTAAAATCTTATAATAGTAATTGGCTAACTAATTTTATGAGTGCATAATGGCAATGGATTTAAAAGAAATAGAAAGACATATCAAAGAGGCTTTACCTGATGCTTCAATAGAAATTCAAGATTTAGCCGGAGATAATAATCATTACTCAGCAACTATAACATCTGCTAAATTTGCTGGTAAAAGTAAAATTGAACAACATAAAATGGTATACGACTCATTAAAAGGTAAAATGGGTAATGAACTGCATGCTTTAGCAATTAAAACAAAGGAGCAATAATGGATGATAAAGTTAAGAATTTAATACAAAATCATATTGATAATAATGAAATTTGTTTATTTATGAAAGGTACACCAGATGCTCCTCAATGTGGTTTTTCGATGGCAGTTACAAATATACTAAAAATTTTAGAAGTTAACTTTAAAGCTGTTAATGTTTTAGAGGATCAAACATTAAGAGAAGGAATAAAAGTATTTAGTGACTGGCCAACTATACCTCAACTTTATATAAAGAAAGAATTTGTTGGAGGATGCGATATTATCAAAGAAATGTATGAGAGTGGTGAAATTAAAAAAGTTTTCGATGATAAAGGTATAAATTATAAAAAATAATTTTATCTTGAATAATATTCAATTACTAAGTTAGGTTCCATAACTATTGGATAAGGCACTTCTTCAAGTTTTGGTGTTCTTACGAACTTAAACTTTTTATTTTTTTCGTCCATTTGAATATATTCAGGAGTTTCTCTTTCTTTACTAGCTAAAGCTATATCTATGATAGCTAATTGTTTAGATTTATCTCTTATTTCAATTGAGTCTTCTTCATTTACTGAATAACTTGCTATATTAACTTTTTTACCATTAACTTTTACATGACCATGATTAATCAATTGCCTTGCTGAAAAAATCGTTGTAGAGAATTTTGCTCTATAGATTACCGCATCTAACCTTTTTTCTAATAAACCAATTAAATTTTCACTAGTATCACCTTTAAGCATACTTGCTTTTTTATAAATATTTCTGAATTGTCTTTCGTTAATATTACCATAATAAGCTTTTAATTTTTGTTTAGCTTGTAATTGAATTCCATAATCTGATGGCTTACCTTGTCTTGATTGACCATGTTGACCAGGTCCATAAGCTCTAGTATTAAAAGGACTTTTAGGTCTTCCCCATAGATTGACTTTTAGTCTTCTATCTACTTTATGTTTAGAGTTTAATCTTTTTGTCATTTAATAGAGGGGTTTATAAACTTACTCCTTACTTTGTCAATCAACGTTTTTTACTCAAACCAGCAAATACACTTGATAAAATACGTGTTTCTTTGTCAGACAAGTCCATTTTATAAAAAATATTTCTTAAGTTCTCAAGCATTTTTGGTTTCTTTTCTTTAGGCTTGAAGAAATCTATTTCATCTAAATTTTTAATACAAAGGCTTAACATTGATTGAATTTCTTTTTTACTTGCAGATTTAATTTTTTTTGATTTTTTAAATGGAACACTTTTTAACTTGATAGTGTTAGCTACATATTGAGCAATAATTATTAAACTATGAGACAAGTTAAGAGATTTAAAATCAGGGTTAGTTGGTATCTGTAAAGTGTAATTGGCATAACTAATCTCTTCATTTGATAAACCTGATGCCTCAGAACCAAATAAAAAAGCAATTTTCTTTTTAAAATTTATCTTTTCTAAATCCTTTAAATTAATGTGTTTGATATTTTTGTTCCTAAATCTTGCTGATGTAGCAATAACAATATCAATTTTATCAAGGGCTTGCTCTAAAGTATCGTACTTTTTGCTTTTAGTAATAATATCTTTAGCTCCAACGGACGTAGCTAAAATTTTGTCGTTAGGAAAAATTGGTTTTGGATTAATTAATATTAATTTCTTAAAACTAAAGTTTTTTATTGCTCTCGCACATGCACCAATATTTTCTGATAATTGAGGTTTGTGAAGAATAAAAGAGATATGATTTTTACTCATTTATTTACTAGCAGGGGCGTTATCTTTAAATAGTTTATAATCTAAACTATCAATCAGTGCTTTGAATGAAGCATCAATTATGTTTGTAGATACACCAATAGTAAACCAATTTTTTCCTTTAGAATCTGTGCTTTCAATTGATACTCTAGTAACAGCTTCAGTACCTGTATTTAAAATTCTAACTTTGTAATCAACTAATTTAAGATCTTTCAAATACTTTGAGTATTTTGCTAGTCGATCAACATTTTGTCTTATAGCGTTATCAAGGGCATTAACTGGTCCATTGCCCTCTCCTTCACAAACAATTTTTTCTCCATCAACTTCTAATTGAGCTTTTGCAGAAGAAACTATTTCTCCAGATTTACTTTTTTTTACAGAAACATCATATTCATTAATCGATATATATCTTGGAATTTCTCCAATAATTCTTCTAGCTAATAATTCAAATGAAGCATCGGCTCCATCGTAACTGTAGCCAATGAATTCTCTATCCTTAACTTCATTTAAAAGTTTTTTAATTTTTGGATCGTTTTCATTTATATCTATATTTATAGTTTTTAATCTTGATATAATATTTGATTTACCTGACTGATCTGAAACCACTATATTTCTCATATTCCCAACTTCTTTAGGGTTTATATGTTCATAAGTTTTGGGATCTTTTTGTACAGCAGATACATGTAAACCTCCCTTATGTGAAAAAGCTGCTGCCCCAACATATGGTAAATGCATATTTGGTTTTCGATTTAAAACTTCATCTAAAAGTCTAGAACAGTTAGTTAAATCTTTAATATTTTTAGATTTAATTCCAATTTCAAAGTTTGATGAAAAATCATTTTTTAAAAAAAATGTTGGTACTAAAGACATTAGATTTGCATTTCCACACCTCTCACCCAAACCGTTAATAGTTCCTTGTACTTGGCGAACACCTGATAAAACTGCGGCTAAGGAATTTGCCACTGCATTGCCAGTATCATTATGAGCATGAATGCCCAAATTTTTGCCAGGAATAATCTTTGATACCTCGGTTACTATCTTGGTAACTTCATGCGGTAATGTCCCTCCATTTGTATCACACAAAACTATCCACCTAGCACCATTATCATAGGCAGATTTAATACACTCTATCGCATATTTAGAATTTGCTTTGTAACCATCAAAAAAATGTTCAGCATCGAACATAAATTCTTTTTTAGCTTTAACAAAATGCTTAGCACTTTCACTTATGTTTTCTAAATTTTCTTTATTTGATATACCAAGGGCTACATCGACATGAAAATCCCAAGATTTTCCTACCAAACAAACTGCTGGAGTATTAGAGTTTAATATTGCTGATAAACCAGTGTCATTATCTGCACTATGCCCAGTTTTTTTTGTCATTCCAAAAGAAGTAAGTTTAGCATTTTTGAAGCTATGTTTTTTTTGAAAAAACTCTGTGTCGGTTAAATTTGCTCCTGGCCAGCCAGCTTCAATATAATCTACACCTAGAGAGTCTAGGGCAAATGCAATTTTTTCTTTATCCTCAAGTGAAAAATCTACACCTTGAGTTTGAGCACCATCTCTTAATGTAGTATCAAATATATATAATCGTTCTTTACTCATTTAAATTTCCAAATTGTTTTACCATCTTTATCCTCTATTAAAACACCTTTGTCTAAAAGCTCATTTCTTATTCTGTCAGCTTCCTCATAATCTTTATTTTTCCTAGCTTTATTTCTTAACTCAATTTTATTTAATATGTCGGTTTCATTAATTGAAGCTTTATCCTTTTTATATTGATGCCAATTTTCATAATCCTCATTTAATAATCCAACAAATTGACATGCAGAGACAAATAATTGTTGATCATGACCTTTTGAAGCCTTTTCATAAAGTTGGTGTAAATTAGCGATGTATCCAGGAGTATTCAGGTCATCAAACAACGGTTTTAAAATTTCGTTAGAGATTTTGGTAGTTTTAAAATTATTTGAGTATACACGATACCATTTATCGAGAGTATTTTCACATTCACTTAAAAGTTTATCATTCCAATCTAAGGGTTGCTTATAATGAGCGCTCATTAAAGCTAATCTAAGAACCTGACCACTTATTTTTTTTCTAAAACTTTTTATTTTTAAAATATTTCCCTGAGACTTCGCCATTTTTTCATTCGACATTGTAATAAAAGCATTATGAACCCAGTAATTTGCAAAAGTACTAGTTTCATTTGCACATCTTGATTGAGCGATTTCATTTTCGTGATGTGGAAATAATAAATCTATACCTCCACCATGAATATCAAATTCATTACCTAAAAACTTTTTTGACATAGCTGAACATTCTAAATGCCAACCAGGCCTGCCTTTTCCCCATGGTGAGTTCCATGAGGGTTCATCACCTTTCGAGGGTTTCCATAAGACAAAATCTTCAGAATTTTGTTTATTATCACTTATTTCAACCCTTGAACCAGCT
>QBYE01000022.1 GCA_003282985.1 Pelagibacteraceae bacterium AG-325-E08
GCTAGTTTTTGGGAAAAATACGAATATTTTATTAGAAAATCTGCAGGGTTAGGAAAATCTCCCACTACACCCGATCCTGATATTTACGAACATGAATATATTCATTGTGATGTTCTGATTGTTGGTGCAGGAATTTCAGGGATTATGGCTGCAAAGACTGCTGCTAAAAATGGACTAAAGACACTTTTAGTTGATGAAAAACCAAACTTAGGTGGATCAACAGTATATCAAAATTCAGAACATTTTAAGATAAACAATCAAAATTCAGGTTCATGGTTAGAAAAAGAAATTAATGAAATAAAAAAAATAGATAATTTAAATATAAGAATAAGAACAAGTGTAGCTGCATTTCATGGCTATAATTTTCTTTTAGCACGTGAAAATCTTACAGACCATCTGCCAATTGAACAAAGAAAAAATAAAACCAGACAAAAATTACTCAAAATTAGAGCCAAAAAAGTAATTACAGCTACTGGATCTTTAGAAAGACCTTTAATTTTTGATAACAATGACAGGCCAGGAATTTTACTATCTTCAGCAATAAAAAGATATGCTGATTTGTTTGGTGTTGCTTGTGGAGAAAAAAATATATTCTTAACCAATAATGATAGTGCCTACGAAACTGCTATTAGCCTAATCCAAAAAGGAATAAAGGTTGAAGCTATTGTCGATAACAGAGAGGAAATAGAATCTAAATTACTCTACGAAGTAGAAAAAAATAACATTAAGGTTTTTAAGGGTTTTACAATTGTTAATACTAATGGTTACAAAAAAATCAATAAAGTTTCATTAATGAAACTTTCTAAAGATGGTCAAAAAGTTATAGGTTCAAAAATAAATTTATCTTGCGATTGTTTGGGAGTTTCAGGTGGATGGACACCAGCAGTACATTTATTTACTCAATCAGGTGGAAAGTTAAAATTTAGAGAAGAAGATCAAGTATTCATTCCTAGCAAATATTCATCAGATCAAGTTAGTATAGGTGCCTGTAATGGTGATTTAACATTGGAAGATATAATCGAAAATACTCCAAAATACCTTAAAGAATTTTTGAACATTAAAAAAACTGATTATGATAAAGTTGAAGTATTTTCATCTGAAAATAAATCAAAGAGAAATATTTGGTTATTACCATCAGATAAAATTTTGGGTAAAACAAAATCTTTCGTAGATTATCAAAATGATGCAACTGCAAAAGATATAAAACTTGCTTTGAGAGAGGGTTTTAGATCAATTGAGCATGTAAAAAGATATACAACAACTGGTATGGGAACTGATCAAGGGAAACTTGGTAACATGCACGCATTAGGAATTATATCTGAAACAGCTGGAACTAAAATGGGTGAGCATGGCACTACAACGTTTAGACCACCTTATACTCCTCTAACTTTTGGAACTATTGTAGGTAGAAATGTTGGTGAATATTTTGATATATTTAGAAAGACTCCAATGCACGAATGGCATCTTAAAAATAAAGCAGAATTTGAAAATGTAGGTCAATGGAAGAGAGCTTGGTATTATCCAAAAAATAATGAAAATATGTTTGAGGCTGTTCAAAGAGAAAGTAGAGCAGCAAGAGAAAGTGCTGGGATTTTAGATGCTTCAACACTTGGAAAAATTGATATTCAAGGTACAGATGTATCTGAGTTTCTCAATCGTGTTTATACAAATGCTTGGTCAAAACTTGCTGTAGGTAAGTGTAGATATGGCTTGATGTTAAATGAGGATGGTATGGTTTATGACGATGGTGTTACAACGAGATTAGGAGAAAATCATTATATTATGACAACTACTACAGGTGGAGCTGCCAATGTTTTAGGTAAATTAGAGGATTATCTTCAAACAGAATGGCCTGAGTTAGATGTTTATTTAACATCCGTAACTGACCATTTTGCAACAATAAGTGTTTGTGGACCCAACAGTAAAAAAATTATTTCAAACGTTATTCCAGATTTAGATCTTTCAGATGAAAATTTTCCTCATATGTCATTTAAAAATACAAAAATTGGAAAAATAAACTGTAGAGTTATGAGGATAAGTTTTACTGGTGAACACAGTTATGAAATTAATATTCAGGCGAACTATGCAAATTCTGTATGGGAAAAATGTATGGAGATAGGAAAAGATTTTAATATTACTCCTTATGGAACAGAAACTATGCACTTACTAAGAGCTGAAAAAGGTTTCATAATAGTCGGTCAAGACACCGATGCAACTATGACACCAATAGACTTACAAATGGATTGGATAGTTAGTAAGAAAAAATATGATTTTATTGGTAAAAGATCATTATATAGATCAGACACAATAAAAGATGACAGAAAACAATTAGTTGGTTTATTAACGGACAACCCTAATGAAATATTAGAAGAGGGAGCCCAAATAGTTGCTGATGTAAATAAATCTCCTATTGAGATGTTGGGCCATGTTACTTCAAGTTACTATAGTCCTAATCTTAAAAAATCTATTGCACTTGGAGTTGTTAGAGGTGGAAAAAATATGATGGGTAAAAAATTAATCATACCAATGGAAAATAAAACAATTAATGTAACTGTTGCGGATCCAGTGTTTTTAGATAAGGAGAATAAAAGATTAAATGCTCAATTATAACCAGTCACTATCAGAAAAAAAATTATTTCAAGATCTTCAAATCAGTGAGATCTCACCTATTATGAAATTGATTATAAGAGGAAAAAAAAGAGAATTCTTTTCAGCCATAGGTAAATCGTTGAATATTCTTTTACCAGTAGAGAGTAATACCTCTACACAAAGTCAAAAGCTCTCAGCTTTGTGGTTAAGTCCAGATGAGTGGATGATTTTTTCTAATGAAACTAATGATAAAAATTCAAATTATAATGAAACAGAAGAATTGTTAATTAAAAATATATCTAGTGTAAACCTTGGTGCTGTCACAGATGTCACAGATCAATTTGTAATGATCAGTCTTAAAGGGGATAAGGCATATAAGTTATTTCAAACCGGATCACCTTTTAATTTTAATAATTTTCAAAACAAAAAAGGTGCAGTAACTCAAACCATAATAGCAAAAGTAGACGTAATTATACATAATCAGGACAAAAATGACGTAAATTTATTTGTTAGAAGGTCTTTTTCTGAACATTTATTTTCTTGGATGGCTGACGCTGCGTCAAGATTATAGTCTCAATTAATTAATAAATCAGTTATTTAGTAGAATGAAAAAAATATTTTTAGTTGTGCTTTTAGCACTTTTACCCTTTTCCGTTAATGCTGAATCTAACCTTAACAAGATTTTATCTTCAGGTGAATTAAAAGTTGGTACAACTGGTGATTGGGATCCAATGACCGTTAAAGACCCAGCTACAAATAAATACAAAGGTTTCGACATTGATGTAATGAATGAGCTTGCTAAAGATATGGGTGTTAAAATTAAGTTTGTTCCGGCAGAATGGAAGACAATAGTTTCTGGAATTACTTCATCAAGATATGATATTTCTACAAGTGTAACCAAAACTCCTAAAAGAGCTGAAGTTGCAGGATTTACTGATACTTATTATAAATACGGTACAGTCCCACTTGTACTTAAAAAGAATTTAAAGAAGTTCTCTACATGGGATTCGCTGAATAATGAAAAAGTAACAATAGCAACTACACTTGGAACTTCTCAAGAGGAAAAAGCTAAAGAATTTTTTCCTAAATCTAAATTAAATTCTGTTGAAGCTCCAGCAAGAGATTTTCAAGAAGTATTAGCTGGAAGAGCAGATGGAAATATAACTAGCTCAACTGAAGCAAATAAATTAGTTGTGACTTACCCTCAACTAGCAATAGTTCCAGATGGTGAAAAAAATCCAGCCTTTTTAGCTATGATGGTTCCAAAAGGTGATGACGAATGGAGAAAATACGTCAATAGCTGGATTAAAAAGAAAAAATCATCAGGATTTTTTACCAAACTCTTAGCCAAATATAATCTAAAAAGTCTATAATCAATTAGATATTAGTTTTTAATTCTCTATAACTTTAAAGGTGAGAAATTTATTTCTTTTACTTTTAATTATACCTCTATCCTCTTGTAGTGGAAAAGAATTGGGATGGTTTATACTTTCTCCAAACAATGTAGAGGGTTTAACTAATCTAAAATTTTTAATTAGTGGTTTTACAACTACAATTTATATTTCTGTAGTATCTATTCTAATATCAATGATTATAGGATTTATTGTTGCAGTCCCCTCTTTAGCAAAAAGTAAATATCTGACTTATCTTAACATTGGATATGTTGAAATTGTCAGAGCAGTACCACTACTTGTTTTAATTTTATGGATTTATTATGGCTTACCAATAATGACAGGAATAAGTTTTAGTCCATTTGTATCTGGTATTATTGCTTTATCAATAAGTGAGAGTGCATTTCAGGCTGAGATTTTTAGAGCTGGAATAAATTCAATTAAAAAATCTCAATGGGAGGCTGGTAGTTCATTGGGACTCAGTTTTTTTAGGAAATTACGTTTAGTAATTCTTCCTCAGGCAATTAAAAATATCTTACCTGCTATTGGTAATCAATTTGTTTATGTTTTAAAAATGTCCTCTCTTGTATCTATAATTGGTATAGGAGACTTAACTAGGAAAGCAAATGAACTAGTTGTTACAACTTATAGACCACTAGAGATTTACACATTTTTAATTCTTGAATATTTAGTTTTAATATTAATTGTGTCTTATCTTGTAAGAAAGTTAGAAAAAAAATTAAATAAAGATTAATTTTTCCTTCTATAGTCCCAAGGAAATTCAAAATTCATAGACCACATCCCCAGACTATTAACTCTTGCATAATCTTCATCTTTAATGAATTTTTTAGAATATTTTCTATAAGCAAATGCATAACCTTTTTTAACTAGATAGCTAGATAAACTAAGATCATTTACAAAACATTCTGCAAGAGTTCTTTTATATTGGTCTTTACCTTCTTCTATACAATTCACTTTTTGATCAGCAATCTTATCAATTAATAATTTTTTAGCCTTTATCCCGCAATAAATGATTTTATCATTTTTCTTACAAGTTTGTTTAAGTTCGGGAGTATCAATTCCAGAAAATCTTATTTTCTTACCGTTTAAATGAATAGTATCACCATCAATTATCTTAATTTCATATGATTTTACATCATTATAAGTTAAGAAAAAAAATATTAGACAGATGCTAATAATTAAAAAGAGTTTTATTTTGTTTAAAAACATTATTTAAAAAGTATCCAATAAATATTAAAAGTGCAATTCCCATTAACCAATTCGTAACCATTATAGTATAAAAAATATCTGCGTAGTCCCCTCCTCTAATATTTATTACATACCATAAGCTTAAAAAAGGAAATGCTGTCAGTCTTAATATACTTAAATAAAGACTATAAAGGGGTTTTTTGACTGCTTGAAATACAGCAGTAGTTATAAAAAATGCTGGGTATATGGGTCCTATTAAGGCTGCTACTTTTAAATAGATAGTACCGTGTTTTATAGCTTCTTTATTGTCCGTAAATAAAGTTACAAAAAACTCTGCACCAAAAAATAATATTATTCCAGCAACTATCATAAAAGAACATCCAAAAAATAAAGCTTTTGTGTATAATTCTCTTATTCTATCAAAAGCTTTGGCTCCAAAGTTTTGCCCACCAATTGAAAGAACTGCTGTATTTAAACCAATAACTGGTAATAAAAAAACCTGCTCAACTCTTAACGCAGCACCATACCCTGCTGTAGCTAGATCACCAAACTGTCCAATAAAATATAAAATATTGAAAATTCCAACACCAATAAATAGCATACTAAACATTATTGGTACTGCTTGATTTACCAATGTTTTAAGAAACTCAAATTTTGGAATAAAACATTCAATCTTTAAATATTTTCTTATTTTACAGTTATTTACTTTATAAGCTAAATAGATTGTTCCAATAGATTGAGAAATAACGGTGGCAATTGCAAGGCCTGCAATACCAAAACCTGGAATAAAACCATAACCCCAAATAAACAATGGATTTAGAAAAATATTTAAGAAAAAACTAAATATTAAAACATTTCTATAGCTTTTTGTATCACCTTGAGCATTTAAAGTACCATTTAAAGAAATCTGAAGCAGTACAATAAAAGTTCCATAAAATATAATATCTAAATATTCTCTAGTTAACGCTATACCATTTGCATCCGATCCCATAACACCTAAAAGAAAGTTTGAAACATTCAAACCAAACAATGTAACTATTACAGAGACAGCTAAAGCGAAAATCAAAGACTGAGCAATATATAAAGAGGCAGTTCTCTCTTTTTTTTCTCCTATAGAATTACCAATTAAAGCATTCGTTGCTGCTCCAAGACCAACACCAACAGCAATTATAGTAAAATAAATTGGAAATGATTTTGCTATTGCACCTATAGCTTCAGCTGAAATCTTACCAGCAAACCACGTGTCTACTAAATTATAAAAAGTTTGAAACAATGACCCTACACTTGCTGGTATAGTTACTTTTCTTAGTAGTGACCAAATTGGATCTTTAGTTAACTTGATGGATCTAGACAAAGTTATCCTTATATAAATTCTTTTTGAAAAATGTGTTTTTTTCCAGATTGTTTGGCTTTGTATATCTGACTTTGTCTCATTCTAAAACGTGATTTTTGAACTTTTGATAATTTATCATGACATTTAGGACAAGATACACCTTCCTCATACTTTTTAGATGTTTTTTCTTTTGGTGAAATGGGCATTCTACATCCACTACAGACAGTGTATGTACCTAGCTTTAAACCATGTTTGAGACTAATTCTGTTATCAAAAACGAAACATTCTCCTTTCCATAGGCTATCTTTTCTCTTAATTTTATTTAGATAATTTAAAATACCACCATTTAGTTGATATATATTTTTAAAACCCTTTTTCTTCAAATATACTGAAGTTTTTTCGCAACGTATTCCACCAGTACAAAACATTGCTACAGGTTTATTCTTTTTTAATTTGTTTAAGTATTTAGGAAAATCTCTAAAATTATCTACATTTGGATTTACTGACCTTTTAAATGTGCCAACTTTGTACTCAAAAGATTTTCTAGTATCAATTATATGGGTATTTTTATCCTTAATCAGTTTATTCCATTCTTTAGGATTTAAATGTCTATTAATATTTCTTTCTTTAGAATTCAGAGTCAAATTCATTGGAACAGTTTCTTTTTTGATTTTTATTTTAGGTTTATGGAATGGCTGAAATTTAGATTTTGAAATATTATAATTGTCAAAAAGTTTAATTGAAAATAAAGATTTAATTTTTTTAATTACTTTTTCAATATCTTTCGCATGACCAGATATAGTTCCATTTAATCCTTCTTTAGCAATAATTATGGTACCTTTTATATTATTTATTATCAGGAATTTTTGTAAGAGATTTTTATTTTTTTTTAAAGATTTTATCTTAATAAATTTATAAAAGCCAAAAACCTTAAACATCATAAAACTCTACAAACAGTCATTCCATCACCTAATGGAATAATAACTTGTTCTACCCTTTTGTCATTGGATACAAATTCATTAAATTCTCTAATGTTCAAAGTGAATTTATCATTTATTTTTTCATCAGCTACTTCTCCATACCATAAAACATTGTCAATTATGATTAGTCCACCTTGATTAATTAATCCTAAAGATTTTTCATAGTACTGTTTATAATTCATTTTATCAGCATCAATAAAAATCATATCAAATTTTTTATTCTTCAACTCTTCTAAAGTTTGAAGAGCAGGTTTAATTATTGTTTCAATCTTATGTTCCTGTCTCGCCTTTTTAAAAAAACTTAATGCTATTTTATTAGTTTCGTCATTTTTATCTAATGCAATTAATTTACCATCTTCTGGTAATGCGAGAGAGATAGATAGTGCACTTAGTCCCGTAAAGGTTCCAATTTCAAGAACATTTTTAATATTTGAAATTTTGATTATTAAATGAAGAAAATGACATTGAGTAGGATCAACCTGCATTCTTTTAATGTCCCCTAAGGTTTTATTATAATCAATTATTTCTTGTTGAATTGGATTAAGCTTTAATCCAAAATCATTAATATAATTTTGTAATTTTTCAGTGATATCAAGGTTTGCACCCATTGAATTAAAGCTTTTTCTTTAATATCTCATTTATTAATTGAGGATTGGCCTTGCCACCAGAAGCTTTCATTGCTTGACCAACAAAAAATCCAAATAATTTTTCTTTACCTTGCTTGTATTCAACTGCCTTTTCTCTATTATCATTTATTATTTTATCTATTAGAGCCTCAAGTGCTTTGGGATCGCTCTGTTGTTTTAATCCTTTTTCCTCAACAATTTTTTGAGGATCTTTGTTTCCATCCATCATCAACTCAAATACTGTTTTGGCAATTTTTCCCGAAATTGTTCCATTCTTAATTAAATTAATCAGTATTGCTAAATTCTTAGCGCCTATTGGGCTTTGAGAAATTTCTATATTTCGGCTATTTAAAACGGCGAATAACTCACCAGTAATCCAATTAACTGCTAGTTTTATATCTTTATTTTTGCCCATCTTAGCAACAACTTCTTCAAAGTATTTTGCTGTATCAATATCTGAAACTAGTATATTTGCTTCGTAAGGGGATAGTTTAAATTCATCAATAAATCTTTTCTTTTTATCATCTGGTAACTCGGGAATGTCAGACTTAAGTTCATTAATAAATTCATCAGAAACTTCTAAAGGTAATAAATCTGGATCTGGAAAGTATCTATAATCATGTGCATCTTCTTTTGATCTCATAGATCTTGTCTCATTTTTTTTAGTATCAAATAATCTAGTTTCTTGGTCAATTGAATTACCTTCCTCTATTAAATCAACCTGTCGATTAGCTTCATATTCAATAGCCATTTGCATAAATTTTATTGAGTTAACATTCTTAATCTCACATCTTGTCCCTAAAACTTTAGAGCCTTTTATTCTCACTGATACGTTAACATCAGCTCTTAATGAGCCTTCCTGCATATTGCCATCACATGTTCCCAGATATCTCATAATTGATCTTAATTTTTTTATATAAACACTAACTTCCTCTGGAGATCTAAGGTCTGGTTTGCTTACAATTTCCATTAAGGCTACTCCAGATCTATTTAAGTCTACAAAAGTATTTTGTTGGTCAAGATCATGAATACTTTTCCCAGCATCTTGTTCTAAATGTAATCTTTCTATACCAACTTCTTTTTGTCCATCTGGCATATCTAAAATAACATTACCCTCACCTACTATTGGATCTTTGAATTGAGAAATTTGATATCCTTGAGGCAAATCTGCATAAAAATAGTTTTTTCTATCAAATACTGAACGCTTATTTATTTTTGCATTAAGACCAATGCCGGTTTTAATTGCTTGTTTTACACAGAACTCATTAATAACAGGCAGCATTCCTGGAAAAGCTGCATCAACTAAACTTACTTGAGTATTTGGTTCTGCTCCAAATTTTGTTGATGAAGTTGAAAATAGTTTTGACTCAGAAGTAACTTGAGCATGAACTTCTAGTCCAATAATTACTTCATACTGATTATCTTTTCTAGAAATTAAATATTCTGATTTATTTTTACTCATTTTATCCACCAATCAGTAATTTTATTTTTAAAATCAATTTTTTCTTCCATTGCATAGGCAATATTAAGTATGTTTTGCTCATCAAAAGCTTTTCCAATTATTTGAAGTCCTAAAGGATAACCTTTAGAATCGTGACCTGCTGGAATAGAAATACCAGGGAGACCTGCCAAATTAACAGGTACTGTAAAAATATCATTTAAATACATTGAAACAGGATCATCT
>QBYE01000023.1 GCA_003282985.1 Pelagibacteraceae bacterium AG-325-E08
ATTCTTCATAGACAAATCAGTAAAATGGTTAAGATTTTTTGATAGAGGAATTATACTTTTTTCTAAAATTAATTTATTAAAAAAAGTATCATTTTTTTTTTTTATCTTTTTTAAAATAAAGTACCTATTAGTTAGAATACAAATATATCTTTGTAACCAAGGGCCAATCAGAACTCTCCAGGATCTTTTTCCCCAGTTAATTTTGTGAATTTTATTTAGAATTGGATATAGCTCATTTAATATTTTTTCAAAATTTTTATTACACAATTTTTCTAATTGAACATTTTCTTTATAATCAAATTTATTATGATTATTAATTATATTTTTTTTATCAAATAATTTATTTCTCATTAATTTTATCTTTAATCAATTTTACAACTTTAAGAATTCCATTTGAACTAATAATTTTTTTTGATATTTTTTGTTGTTCTAAAATAAATTTTTTGTTTTGTAAGTATCTTTCAAAAAAAATAACTAATTCTTTTTTTTTACTTAAATGAGGTAATTTTTTTCCAAAGTTATTTTTTAAAAAATAATTAATATTTTTTTTTTGGTGATTTACCCTTGATATAAAAAATGTTACACAATTAAAATATGCAGACTCATATGCAGTTCCACCTCCACCACAGATAACAAATAAAGATTTGGATAAAATTGAAAATATATTATCTAAATTTCTATAAATTTTTATTTTTAAAGATAGTCTCTTTATGTTTAAATATGTTTTGTGACTAACTCCATTTCCTATAATTAAATTTATTTTGAGATTATATTTAATTAATATTGGATATAAGGATTTAATAACTTTTAAAATTTCTCCATCATAAACCTCACCACCCCCTAGTGAAATTGTAACCATTTTCTTTTTTTCAGATATTTTTTTTTTATAATTTTCAATATTAGTTTTGAAAACTTTATATTTAGAACCAATATATTTTTCACCATTTTTAATTTTATCAAACTTTGACTTATTTCCTGATACTATGGCATTAATAATAAGATTTGCATAATTATTAGATATTTTTTGAAAGTCTTCCAAAACAATAATTTTTATTTTTTTTTCTTTTATTCTGATTAATTCACTTTGTGATAAAAAAATGGTATCATAAATTATTGCTTTAGTTTTATTATCAATTATTTCATACAATTTTTTTTTTTTATATAAAAAAATAATATTTTTAGTTTTTTTTTTTAAATAATAAAATCCACTGCTTTCTCTAGCAATAACAAATTTAACATTAAATTTTTTTATTAAAAACTTTCTTAATTCAATCGCTTTATGGATATGTCCGTAGCCTAATTTTTTTCCACCATCAAGACGATAGATAATTTTTTGATTAACCATTAAGATTTTGTAAATCAGTTTTGGTATCTGCTATTGCTTTTGAAATTTTAAGTGGTTTCCTTTTTAACACTTTTAAAAAATTTTTATTTTTCATAATCATTTTATGAGTTTCATTTTCAACTCTTGGATTTTTTATATGCCTAATAATAATTTTTTTGTCTTTAATAGTTTTTAAATCTTTAATTATTTTTGCAATATGTTTAATGGAGACTGTTTCAGAAAACTGATTGTAGACGTTATACTTATTATTTAAATTCAGATTGATAGAATTATATAAAGAGTCTACTGCATCCTTTAAGTGTATAAAGGGTTTTTTTTGTTCACCCTTTCCATAAATAAATATAGGTTTTCCTTTAATTGAATTTGCTACAAACCTATTTACTACTACTCCAAAATAAAAATCATCATCAAATCTATTAGTAAAATACTTATTTTTTCTTGTTTCAATTGTAGATGTTCCTAAAGTAATTGCTGTTCTAAAATCGTATATCGACATACCCCAGAGTCGATTTGCTAACCAAAAATAATTACAATCATTGGATTTAGTAATATGGTACCAAGAACCACCCATTGAAGAAATTGGTAAATCTGTTTTTTTAATTTTTAGATAACCCTCTGGTATAGGAAAATTTGGTGTTCCATAAACACCTGTGGTAGTAGTCGATATAAATTTTATTTTTTTTTCAAGATTTAATTCCTTTAATGACCAAAGTAAATTGAGTGTTCCAATATTGTTATTTTGTGTTGTAAAAATACATTTCTTTAAAGAGGTATTAGCATATGGTGCTGAGGGCTGCGCTGCAAGATGGAGTATCACATCGGGCTTAAAATTCTTTATAAGGTCTTTTATTTTTTTTTGATTTGTTAAATCGATCTTTTTAAATTTAAATTTATTTTTTAACTTATATTTGTTCAATTCTTTTAATCTTTCTTTCATTGAAAATATACGTATTTTAGATTTTGAGTTAACCTCCTTAACCCATTTTCTTCTTGAAAAATTATCAATTCCTAAAATATCTAATCTTTTATTTGAAAAACATAATTTTAAAAAAGTAGGCCATCCAATATATCCATCACATCCAGTAACTAATATTTTCATAATATCTCTTTCGTTAAACTTCTATTTGATTTCAAAGACTTTCTCCATGTATTAATAATTTTTTTAATTGAAACATAAATATCAAAGTTGTTTTTCTTTAATAAGTAGTTAATTAATTCTAAGTCTTCTTTATAATCAACAGTTAATCTCAAATTTTTGTATTGAGAATAACTCTCTGATTTTGCAAAATATCCCTTAAAATGTTTAAAATTTTTTTTTTGCATAAAAAAATAACAGGTATGTTGTCTATAATTATAATCCTTTGTTTTTTTTACAAATTTTGAGAATTTTTTTAATTTGGCTCTTTTTACAATTCGAATTGCCATACCTTTTGGGAATGTGTTTGATTGGATGTTGTCTAAATAATCAAGTTTTCTCTTACAAAAAATATTTAAATATTTTGATATATATTTTATATCAACAAGAGGATTATCACTTGTTAAACTAATTATATTTTCAATTTTATAATTTTTTGCACAATTTAAAACTCTATCAATTAAATCATTTTCTTTACCAGCAAAAAAAAGATAATGATTTTTTTTACAGAAATTAATAATTTTTTTATCTTTGGGATTTTTGGTTGTAGCAACTATTATTTTAATATTTTCTAATCTTGATAATCTTTTCAACAAAAAATGCAGCAATGAATAGTTACCAATTTTTTTAAAAACTTTATTGGGAAATCTTTTAGATTGAGTTCTAGCCTCAAGTATTATAGCCGACTTATTTAAACAATTATTTCTTTTTAACATTTCTACTTGTGACTAAAGTATCTTTTGGAATGACTTTTTTTGAGTAATTATTAAAAGAATAAAAATCTCTTAACTGTAATCCCTTTTTATTAAATGGTCTTAAACAAATTGTATTTGTTGTATCGATTTTTTGATTTTTGAAAATTTTTTGAGTTGAATAAATTGATCTTCTTATTTTTTCTCTATTTTTTTTTTCAACTTTAAAGCATTTTTTTTCGAATTTTCCTAAAATCTTCTCTATTTTTTTTATGTTATTAACCATAATTTTAAATTTATCTGGTGAAATAGAAACAGGAAAATCACCGACTTTTTTGTCATTTTTTCTTATCAAAAAATGTTTTTCAATTACTGAAGCGCCTAAAGTAACCGCCATCTCGCAACCAAGAGTTCCCTTTGAATGATCTGAGAAACCAATTTCAAAGTTTGTTTTGTCTTTTAGAAATTTTATAGACAATAAATTAAGATCAATTTCTTTTGTTGGGTATGAAGAAACACAATGTAAAATTGTTATTTTTTTTTTTTTAAAAATTTTTTTCAAAAATAATATTTCATTAATATTTGCCATACCTGATGAAATTATTACCTTTTTTTGTGATTTGCTTAATTCTTTCAACATAGGGTAAAAATTAATATCACTAGATGCAACTTTAAAAAAATCAGTATGTTTTTCCAATTCTTTAATAGACTCTATGTCAAAAACTGAAACCCCAAATCCAATATTAACTTTTCTAGAAAACAAAAATAGTTTTTTAATTTGACTAAGTGTAAGACAAATCTTTTTTAATCTTTGAATTTGATATTTTTCTTTTCCCTTAACAAGCGATTTTAATTTTTTTGTTACAAATTTTTCTGGTTTAATAAATTGAAATTTAACAAAATCTGCTCCTGCTTTTTTTGAGTTTAATATACCTTCTAAAGCTTTTTTAAAATTTCCATTATGATTGTTTCCAATTTCTGCAATTATTTTAGTTTTTTGCATTAAAGTAATTCTTTATTGTCTCAGTTATTTTAATTACATCTTTTCCAGACATCATTGTATGCAATGGTAAGCTTATAATTTTAGAGGAAAGTTTTTTTGAATTTATTGTAGCTATTCTTTTAAAATATTTTCTAAATATATGGTGCTCGCTCAAAGGAGGATCCCAATGTACACTTGTATAAATATTTTTTTTTCTTAAAAAATCGGCTAAATCATCTCTTATTTTCTGAGTTTTTAAAGCTACAACAAAATAAATAATCGCTGGTCTAGAAGTATAATCTGAATTTTGAAATGAAATTTGACTTAATCCTGCTAATTTTTCTTTATAAAGATTTACTAAAAATAGTCTTTTATTTATAAAAGTATTAATTTTTTTTAGCTGTTCAATTCCTACCGCTGCTTGAATTTCTGTCATTCTATAATTATTACCTAATTGATTAATCCCATAGACCCAAGGTTTATTTTTCTTTTTTCTATCATATGAGCTTTTATCCATCCCATAACTTTTTAACTTTTTAATATTTTCTATTAAAGATTTGTCCTTAGATGAAATCATCCCACCCATTCCTGCTGCCGTAATCATTTTAGTTGGTCCAAAACTAAATACAGATGCATAAGTAAAGTTTCCAACAAAATTTTTTTTATTATCTTTTGATCCCAAAACATGTGCACAATCTTCAATGATTTTTACATTCTTAAATTTTTTAGTTATATTTTTAATCTTTTCAACTGGTTGTAAATAACCATTAAAGTGTGTCAGTATTATAACTCGAGTCTTTTTATTTATTTTTTTTTTTAATGATTTTAACGAAATGTCAAATTTTTGATCTTCCAAGTCTACAAAAATTGGTTTTAAACCTTGTTGTAAAATTGCTAGTCCAGCTGAAATAAAATTAAATGACGTCAAAATTATTTCATCATTTTTTTTTAGTTTCAAACTTTGAAGTATAAGTTGTAAACCAGCAGTGCAAGATGAGACCGTTGTACAGTGAAAATAATTGAATTTTTTTTTAAAATCCATCTCAAATTTTTTTACTGTTGGGCCATTGATTAACCATGGTTTTTTTAATATTTTGGTTATACCATGTAGTTCCTTTTTATCTAAATTTGGTTTACTTAAATAATATTTCATAGTTAGTCATATAGGTTTTTAATTTCGACATTGAAATTACTAAAATTTATTTTTTTTAAATTTTTAAACTTATTATTTTTTATCTTCTGATAAAGTTCTTTAGATCCTTGACTTATATTATATTTAGTCTCAAATTTTAATACTTTTTTAATTTTACTAAAATCAACGTGATAATCTCTTTTATCAACTAAAGAGGAGTCGATAACAACCTTAGATTTTTTATTCAATTTAGAAACTATTTTAGCTAAATCTATAATTTTAAGGTTTAATTTATTATCCCCTACATTAAAAATTTGATTTCTTACTTTTTTAATTGGACTTTCTAAACACAGCTTTATTGCATTGGCTACATCGTAGACATGTACATTAGGTCTATATTGGTCACCTCCAAAAACTTTTATTTTGTGACCTTTTGCAGCCAAATATGTAAATATATTTATTACTAAATCAAATCTTTGTCTTGGAGAATATCCAAAAACAGTTGCTAGCCTCAGTATTGTGGGGTTAAAATTTTTATCAGCTAATTCAAATATTGCTTTTTCAGAATTCAATTTACACTCAGCATAAAGTGATAATGGGTTAGTTTTAGATTTTTCATTAATTTTTTTTTGGCCTTTAGCAAATCCATATACACTGCAAGAGCTTATATAAACATATCTCTCAATTTTAAACATTTTAGCAACTTCAGCTAAATTTTTTGAATTAAAATAGTTTTCTACTATTGTTTTTGTTGGATTTATTTCACTTGCAGGATCACCAACTATGCCAGACAAATCAATGATTGCATCGATTCCAAATGAAATACTTAGTAGTTTTTTAATTTCACTTGCATCTCCTTTAATTATTTTTAGATTTTTATTTTTTCTAACATCATTTAAAGATTTTAATCCAAATTTGAATAAATCATATACAATAACATAATAGTTAGATTTTAGTAAAAGTCTTACTAATAAACTGCCTATATAACCTCCTCCTCCTACTAACAAGATTCTTTTTTTATTTAATGACTTATTAAAAGTTAAAATTTGTCCTTCAAATAATTTTTCAAAATTTGGAAAATATAATAAACCAACTATATGATCATGTTCGTTAATGAGTGGAGCTCTTAATCTTGCACTATTTTTCAATTTTTGAATTTTCTGTTCTAAAGATAAATTACTTTTAATTGTAAATGGTTTCTTATTAATGATCTTTTCAATACTACTGTTTAATTTAAAATTTTTTTTTAAGAGGGCTTTTTTGATATCTCCCTCTTGCAGATAACCATAGATTTTTTTTTTATTTATCACCAATAAAACTCCACATTCATGTTGAGTAATTTTTTTTATAGCAGAAGAAATTTTTAAATTACTTTTAACTGTTATACTTTTAAGGTTTTCCAAAATTTTCATTAAATAAACTCTTTAATAATTTTTTTTCTTTTAAGGTTTTCAATAATTTTTTTTACCAAATTATGATTTTGATTAATTTTTTTTGAAATCTCAACTGTATCTAAATTTTTTGAGGCATATGCTAAAATATTTAAAATTATCTTTTTATTTTTATTTATAAAAAATTTACTACTAATTGGAGAAGTTAAATCATATTTATTTAAAAAAGGTTCACAATTTTTTTCTTTTATAAAAATTTTATTATTTTGAATTTCATCAATAATATTAAAAACAAATTTAAGAGACTTTTTTAAATTTTTTTTCATTTATTAATTTCAAATTATCATCAGAGGTATGGTATTCTGGATAATCTCCAAATCTTGTTCGACAGACAGTAACAAATGGTAGATTCAAATTTTGACAACCAAATTGCCTTTCATTACTTCCTCTATATAAAAAACTCAAAACTTTTTTATTTTTTTCTTTTTCAAGTTTTCGTATAATTATATTATCTATATAGGTATTTTCATTTAATGATTTAATTAAAGTAAACGGCCCATCATCTCCCATACAACTTAAATTAATCCCTGCAATCAAATTTGATTTTAAATTCAAATAGTTTTCTTTTATATAGGCTATTGCACCTATGGTTTCAGGAATTAATAATAGTCTTATACTATATTTAGACGCTTTAAGTATTTTTGATAAGGCACCAACAATTAAAATTCCAGATAGTTCATTGTTTGCCATTGAAGGGTGGCATATGTAGGACACAATTAATATTTCTTTTTTTACTTTTGCCTTTAATTAACAATTCAGAATAATGCATTTTACCCTTTGAAAATTTGCTATCAATATAAACTCTATATTTCTTTCTTTTGTCCAATTTAATAAAATCGTTATATCGCATACAGAAGCCCCAATCTTTTTTATAATAAGAAGTTACATACGGAATTGAGTTTGGATACGATTTGTCAAAATAAATTTTTTTCTTTAATTCTTTAAAGCTTAATTCTTTGTTAATTGTTTGAGAGTAACCTACTAAATGTAAATTATTTTTTTTTAAATTCACAAAACTTCTTACCATTATTATCTTGAATATAAGCATCATTGATATTCCATTCTACTGGTATTTTCCAATCAAAATATTTGCTTCCAGACTTATAACTTTTTATTTTAAAATCTTTGTTAATTTTTTTAAAATAATTTAGCGTTTCAATATTTCCTTTTCCTGTCAGGCTTCTACATATTGGAAA
>QBYE01000024.1 GCA_003282985.1 Pelagibacteraceae bacterium AG-325-E08
AAAAGACCTAGCAAAGCATCACCAGGAAGATTAGTCCTTTTTTGAAGTTGTATTAAAATTAATGCAATTAATGATGAAATTATGAATACTGAAAAAGCAATATTAAATTCCATAGTATAAGCTAGTGTAACCCCAAGTAATGCAGAGTGGGCTAGTGTATCACCAAAATACGATAATCTTCTCCATATTACAAAACATCCAAGGGGTCCTGTTACAATTGCAGCACCAAGTCCAGCTAATAAAGCTCTTATAAAAAAGTCATCAAGCATTTAATTTTTTTTTATTTCACCCTCATCTGTATGAATATGATCATGTCTGTGTTGGTATCGTGTTAATATTTGAGAAGCTTGTTCGCCAAACAAAGCTTTATATTCATTATTTTTAGCAACATCTATTGGAGTTCCTGAACAACAGACATGACCATTCAAACAAACCACATGGTCAGTTGCACTCATAACTGTGTGTAAGTCATGAGAAATTAATAAAATTCCACAATTTAATTCATCAGAAATTTTTTTTATAAGTTCGTATAGAGCAATTTCACCTGTAAAATCTACACCTTGTACTGGCTCATCAAGTACTAATAATTCTGGTTTTTTTGAAATAGCTCTTGCAAGTAATACTCTTTGGAATTCTCCACCTGAAAGATCACCTAAATTTTTATCTTTAAGATGAATAACGCCAGTTAATGATAAAGCTTCATTAATAGCTTCTGCTTTAAGATTTTCAGTTAGTGTCATGAAATCATTAACTCTAAGAGGCAGAGTCCAGTCTACAGAAATTTTTTGAGGTACATATCCAACTTTATTTGTATATTTTTCAACTTCTCCGTCTATTTTTTTATAAATTCCTAATGCAATTTTAGCAGTAGTACTTTTTCCAGAACCATTTGGGCCAATAAGAGTAACTATTTTGCCTTTTTCAATTTGCAAAGTTACACCTTTAACTAGCCATTTGTCGTTTATGCGATAACCAGCTTCTTTTAATTTTACTAATATATTTTGATTTGTGCTCATTTAATTGCTTGACTTATAAATGTTATATTATTACATAGTGTTATATTATAACAACCTTTAAATATTACTATTATGAAAAACATTAAAAAATTACCATTTATACTATCAATACTATCTTTATTAACTATTTTTGCACCTGCAAATGCTGATGTCAAAGTAGTTACATCAATAAAACCAATACATTCATTAGCAAGTTACTTGATGGATGGAGTAGGTAAACCAGATTTAATAGTTGATGGATATGCTTCACCACACGGATTTGCCTTAAAACCTTCACACGCAAAAATGTTGCAAGAAGCTGATATTGTATTCTGGGTAGGGGAAGATTTAGAAAATTTCTTAGAAAAACCATTAGGTTCAATAGCTAAAAAGGCTGAGAAGATTGAGTTGTTAGAAATTAAAGGATTAACAAAATTAAAATTTAGAGAAAGAAATATATTTGAAGAACATGATGATCATGGACACGATGATCATGCTAAAAAAGAAGATGATCATGACGATCATGATAAAGAAGGTCACAAAGAGGACGATCATGATAAAGAAGGTCACAAAGAGGACGATCATGATAAAGAAGGTCATGATGAACACGGACATGACGATGATCACAAAAAAGAAGGTCATGATGAACACGGACATGAAGGGCACGCTCATGGTGAATACGATCCACATATTTGGTTAGATCCAATGAATGCAAAAGTAATTTTAAGTGAAATGGCAGAACACTTGATCGAGAATGATCCAAAAAATGAGGCCAAATATAAAGCAAATTTAAAAAAGGCACACAAAGACTTAGATAAACTAACTAAGAAAGTAAAATCTGAATTAAATAAAGATTTTAAATCAATAGTTTTTCATGATGCATATCAATATTTTGAAAAAAGATTTGGTATTAATATTTTAGGTGCGTTTACGGTAAATACAGATGTAATGCCTGGTGCTGAACAATTGGCTGAAATTAGAGAAGTAATTGAGCATGACAAAGTAAGCTGTATATTCTCGGAGCCTCAGTTTAATCCTGATATTATAAAAGCTGTAGCAAAAGATACTAATGTTGCAACAGGGGTCATAGATCCATTAGGAGCAACTCTTAACCCTGGTAAAGATTTATATTTTGATTTAATTAGCAACATGTCAAAATCTTTTAAAGGCTGTTAATTAGAAATTGATCTTTAGGCATAAATAATATTTAATAAAGGGATGAGTACAGTTTCCCTTTCATTAGATGAAATTTTTGATTTAGCTAAAAAAACATTATTAGCTAATGGGTGTGATGATGAAACAGCATCTATATTATCAGATTTAATCAGAAATGCTGAACGTGATGGTTCTTTATCTCATGGTTTATTTAGATTACCAGCTTATGTAAGTGGCTTAAAAAGTGGAAAGATTAATGGTAAAGGGAAACCAGAAATCAAAAAGATTTCAGCATCAGTAATTAAAGTTCAAGGTAATAATTGTTTAGCACCTGTGGTTTTAAATAAAGGCATACCTGAATTAATAAAAGCTGCAAAAGAAAATGGTGTTGCAGTACTTGCAATCAATAATTCTCACCATATGGCTGCGATGTGGCCTGAAACAGAAAAATTAGCAGAGGAAGGTTTAGTTGCTTTTGCTTGTACATCTTATAAGCCCGCTGTAGCTCCTGCTGGAGCAAGCAAACCATTATTTGGAACCAACCCAATATCATTTGCTTGGCCAAGACCAGGAAAAACTCCTGTAGTTTATGATATGGCAACAGCATCAATGGCAATGGGTGAAGTTCAAGTAGCTAAAAGAGAAGGGCACAAGGTACCTCTTGGAACAGGATTAACTAAAGAAGGTAAAGAAACTACAGACCCAGGCGCAATAGCTGATGGTGGTGTGTTATTACCTTTTGGTGGTTATAAGGGTTCAGCAATTGCTATGATGGTTGAATTAATGGCTGGTGCTTTAGTCGGTGATAATTTTAGTTTTGAAACAGCTGCTAAAGATAATAATGATGGTGGCCCACCAAGTGGAGGAGAATTTATTCTTGCTATCTCTCCTGATAAAACTGCAGGAACAAATTGGCAAAAACATGCAGATGAATTCTTTGATAAGATGAAATCAATGGGTGAAGTAAGATTACCTGGGGAAAGACGACATAAAAACAGACTTGATAAAGGTCCTCGTAATATTAATGAGGAATTAGTTAATAAAATAAAATCTTTAAGCTAATTTAATTTCTATGGGTGTGTGATCTGAAGGTTTTTCTCTACCTCTAGGGTCTTTATTAATATTTATAGATTTTATTTGGTCGATTAAAGAGTTTGAAACTAAAAAATGATCTATTCTCATCCCATTATTCTTTTGCCATGCACCTCTCATATAATCCCAAAAAGTATAACCTTCTTTCGTTTCATTAAAATGTCTATAAACATCACTAAAACCTAAATTTAGCATCTCTCTAAATTTTTTTCTTATTTCTAATCTGTACAAAGCATCATCTTCAAAACTTTTAACATTATAGACATCTTCAGCAGCGGGGATCACATTAAAGTCACCCGCGAGAATAATATTCGAATTTTTTTTAGATAAAGACTTTAATTGTTTAATTAATTGATCCATCCAATTTTTTTTATAGTCGTATTTTTCTGTATCAACTGGATTTCCATTAGGAGTATAGATATTAATTAATTGAACAATTTTTTTCTTATATTCAACCTCTGCAGAAATTATTCTAGATTGTTTTAATTTATCTTTAATTAAATCTGTTCTAATATTTTTTAATTTTCCTTTTGAAATAATAGCAACACCATTATAACTTTTTTGTCCAAAAACATGACTTTCATAATCCATAGATGAAAAATCATCATAAGGAAAATTTACATCTTCAGTTTTGATCTCCTGCATCATTAAAATATCTGGTTTATACTTTAAAAGATAACTTTTGATATTTTCAATACGAGCTCGCACGGAATTTACATTCCAGGAAGAAATGAGCATTAAAGAGAGAAAGACACACCACAACCGCAAGAAGATTTAGTTTGTGGATTAGTTATTTTAAATTGTTCACCTATTAATTCTGAAACATAATCAACTTCGGATCCTTTTAAAAGATCAGCAGAAGCTTTATCAATTAAAATATTTTCAAAATTTAAATCATCTGCAGCTTTTGATTGATCAAATGTAAATTCATATTGAAATCCTGAACATCCACCACCTTTGATGGCGATTCTAAAAAAAGACCCCTTATCTTTTTTTGACAACAGAGTATTGATCTGTTTTAGCGCTTTATCAGTAAATTTAATTTCTTTTATCATTATTGATCACTGGTATTACTAATATAATACTTATTAATTTATTTTAAAGGATGAAAAAATACTCAAAGATTGGACAATTTAAAAGCAAAGGTAGAATATTTAATGAATCTTCATCTAAATATAGAAGCCCATTTCAAAGAGATAGGGACAGAATAATTCATAGTGCTTCATTTAGAAGGCTTAAACATAAAACACAAGTATTTGTAAATACTGAGGGTGATCACTTTAGAACAAGAATAACTCATTCAATGGAGGTTGCTCAAATAGCTAGATCAATTGCTCGTTATCTCAACCTAAATGAGGATTTGGCTGAATGTCTAAGCCTTGCTCATGATCTAGGACATACACCTTTT
The DNA here is from genome assembly GCA_003282985.1 of Pelagibacteraceae bacterium AG-325-E08. Taxonomy (GTDB): domain Bacteria; phylum Pseudomonadota; class Alphaproteobacteria; order Pelagibacterales; family Pelagibacteraceae; genus Pelagibacter. Next base: position 4,651 of record QBYE01000024.1, read on the forward strand.
GGTCATGCTGGCGAAGACTCTTTAGATGAATGTATGGATAATTATGGTGGTTTTGATCATAATTTACAAACTTTGAGAATAGTAATGTTTTTGGAAAATAAGTATTTAAGATTTAATGGTTTAAACCTTTCAATTGAAACTTTAGAGGGCCTTTTAAAACATAATGGGCCTGTAGATGACATAGGTTTAGTTGATAATCTGATAGGGATTAAAAAATTTAAAAATATGATTAATTTTAACACGTATCCATCTATTGAAGCTCAAATATCAGCAATTTCAGATGATATAGCTTATAATAACCACGATATTCAAGATGGAATAAAAGCAAATCTATTTAGTTTAGAAGAGCTAGTTGAAATTAAATTCTTTAGAGATATTCATAAAAAATATAAAAATAAAATTAATAAAAAAAATTATAAAATTGCAACTTATCAAATTATAAGGGATTCAATTGACTTAATGATTAAGGATTTAATAAAGAATACAAAAAAGAATCTAGCAAGAAATAAAATAAACTCTCCAAAGGATATCGTAAAAACTGATTTTTTAATGGTTGATTTTTCAGATAGTATTAAGAATTCAGAAAATGAAATTAGATTTTTTTTAAAAACAAAAATGTATAATAACAAAAATGTATTAACCAAGAATAATAAGGGCAAATCAATAGTTAAAAAATTATTTAATAAGATTAAACAAAATCCAAAAAAATTTATCTCAAAAGAACAACTTTCATTAGATAAGTATAGAGCAATTTCAGATTTTATATCAGGAATGACAGACCGATATGCTATAAACCTTTACAATAATATTAAATGAACATTTTTGAAGAATATTTAGATAAAATAAAAAAAATTATATTAGATCAGGCTAAAAGTGGAGAATTGGTGTTACCTGAAAGACTAGATGGAATTACAGCTGAGATGCCTCCAGCGAAGTTTAATAGTGACATCTCAACCAATGTCGCAATGTTTTTGTCAAAATTAAATAATAAACCTCCATTAGAATTAGCTAAATTATTGGCAAAACCTATAAAAGATAATGATGATTTAATTGAAGATGTTTCAGTTGTTAAGCCAGGATTTATAAATATTAGATTTAAGCCAATTTTTTGGACTAACTTTATCCAAAGTATAATTAAAGATTCTGATAATTTTGGAATTAATAGTAATGAAAAAAAGAAAAGTTACTTAGTTGAATTTGTTTCTGCTAATCCAACTGGACCTTTACATGTTGGTCATTGTCGTGGAGCCATATTAGGTGATGTAATTGCAAATATTTTGTTATTTAATAAACACAAAGTTATCAAAGAGTATTATGTCAACGACTATGGTAATCAAATTATAAATTTTACAAAATCTGTTTATTTTAGAATAAGAGAGAACCTTTTTAAGGAACCTTTCCCTTCTGACAATGAAGATCTCTATCCTGGGGATTACTTAATTACTTTCGCTGAGAATATAGTTAATGCAAATAAAAAAATAAATTTTGAGAATTTTGATCAAATAGCTGAAAAACTAACTGAACTATCAATTGAAGAGGCACTTAAATTGATTAAAAAGAATCTTAATATTTTAGGTATTAATCATGACAATTTTGTTAGTGAAAAAAAAATAGTCACTAATCGAGAAGTTGAAAACGTTATTGATTATCTTCAAAAAACTAAATTTGTTTATAAAGGAAAAATCAAAGCGCCTTTGGGTGAAAACAATGATAAATGGGTAGAAAGAGAGCAATTGCTTTTTAAATCAACTGATTTTGGTGATGATAAAGACAGAGCTTTACAAAAGACTGATGGTTCATGGACTTATTTTGCTAGCGATGTTGCATACCATAAAAATAAATTAGATAGAAAATTTGATTTTTTAATTAATATTCTAGGAGCTGATCATGCAGGCTATATAAAAAGAATATCATCCTCAGTTGATGCATTATC
>QBYE01000025.1 GCA_003282985.1 Pelagibacteraceae bacterium AG-325-E08
GTAAGCTTCAATAGATTTGTATAAAATTTCTTGTTCTTTTTTTAAAAGTTTTGCATCTGCTAAATCAATTCCAATCTTGCTTTTTGCTAATTCAGCACCTCTACTTAAATCAATTAAAGTTTGAGTAATTGTTATTGATTTAGTAGTTGGGTCTACATCATTAATTGAAGCATCAGTTCCGTTTCGATTTGTTAATTTGTCTGTATCCTCCTGGCTTTTACTCCCACTTAAAGTTACAGTTGGAAGATAAGCACCTTTTGAAATATTTAATTCCTGTTTTGAAATATTTAAATTTTCTCTTTCAGCGTTTAACTCAGGATTGGTGTCATACGCTCTTTTTAATGCCATCATAAAAGTCTCTGCAAAAACAGAGCTCATGAAAAAAGTTATAATAAAAATTGTTTTAAGGAATAATTTCATTTGTTTTTGTATATAGCAGATTTGATTTGATGGTGACTATTTAAATTAAATATAATTGAAGCATATTTTGGCATGTTCTTGAACATATTCTGGGTAATTCTTTGATAGGTCTGCATAAAATTAATTACATCTCCTCTATTCATAATTTTTAATTTTGAATTTTTTTTACTTTTAAGCCAAAGTTTACGTTCTTGTTTAAGCCTCCATTTTTGTAACAAGTTAAAATTTTTCGCTTTTAAATAAATTAAGCAATTCAGTTGTGAATATAAGTTTTTGTATTTTGTTTTCAATTGTTGGTTAACGTACTTTCTCCAAATTTGGCGCTGATCCTTTAATTTTTCCATAGAATTTATTGTTCTCTTTAAAGTAATGCTATTTTCTGACTTAGCCCCAACACACCAACCTTCAAAAATAATTACATCAGGTTTGTTTTTTAAATCATACCACTTTTTTTTATTAAATCTGTCATCAATAGCTTTATTAAAGGTTGGCAGTTTTAACCTTTTAAATTTTTTAATTTTTGATTTTTTAAAGAAATTTAACATCATATTTATATCATGGGTTCCAGGTACCCCTCTTGTTAAAAGCATGGGATGAACTCTTTTTGATAAATTTATTCGCTCTTTTCTTGTTTTATAAAAGTCATCTATTGAAATCCTAAAAACATTTAATTTAAAGTATTTAGTTAAGATGATTCTGATTAGAGAACTAATTGTAGTTTTGCCAGTTCCTTGGCCTCCTGCTAAACCTACAAAATATGGTTTTTTCTTATTGGCCTTTTTGCTAATCCAAAAACATAAGGGAATTAAAAAAGATTTTATCATCTTTTCTTTGTTCTTAAATTTGTCAGCTTTTGTCTCTTGAGATTTAATAAACTTTAAGCAATCTTTTTTTACTTTGCCAAAACATAAACTAAATTGTTGCATGAAAATTATTTCTTATCTAATGGATGATTTTGACCATCATTTACTGGAACTTCTTTTATATCGAAAGTATTTATTTCATCTATGCATCCAACATTAAATCCTGTCATTGCAGGATTAATTCTTGGGTTATGGTGGGTATAAATTCCACAGTCAGAGCAAAAGTAATGTTTCGCAACTTTTGAATGAAATTGATAAAGTTTTAATTTGTCTTCTCCTTTTACAATTTTAAAATCCTCATTTTTCACCATAGACATAATCGCTCCTTTTCTTTTACAAATAGAGCAATTACATTTTATTACTTTAGCTAAATCTCCACCTAAATTAATTTCTGCTTCTACGGCTCCACAATGACATGTAAGTTTTTTCATATTTTCTCCATCATTTAATTGTAATTTCTTTTATTTTTAATCATAAGGTTATTGTAAGCAAAACTCGTTGTACCTGTTTCTCCGATTCTGTAAATACCAATTTTAATGTAGGGTTTACTCGGCCCATAAGGCCCATCTGTTTTTTTTTTAGACAATGGTACATCTACATGTTTGGCTATCATCTCATTATTTAGATAATAAAAAACAGTTAATGATTTTGATTTTTTTTGATAATCAATACTTGCCTTAAATCTATTTTTTTCTCCGGGCTTTAAATAAGCAGTTTTAATCTTTTTGCATTTTTCTGGTGAGCACTCTCCTTTTGGAAACTTATATTTAAGTTTCCAGTCCATCCCAATCCCAATCCAACTAGGTGGTGCACCTTTGTTCCTTCCGTCATGTATTTGAAAAACTGTTGATCTATATTGCGGTGCTCCCTCAATATAAATATCTGTTTCAAATATAGTTTTACCAACTGGTAATCTGTGAGTAATTTCTTGTCTTCCAGAATAATCAAATTTATAAGCTGGTTTTTTGTCAGTTGGGCAACTACCAACGTCTCCTTTATCTAATTTGAAAACAACACTCTCTAATTTGAATTCATTTTTATTATATCTAGTTTTTGGTTTTCCATTTACCACTAAAGATTCTTTATCAACTATCCCACAAGAAATTTTCCATTTATTTTTAACTTTCCATTCATCTGCATTCACGTTTAGAAAACAAAAAAAACTTAAGTAAATTAGGATTAAAATATTTCTCATCATTCTTAAACAAACTATCTCTGGTTGAAGTTATCCACAAGCATACAAAATGTGGTTTTGATGTTCACGTTTTGATTCACTTTTGATTCAGTTACAGACTCAAAATACAACCTCTTGCATGCATTGTATAAATGCTCTATAAATAAGAACAAAACAAGAACATGAAACTAACTATTCCCTATTATCTACATAAAGCTGGTGCTGGTTTTCCATCACCTGCCACTGATTACATTGAGGAAGATATAGATTTAAATATGCATTTAATCAGAAATGTTCCAGCCACCTTCATCATCAGAGTTCAGGGTAAATCTATGGTAGATGTTGGAATTAATGATGGAGATTTATTGGTTGTCGATAAAAGTTTAAAACCAAAAAATTTTTCAACAGTTATTGCAAATGTTCACGATGAACTTGTAGTTAAAACTTTAGTTCAAGAAAGAGATAAAAAATTTCTAACTTCAGGTTCTAAAGAATTTTCTAATAGAATTTTAATTAATGAAGAACAAGATATTTTTATTTGGGGGGTTGTGACTTATGTCATCCATTCAACGTACTAAAAAATTAGCTTTAGTTGATTGTAATTCTTTTTATGTTTCTTGTGAGAGACTATTCAATCCTAGAATAAGAAGAAAACCTGTTGTTGTTCTATCTAATAATGATGGCTGTATCATCTCTAGATCTAATGAAGCAAAGGCTTTGGGGATTAAAATGGGTGAACCTTACTTTAAAGCTAAAGATATTATTATTAAAAATAAAGTTGAAGTTTTTTCATCAAATTATTCTTTATATGGAGACTTGTCTAGAAGAGTAATGAGAACACTTAAAAGATTTAATTCAGAGATAGAAGTTTATTCAATCGATGAAGCATTTTTAGATTTATCAAATTTTCCTGATAGTGAAGTAGAAAAAGTTGGAAAAGAAATCAGAGAAACTATTTTGCAGTGGACTGGTATCCCTACTAGTATCGGTATTGCTAAAACAAAAACTTTGAGTAAGATTGCAAATCATATTGCAAAGAAAAAACAATCAGGTGTTACTAGTTTGATTGGTATAGAAAATTTAGATCCTGTTCTTGAAAAAATTGAAATTAATGATGTATGGGGCGTTGGTAGACAACTGACAAAATTTTATCAAAAAAATGGAATTTATAATGCCAAGCAACTTAAAAATAAATCTAATACATGGATCAAAAAATCTTCTAATGTTTTAGGTTCAAGAACTGCAATGGAGTTAAGAGGTATCCCATGTATCAATTTAGAAACAACTCAGACAAAAAGAAAAAGTTGTGTTGTCTCAAGATCTTTTGGAAAAAGGATTGAAAAATTTCAAGAACTAAAAGAAGCAATTGCAAACTATTGCTTAAATGCATCTGAGAAAATTAGATCTGAATCTTTAGTTGCAAAAGCTATAACTGTATTTGTTAGAACTAGTCCTTTTCAAAGAAACTTTGGTTATTATTCAAATGCAAAAACAGTTGATTTTCCAATTGCAACAAGCAATAGTATTGAAACAGTTAAAACTGCAATTTCAATTTTAGAAAGTATTTTTAAAAATGGTTATCAATATCAAAAAGCAGGTGTCATGCTTACAGGATTGCGTAATGACGATGGTAGAAAAAATTTATTTTCATCTGAAAAAGATGAAAAGATAGATAGTTTAATGAGATCAATTGATAATACCAATTATAGATACGGCAGATCAACTTTAAGTCTTGCTAGTGCAGGCGTTCAAAAAAAGTGGAATATGAGAAGGCAATACTCTTCTAAAATAGATACTGCTGATTTTTATTGTCTACCTAAAATAAAAGCTATTTAATTTTAGTAATATCTAAAATATTCTTCAAAGAATTATTAAATTCTTCCATATTCTCTCTCAATGCTAAGTTTGAAATTGAGTAGACCATTACTAATAATAGCACTAATGGAATAGCGGTTATTACTGAGGCATTACTTTTAATCATTAGAATATAGACAACTATGAACAGTGCTGAACGGATTAAAACTGTCTGTCTAAACACACTGATAATGGAGAGTGAATGTTTTAATAAATTAAAAAAGCTCATTTTAGATGGACCAAAATATCTACTACCTCTAGAGGAGGGTATAGAAATTAAATCTTTCTCAATTTTTCTTAGAGACCCAGAAAAACTGTTCCATGTAGCTTTTTCGTTAATCATTTTTTCAATTGTAGTTTTAGGTAAACAGGTAAAATTTCCATATTTGATCGACTTACCAGTGAATGTAAGAGTGATTAACTTGTGAATATGATAACAAGTTTTAAATACTAAATTTTCTGTTCTTTTAACCCTTTCACCCACAATAATTTTATCGTTAAAGTCTTCAACGCAGTTTATAAACTGAGGGATTTCCTCAGGTCTGTCTTCTCCATCTCCGTCCATAGGGATTACATAATCAAAATCTTCTTTTTCATAAATATATTTAAGTCCTGTAGCAATACACCTTGCATGACCTTGGTTTATTTTCATATTTAAAATTTTGACTGAATGAATATTTTCTAAATCTTTTTCATCTATTGGACGATCATGATTAGATGCATCATTAACGATAATGACTGATATTTCATGTTCTAAACTTTCTATGCTAGAGTTAATATTGTCTAAAAGTTTAAGAACTGATTGCCAATCGTTATAAACAGGAATTAAAATTTTAAATTTCATAAATCAATTCTTAAGTATTAATATCTTCCTAAACATACATCATCTATACAAATAAATTCAGATGAATTATTTAGTATATCATCATTTGTATACCCTTCCCACTTTGGTCTTGATTTAAGGTGGTACGAAAGATTTCCAGCTTTCCATTCATCTCCTGTTACAAATTGAATTTTTTTATCAAAATCTTGATCCCAGGTAATTTGAGTTTTAATTGCTATTTCTTTTCCAGGATAGTCTGTTCGTTTGTCAGATTGAGAAATTGATACATAAGAATAAATAGCTGGTGATAGAAAGAATAAAAATAAAAATCCCTTCAAGAAAGAATTTATCTTTTTTAAATTTATTTGAGATCTTAATAAATAAACAAAAAAGACTCCAAAAAATAAATAAAATGGAGTCATCCACATTGTTCTTATTTTTGATCCCATAACCAAAGAAGTTGCAAACATTAAAGCTATAGGTGCTAGATTTATAAAAAATA
>QBYE01000026.1 GCA_003282985.1 Pelagibacteraceae bacterium AG-325-E08
ATGATATTAATTACAAAATCACCAAAAAAGGTTATTGGTTTAGAAGGTTATGATATAAAGATAACTAAACAAGAATTAATTTGATGAATAAAAATTTTTTAATAGTAAATGCTAATTATTATAATGATATATCAATTGGTTTATTAAAAAGTGCCATAAATTCATTGCCTAAAAATTCAAAAGTAAAAATTATAAATGTTCCTGGAGTATTTGAAATTCCAATTACAATCTCAAAAAATATAAAAAAATTTGATGGGTTCATTGCACTAGGATGTGTAATAAAAGGACAAACTCCACATTTCGATTTTATTTCACAAGCATCCACAAATGCTATTATGAAGTTGTCTATCAATTCAAAAAAACCAATTGGTAATGGTATAATAACTTGCTTAAATATGAAGCAAGCAAAAGCTAGAAAAAAAAAGGGTGCTGAAGCTGCTAATGCTGTTTTGTCAGTTTTATCGCAAAAATGAAAACTTCATTTAACCCTAAAAATAATCCAAGAGTCATAATTATTCAAAAATTATATGGTAAATTTTATAATGATGATGAACAACTAACCTATCCAAAACATAGATTTAAAAAATTTATTAAAGATATTGTTTCAGGTACCATAGAGCGTAATGATATAATCCTTGAGGAATTAGAAAAAAATTTAGGTGAAAAATTTTCTTTAAATAATTTAGATAAATTATTTCAGGTTATTCTAAAGTCAGCTACTTATGAGTTTTTGTATAAACCAAATTTATCAATGAAAATAATAATTAAAGAATATCTTGATGCTTCAAACTTTTTCATAGATGACTCTCAAACAAAATACTTAAACGCTTTATTAGACAATATTGCTAAAAAATTAAGATCCTCTAATGCATGAGTTTGAGCTAATAAATAAATACTTTTCCAAACTTTCCAAAAATAACAAAGGTTCGCTTAGATTAAATGATGATGTTTTTTTTGATAAATCAAAAAATTTAGTAATTTCAATAGATACTTATATACAAGGTACACATTTTATTAATTTTAAAAAACCTGATTTAGTAATTAAAAAAATCATCAGATCTTCTATCTCAGATCTAATTTGTAAAGGTGTTAAGCCATTATACTATTTTATTTCTGGCTCAGGTAATAAAAAAACTTTTTCAAACACAAATTTAAAAAAAATTTCTAAATCTTTAAATCAAGAACAAAAAAAATTTAAGATCTTTCTATGTGGAGGTGACACAGTACTATCTAATAAACTAAGTTTTTCAATTACCTCTGTTGGATTTTCAAAAAAAATAATACCTAGAAACAATGCTAAATTAGGTGATGATATTTATGTTACAGGTAATTTAGGAGATAGCTATGCTGGACTAAAAATTTTAAAGAAAAGTATTAATACAAATAAAAATCTAAAAAAATATTTTATAAATGAGTATTATTTACCCAATCTTCATCCTAAATTAATGAATAAGTTATTATTATTTGCCAACACTTCTATAGATATTTCTGATGGATTAATTACAGATTTAGAAAAACTTATTAATAAACAAAAATTATCTTATAAATTATTTTTTCATAAGATACCGATATCAAAAAATTTAGAAAAATTAATTAAACTAAAAAAATTTAATAAAAAAAATTTCTTTTCAAAAGGAGATGATTATCAAATTCTATTTACAGCTAATTCATCTAAATCCAGAATCATTAGTAAATTAAGCAAAACATTGAATATTAAGATTTCTAAAATAGGAAAAATTTGTTCGATATCTCAAAAATCACAAATTATTGATCAAAAAGGGAACAAAATTAGGCTTAAAGACAAAGGTTATTATCATCAATTTTAAAAGTTAATTATTGCCTTTTATATGCTTTTTTGTATTGTGCGGATTTTAATAACTAACAACCAACAACTTAATTAAGGTCTTTATGAACTCAAACGTTGAAACTATTCTTTTATATACTATTGCAGCAGGTTTTTTATCTATCGTTTATGGATATTTTACTGGAAAAAATATTTTAAGTTCAAGCGCAGGAAATTCTAAAATGCAAGAAATAGCTTCAGCTATTCAAATTGGAGCTAAAGCATATTTAGCAAGACAATATAAAACTATTGCAATTGTTGGTGTAGTTGTATTGGTAATAGTAAGCATTGCTTTTAGTCCTCTTGTTGGTTTAGGGTATTTAATTGGAGCAGCTTTATCTGGTATAGCTGGATATGTTGGAATGTTAGTTTCAGTTGAAGCTAACGTGAGAACTGCGGAAGCATCTAGAAAAGGTTTAGCAAGTGGTCTATCAGTTGCTTTTAAATCTGGTGCAGTGACAGGAATGTTGGTTGCTGGTTTGGCATTATTATCAATTGCCGTTTATTATTATTTACTATTAAAATTTAATGTTGATGAAAGAGAAATTGTAAATGCTTTAGTTGCCTTAGGATTTGGTGCATCCTTAATATCAATTTTTGCAAGATTGGGTGGAGGGATATTCACAAAAGGAGCTGATGTAGGAGCCGACTTAGTTGGAAAAGTTGAAGCTGGCATACCAGAGGATGATCCTCGAAATCCGGCTGTAATTGCTGACAATGTTGGTGATAACGTAGGTGACTGTGCAGGTATGGCAGCTGATTTATTTGAAACATATGCAGTTACTATTGTTGCAACAATGGTTTTATCATCTATTTTTTTCCAGGGTGATATGTCTATGATGATTTACCCTTTAACTATTGGTGGAGCTTGTATTTTAACATCTATATTAGGTACATTCTTTGTAAAATTAGGTAAAAGTAAAAATGTGATGAATGCTTTATATAAAGGTTTTGTAGTTTCAGCCGTTTCGTCACTAATAATACTTTATCCAGTTACTGATTATGTATTAGGTTTAGATAATACATATAATTTAGAAAATAAAGTTTTTTCAGGTATGAGTTTATACTATTGTGGAATTATAGGTTTAGTAATAACAGGCTTACTAATTTGGGTTACAGAGTATTACACAGGAACTAATTACAGACCTGTCAGAAGTGTAGCCAGCTCATCTACTACAGGTCATGGAACTAATGTTATTCAAGGATTAGCTGTTTCATTAGAAGCTACAGCAATTCCAGCCTTAATTATTGTTACTGGAATACTAGCAACCAATCATATTGCTGGTCTTTATGGAATTGCAATTGCAGTCACAACTATGTTGGCTTTAGCTGGGATGGTTGTTGCTCTAGATGCTTATGGTCCTGTCACTGATAATGCAGGTGGTATAGCTGAAATGTCTAAATTGCCAAACAATGTGAGAAAAACTACAGATGCACTTGATGCAGTTGGAAACACAACAAAAGCTGTTACAAAAGGTTATGCTATAGGTTCTGCAGGGTTAGGAGCTTTAGTTCTTTTTGCAGCATATACTGAAGATATAAAACACTTTTCAAAAGAAGCAGGATCTGCACTTGAGGGAATTGTTGTTACTTTTGATTTATCAAATCCTTATGTTGTTGTAGGTCTATTGATTGGTGGAATGCTTCCATATTTATTTGGTTCAATGGGTATGCAGGCTGTTGGTAGAGCAGGTGGTGCTGTAGTTGTTGAAGTAAGAAGACAATTTAAAAAATATCCAGGTATTATGAAGAGAAAACAAAAACCTGATTACGCAAAGCTTGTTGATTTGTTAACAGTAGCTGCGATAAAAGAAATGATTATACCATCATTATTACCAGTATTGTCACCAATTGTACTATATTTTATTATTTTTGCTATTGGTGGCCAAGTAGCTGCATTAGCTTCAGTTGGAGCAATGTTGTTAGGTGTTATTATAACTGGATTATTTGTAGCGGTTTCAATGACTGCAGGTGGTGGTGCTTGGGATAATGCAAAAAAATATATTGAAGATGGAAATCATGGAGGGAAAGGATCTGAAGCTCATAAGGCAGCTGTTACTGGTGATACAGTTGGAGATCCTTATAAAGATACTGCTGGGCCTGCGGTTAACCCGATGATTAAGATTACAAACATAGTAGCTTTATTATTGTTAGCCGTTATCGCTGGCTAATTTCTTTTCTTTTTTTGGCCCTCACACCAAGAGGGTCATTAATTTTTTGTCTCATACTTGACATAAAATCATAAATAAATGAGTTTCTTGCAAATCCCGCTTCTGTAGTATTACTAACAATTTTGATATCTTCCATATTATCAATATTTAAAAACTCTTTCTTAGTAAGTACACCATAATTATCAATTTCTAAAACAAGTATATCATTTTTATAAATTTTCATTTTTCCAAGATTTTTTATATTTGATTGTGTTTGTTTTCTCTCAATATAAATCCATACATCATTATCAAATTTACTTTTAGTTGAGGGGCTTCCTAAAATTTTTCTTATATCATTAGTAGTTGACTCATTTACTATTAATGTTTTTTGTTTTTTATCAAGAAATGGTACACCGTGGTGTTTTACAACTTTATTAAATGAGCAATTAGTTGCTATAATTGAAAAAAAAATTATATATAATATTTTTAACATGAGTAAAAACTATATTAATATTTATAACAATTTAATCAATTACTCTAGAAATAAAGATTTATATATTTCACTTAATCGTCAAGATAATTTTTCTGACCGATTAACGTTTTTTTTGATACATTTTGCCTTTTTTTTAAAAAACTATAAAAATGAGGAAAATAAAGAGATTTTACAAAAAATCTATGATTTTAATTTCAGACAATTAGAACTTAGCATTAGAGAAATTGGCTACGGCGATCAATCTATAAACAAAAAAATGAAAGTTTATTTAAATTTGTTTCATGCAATCGTTTCAGAAATTCATTTTTGGGATGATTTAGATAAAAATGAAAAATTAAAAAAACTTTCTATATTCCTAGAAGATTTTAGTAAAATAGAGAATTTAGTTGTATATTTTGATGATTTTAACCAAAATTTAAGCAAAAAATCTTTGAATTTTTTTTTAAAAGGTGTAAGTAACCTTTAATTATGGCTGTACCAAAACGCAAACAAA
>QBYE01000027.1 GCA_003282985.1 Pelagibacteraceae bacterium AG-325-E08
CAGATGAATATAAGATGATTTGCATTAATACAAAAATAATTACACAAAGAGCAATAATGGGAGCCAACATTATTGATAATGATGCATTTGATTTATACACAGCTAATGGTGGAACAACTGGAAAATATTCAGTAAATTGGGACGAAAGTCAGAATAGATGTTTTGCTAAATTTACAGTCAAGCCATTATCTGGTTCTTCCAAATCTGTAACAGTTGAAGGTGAAGCTTTAGGCTTTTTAAAAACCAGTATTGATACAAGGGTTTATTTTATTAAGAATTTTTAATGGAGTATTTAATAATAATAATAGTATAAATATATAGAATATAAATATGACAACAACGCCTGTAATTAAATGTGAGTCTGTCTATAAAATATTTGGAGCGAATGCAGAAAAAATGCTTCAAAATTCAAATGGCAATGTAGATGCAAAAATATTTCAAGACTCAGGTTGTATTGTAGGGGTTAATAATGCTTCTTTTGAAGTATCAAAAGGAGAAATGTTAGTTGTAATGGGTTTATCTGGTTCTGGTAAATCAACTCTACTGAGATGTATTTCACGATTAACTGATGCTACAGGTGGAAAAATTTTTATCGAAGGTCAAGACTTGTTAGCAATGAATAATAAGCAATTAATTGAGTTAAGAAGAAGTAAAATGGGTATGGTTTTTCAAAGTTTTGCATTACTTCCTCATAAAACTGTTTTAGAAAATATTGCGTTTCCACTTCAAATTAAAGGAGGTGAAACTGATGACAGTATTAAAAAAGCTATGGAGATGGTTGAATTAGTAGGTTTAAAGGGAAGAGAAAATTATTTTCCTAGAGAATTATCTGGAGGTCAACAACAGAGAGTTGGTATTGCACGATCATTAGCTGTTGAACCAGATATATGGTTTTTAGACGAACCTTTTTCTGCATTGGATCCACTTATAAGAAAAGAGATGCAAGATGAATTTTTAAGACTCCAAGGGGTTTTAAATAAAACAATTCTTTTTATTACACATGACTTTGATGAAGCACTAAGACTTGCTGATAGAATAGCTATTATGAAAGATGGTTTAATTGAACAACTGGATACTCCAGCAAATATTGTTTTGAGTCCAAAAACTGAATATGTGAGAAAATTTACAGAAGAAGTACCAAGAGAAAAAGTATTAAAGATAGAAGCAATAATGGACAAATCTGTAAATGAAAAAGATAAAAATATGATTAGTGTTTCTAAAGATGCAATTATTGAAACAGTAGCAGAAAAAATATTGAGTCAAGAAAACTCAGTAAACGTATTAGATGCAAATAATAATATAGTTGGAAGTGTTAAACCATCAAAGATAATTCAAACAGTTTTTAGAACTGGAAAAGAAAAGTCGTAATATTCTATGGAAATAATTAAGAAATATCCAAAAGCTATCCAATGGATCTTTTTATTTATTATTTTTTTTGGTTTATGTTTTGCCATTCAAATACCAGAGGGGTATGAGTTTGCAAAAGCTGGAACCGAATTTATTGATAAAGATAAGTTAGACCAAACTAAGTACAGTGTTTTTTGGAGATTGCCGGCCTTTATTGCTTGGATGCCAGGATGGATAAATGACTCTGTATACTTTTTATTAAATGAGTGGTTTCCAATTGAATACTTTGACTCCAGTATTCAAGAAACAAAATCTAGACCACTGGTTCTGCATATAACAAGATTAATTTCTAGTTCTATGCTTTTTTTAATCCAATTTATTCGTGAAATTTTAATTGGTGGAGTTGATACTATAGTTGCTTTTACAAGTTGGGATTTTTTAAGTGCAAATCCTTGGGCAAAGTTACCAGGTTTACCTTGGACAATTGTTGCTGGTGGAGCAGTCTTACTAGGTTACAAACTTAGTGGAAAAAATTTAGCAATATTTGCTGCGATAACCATGATATTCATTTCTGCTTTTGGCCAATGGAAGCCATCTATGCAAACTTTATCATTTGTATTGGTTGCAGCACCAATTTCTTTTGCTTTAGGTCTTGGTTTTGGAGTTTGGGCATATAGAAGCAAAAGAGTAGAAAATATTTTAAATCCTCTTTTGAATGTTGCTCAAACCATGCCTCATTATTCATATCTTGTACCAATAATGGTTTTATTTGGAATAGGTGATCATGCTGGAGCAATAGCAACAATTATTTTTGCAACACCTCCAATGGTTAGACTAACTTTACTAGGTCTAAGAAAAGTATCTCCTGAAGTTATCGAAGCAGGTAAGATGAGCGGCTGTACAGATTATCAATTGTTATCTGAAGTTTTAATTCCAACTGCAAGAAGGGATATTTTAATAGGTGTCAATCAAGTTATAATGCAATGTTTAGCAATGGCTGTAATAGCCTCGTTTATAGGTGCAAAAGGTCTGGGGTGGAATTTGCTACTTGCATTAAATCAATTAAGAATTGGTTTGGCACTTGAGGCGGGTGTGTGTATCACTTTGATAGCAGTTTTATTGGATAAACTGTCATTAGCATGGGCAAATAAACAAAAAAACTATTTTGAAAATCCAACAGACTTTGAGAAAAATAAGTATCTTTATATATTTGGTGGAGTTGTTATTGCTGGATATCTACTTTCTTTTATAGGGACCTTCCTTTTTAAAGAAGGTTTTAACTATTTTTTTATTGTTCCGCACAATAAAGGTATTTCTACTGAGGCATTCTGGAATGCCGGAGTAGATTGGGTTTTAGCTAATTTTTTTGATACACTCAAAATTTTCAATACTTGGCTAATAGTAGATGTCTTAATTCCTATGAAAAATGCATTTTTGAGAATGCCAATTGTTGCTACATTTATTTTATTTATGGGTGCAGGTTATATAATTGGAGGAATTAGATCTGCATTAGTTATTGGAAGCTTTACTTTGTTTATAGCTTTAACAGAATGGTGGGACAGAGCGTTAATAACAATGTACATGGCAACTTTTGGTGTTTTAGTTTCAGGAATTCTTGGAATAACAATTGGTACTTTAAGTGCTCAAAATAAAACTAGCTCAAGAATAGCTATAGGTGTGTGTGACACTCTCCAAACTTTCCCGTCTTTTGTTTATTTAATTCCAGTTATAATGCTCTTTGGAGTAACAGATACATCTGTTCTAATTGCTGTTGTAGTTTATGCAACAATTCCTGCAACAAGATACACTATTGAAGGGCTAAGAAGTGTACCTTCTGCTTTACATGATGCTGGATCTATGTCTGGAGTAACTCGATTACAGAGATGGATAAAAATAGAACTACCACTTGCGTTTCCACATATGATGTTAGGAATTAATCAAACAGTCGTATTTGCGTTATTTATGGTAATCATTGGTGCAATGATTGGAACAACAGATTTAGGACAGTATATTCTAAAAGCTTTATCTGACAGGCAAGGAACTGGTAATGGCTTAATGTTAGGATTATGTGTTGCTTTTATAGGCTTAGCTGTTGATAATTTAATTAGAACTTGGGCGGATCAAAGAAAAAAACTTCTAGGAATTGAATAGAATATTATGAAAAATATTTTAATAATTGGTGGCGGAGCCATGGGATCTGCATTTACAATTCCATGCATTGATAATAAGAATAGAGTTACAATAACCGAGCCATATAGTAAAATATTTATAAAAAATCTATCATCAAAAAATAAATTTCACTCAGCCTTAAAGATTAATCTTTCAAAAAAATTAAAATTTAGAAAATTTTCTAGTGACTTATTAAATGAAAAATTTGATTTAATAGTTATCGCGTTAAGCCTATCCGGTATTGATTTTATTGGAAAACAATTAAAAAATTTAAGAGTTAAATCACCAATTTTAGTACTCACAAAAGGCTTAAAATACGAAAAAAAAAACAAAAGAATTTTGACTATCTCTGAGCAACTTATTAAAAATTATAATGCTTCAAATGTTTCTGTGTTAAAAGGTCCTTGCCTAGCTAAAGAACTCGCAAGAAAGAATCAAACGAGTGTAGTTATCGCAAATAGAAATATTAAAATTGCTAAATCTATTGGAAAAATTATTTCTACTAAATATTATTTAACAGAGTATTCAAAAGATGTTGCTGGTATAGAGGTAAGTTCAGCAATTAAGAATATCTATTCCATGATAATAGGTGCTGGCCAAAGTCTAAACTCGTCATCAAATTTATTTCAAAAATCGATACTTGAAATGAAATATTTGATTAAATATTTTAAAGGTAAAGATGAAACGATTTCAGGACTTGCAGGAGTGGGAGATCTGTATGTAAGTGCTGCTGGTGGAAGAAATAGCAAGATGGGTAGTTACCTTGGAAAAGGATTTACTTTTAAATCAGCTAAGAGAAGATTTATGCCTA
>QBYE01000028.1 GCA_003282985.1 Pelagibacteraceae bacterium AG-325-E08
ATGAACCTTTTCATTTTTTTCATGTTTTTCTTGTGCATCAATTGTATATTTTGCAACAGGTCTTGCCATTAGTCTTTTTAACCCAATTGGTTCAGCAGTATCTAAACAATAACCATAGGTATCATCCTTTAGTCTTATTAAAGCCTTATCAATTTCAGAAATTAATTTGATTTGTCTATTGATTGCTTTCATTTCTACATTTTTATCAGTATATGAACTTGCTTGATCAACAATATCTGCTGAAATACTGTTATCATCCATACTTCCATTATAGAGAGCTTCATTGTTCGCTCTGACTAATTCTTTTTTCCAATCTTGTAACTTTATTCTGAAAAATACTTTATGTTTTTCACACATATATTTTTCAGTATCTTTAGGTATATAGGTTTTAGAAATTTTAATAGGACCTTTAGCAACTATTTTTGGCTTTATAGCCGCTTTTGCTTTTGTTTTAACTACAGGCTTTCTTTTAACTTTAGAAACTTTTTTTTTAGCTTTATTGGTTATAGGCATATTTTCAAATTGAATTCGAGGGAGTATATTCAGCAAAATAGGGGTGTCAAGCAACCTTAATTATTGTAAATATTTATCAATGAATGTTTTAAATAGAAATATTAATAATGTATTTTTTATTTTTGCATTATCTCATTTAATAGTTTGGACATTAGTTCCATTTATAACAAATAAAAATTTACCCTTAGATACTATAGAAGCTCTCGCTTGGGGAAGTAATTTAGATTGGGGATTTAATAAACATCCACCAATGAGCGCTTTTTTTTCTGAAGTTTTTTATAAAATATTTGGTGCTCAAGATTGGGCATATTATCTTTTAAGCCAAATATTTGTTTTAATTGCTTTCTACTTTGTATTCAAATTCGCGAATGAAATTTTAAGCAGTATTAGTTTAGCTCTAATTTCAATATTATTACTTACATCAATATATTTTTACAATTTTACCACTCCTGAATTTAATGTGAATGTATGCCAATTACCTTTCTGGTCTATGGTAGTTTATTATTCTTGGAGAATATATGACTCTAAAGAAATAAAATTATCAGATTGCTTGCTAGTTGGAATATTTGCAGCAATTGGTTTTTTATCAAAATATTTATTTATATTTCTTTTAATATCGGTGGATTTATTATTTATATATTTAATTTTTTTCAAGAAGACCAAAAAGTTTGACTTTAAATATTTAATCATTCTTGAAATTTTTATAATTAGAAAGCCCTAGATCATGCCATTCATGCCTAGCAATCCATGGGAAGGTTCCAATATCTGCTATTGTATATTGATTACCTGATAAAAATTTTGAATTTGAAAGCCTATGATCAAGTTCAGTATAAATTCTTTCTGCAATTTTGAAATATCTTTCCTCTCCAAATTTACTTTTTCCTGGATTGTAATGATGAAATTGATGGTGTTGACCTAACATTGGTCCGACATAACCCATCTGAGCCATAAGCCATTGATTTATCTCTAATCTATTTTTTTTGTCATAAAATTTTCCGCTTTCCTCCGCCAAATATATTAATATTGCACCTGACTCAAAAATTATTTTATTTTTATTCTGATCAATAATTACTGGGATTTTACTTAGTGGACTAATCTTTTTAAATTCAGGTTTGAATTGTTCACCTGTGTCAATATCTATCTTAGTAGTTTTATATTCATAACCAATTTCCTCGAGCATAATACTAATTTTTTTTCCATTAGGTGTATTTGCTGAAAAAAGTTCTATCACTCTTTTTTACCAAGCCTTTTTAATAAGTTTGAGGAAGTAGTGGTAAATTCAAATCTATATTTTTCATTTGGTCTTGCTAACTTAAAGCATGCTCTTGCAGCTAAAGCTCCTTCATGAAAACCTGATAATATAAGTCTTAATTTCCCGGGATAAGTACAAATATCTCCTACTGCATAAATACCTTTTTGGTTTGTTTCAAATTTTTCGGTATCGACTGCTATAGTTTTTTTATCAATATTTAACCCCCAATTGGCGATTGGACCCAGCTGCATAATTAAACCAAAAAAACCTAAGACATAATCTGTTTTTAAGTTTTTAGTCTCTCCATCATCATTTTTGATATCAATACTCTCTATTTTGCTCGATCCATTTACACATACTAGCTGACATTTAGTTAATAAATTAATTTTTCCAGTACTGTTTAATTCTTTAACTTTATTTAATGTTGCTTGTGCACCTCTAAATTCATCTCTTCTATGAATGAGATTAACTTTTGAAATTTTTGATAATTCAACTGCCCAATCCAAAGCACTGTCTCCCCCACCAAATATTGAAACAGTTTTTCCTTCGAATACTTTTTTATCCTGAACTGAATAAAATAAGGATTTATTTTCAAATTTTTCGCATTCTTTGGGGGAAAATTTTCTTGGTTCAAAAGAGCCTACTCCACCAGCGATTATAACATTTGGTGTAGAAAAAGACTTACCGTTATTTGTTTTAACAATCCAATTATCATTATCTTTTTTAACTTCATCAACTCTTTCACCCAAATGAAATTTAATATCAAAAGGTTTTAATTGATTGATTAAATTATTTGTTAATTCTTCACCAGTACATTCTGGTACAGCAGGGATATCGTAAATTGGCTTATCAGGATATAGCTCTATACACTGTCCACCGATTCTATCTAGATTATCTACTACCTCACAATCTAAACCAATTAATTTTAGTTGATGTGCTGTAAATAAACCAGTTGGTCCTGCTCCGATAATTAATGCGTCTGTTTTAATCATTTAAGTTTGCTTTGATGGGATGTCAACTACAAGTCCATCCAATTCATCAGAAACTATAAGTTGGCAACTTAGCCTACTATTTGTTTTTGGTTCAAATGCCATATCCAACATATCCTCTTCACCATCTTCCTTTTTAGGAAGTTTATTAAACCAATCTTCTTTGACATAAACATGGCAAGTAGCACAAGCCATTCCACCTCCACAATCAGCATCAATTCCGGGAATATCATTTTGGATAGCCCCCTCCATCACAGTTAAGCCATTTTGTATTTCAACAGTATGACTTTGCTTATCATGGGTGATGTAAGTTATTTTTGGCATAGGATCTATATAGCCCTAAAAAAAAATAGGGCAAGTATGCAAAAACATACTCGCCCTATAAATTTAATTTAAACAGTAATTATCTGCTTCTTGCACCAGCTCCAGAACTCACTGCAGCAGCCCAGATTACTAGACCGAACGCAATTTTGTTAATGAAGTCAGCTAAATTGTAAACGACGTTTAGTGAGTTAGCGTCTACACCACCTGTTAGGTAACCAAATACATAACCTAGTGGGTAAATTGCCCAACCTACTGTAACGATCATTCTCATCGCACCAAAAGCAGTAACAAGAGCTTTGTTTCCACTTTTTGAAGCAGCTTTTCCAGCTTCACCTGAGAATATTTCATAAAGAATGTATACCCAACCTGCCATACCGATTACAAAACCAAGTGTAGCGTTGATGTATCCAGCTTCTCCTAAATATCCACCGATTAACATTACTAATGAACCAATTAACAATCTCCAGAAAATTCCAGAGTTTGCTTTTCTTACAGCTACTAGAATTAAGTAGAATTCTATCATCTGTAATGGCACAGTAATTAACCAATCAATATATCTGTATACTGTTGGTGAATCGCCAGTTGATACCCATACATCTCTCATATACATGTAATGGATAAAAGCAATACCAGTTACTAGACCAGCTACTGTTACTGATGTCTTCCATGCTGGATTAACAGTGCTTCTTTCCATAAAGAAAAAAGCTGTTGAAGCCAACATACCCATTGAAATTATCCAAAAAGATATTCCAACGAAGTCATCTTGCGCTAACATAGCGGTCGCAGCGTTTGCTACAGTTGTAATACCCACTAGGGCAACAGCTGTAAGAGCAAACAATTTAAGTTTTTTCATAAAAAACTCCCTCTTTAGTTAGTTTTTACTTGTTAGTTTATATAAACTAGGCTTAAGCTTCCTTAAACCAAAGTT
>QBYE01000029.1 GCA_003282985.1 Pelagibacteraceae bacterium AG-325-E08
TTTGTAATTCTTGTTGACCTAAAACGTTTCTTATTCTTGAATTTATAATTGTAGCTAACCGTGATCTTGCAACTCTTTCATTTCCAACTGAAATATAAAATTTTAAAGGATCTACAATTTGAAATCTTGCAAAAGCATCAACAATTAATCTTTTTTGATCTGATGCAATTACTTCCTCTGGTGGAGTATCAAGATTTAAAATTCTCTTATCTAAAAAAACAACATTTTGGATAAACGGAATTTTAAAATTTAATCCTGGTTTTGAAATTATTCTTTTAGGATCACCAAATTGCAAAACAATCGCTTGGTTAACTTCTTTAACTATAAAAATTGAAAAATATGCTGTTGCAACAAGCAAAGCAATTATCCCAGCAATAACTTTTCCCATATTCATTTTAATTAGTCGCTTTCTTTTTACTTAATTCTGGTAATGGAAGATAAGGAACTACTCCTGATCCTGCGTTTTTTTCTATGATAACTTTATCTATGTCTGCCAGAACTTTTTCCATTGTCTCTAAATACATTCTTTCTTGGGTTACAGATTTTGCCATTTTGTATTCATTATAAATAGCTAAAAACCTGCTTGCTTCACCTTCTGCTTTTGCAACAACTTCTTTTTTATACGCTTCTGCTGCTTGAAGAATTTTTTGCGCTTCCCCACGAGCTCTTGGTATTACATCATTTGCATACGCTTCAGCTTCATTTTTAGATCTTTCCATATCTGCTCTTGCAGCTTGTACATCTCTGAATGCATCAATTACTTGATCAGGTGGATCAGCTTTTTGAGTTTGAACTTGAGTTATTTGAATACCACTTGTGTATTCATCTAAAATTTTTTGAATAATCTCTTGAGTGTCAGTCTCTATAAGGGATCTTCCTTCGGTTAAAATTGGCTGAATATCTGATCTAGCAATTACTTCTCTCATTGCTGTCTCAGCTGCTGCTTTTACAGTTCCTTCGGGATCTTGAATTTTAAATAAAAAATTTCCAGCATCTTTAATTACCCAGAAAACAGAAAAATCAATGTTAACAATATTTTCATCTCCTGTTAACATCAAACTTTCTTGTGGAACATCAGCAACTCCACCTGAGGAAGAAAATCCACTATCTCTTTCAGACCTAAAACCAATATCAATTCTATTAACTTTTGTGACTTTTGGGGTAAGCACTGACTCAACTGGAAAAGGTATATGATAATTTAATCCAGGTTGAGTTGTTTTTACAAATTTTCCAAATCTTAAAACTACACCCTGTTCATCAGGTAAAACTCTATAAAGGCCACTTGCAAGCCATACAAAACCTAAAATAATTAAAACTAAAATTGCCTGTTTACCACCAGAAGAACTTCCGCCTGGTAAAAATTTTTTTATTTTTTCTTGAAATTCTCTAATAATCTTTTCAATATCTGGAGGTGTTGGGCCTCTTCCTGATCCATTACCACTTCCGCCTCCTCCTGGAGGGGTTCCCCAAGGACTACCACCTCTTTGTTGAAAATCATCTGACATATGACACTCTATATAGTGTCTTTATATAGAAAAACAAGTTAAGATCTAAACATGCCAAAGGAAAAGCCTGAATTAAGTGACGCAATGCGAAAAAAAATGAGCGGTAAAAAGCCTGAGAAAAACCCCATTAAAGGAACAAAGTTTACAATAGCAATTTCAAGTGCAAAAGGAGGTGTGGGAAAATCTACCTTTGCGACAAACTTAGCATTAGCACTGAAAAATATTGGCTGCAAAGTAGGTTTGCTAGATGCGGATATTTATGGACCGTCTATTCCTAAGATGTTTGGTATTAATGAAAAACCTAAAAGTGATGGTGAAAAATTAGAACCAATAAAAAAATATGATATTCAATGTATGTCTATTGGTTTCCTAACAGATCAAGAGACTCCAATGATATGGCGTGGACCTATGGTAACCAGTGCAATTAAAACTTTTACTCAAAAAGTGAATTGGCAAGATTTAGATTTTATAATTGTGGATATGCCTCCTGGTACAGGAGATACCCAACTAACTTTTGCACAAGATATTAAAATGGATGGTGCTATTATAGTTTCTACTCCCCAGGAAGTTGCTTTACTCGATGTCAAAAGAGGAATTAAAATGTTTGATAAATTAGGAGTTAAAATTTTAGGTTTAATTGATAACATGAGCTTTTTTACTGGTGATGATGGAAAAAAATATAAAATTTTTGGTGAAGGCGGTGTCAAAAAAACTGCTGAAGAATTTAAAAAAGAGTTCTTGGGAGAAATACCAATAGATCCTAAGGTTGGAAAAACAGGAGACGAAGGCATGCCTATTGTAGAGTCTGATCCTACTAATGAAGTTTCTAAAATATACTTAAATTTTGCTAATAAGATTAAATCAACTTATCTTTAAGATCAAAAGCTTCCATTAATTCATTCCACTCTCGCTTTGAAAGACCGGACTCTTCCATCGAAATAGACTCACCTTTAATTAATTTCTGGATAATAACTTTTCCTTTTGCAGACACTTCTGTTCCACCAACTCTATAATCCAAAAAAGCATCATAAGTAATTGGGACCCATTTTTTTACAGTATCTAACATTATATCTGCAAAGACTCTAATTTCATACTGAGCATGACTGTCAGCTCTTAATCTTAAAAAATTCATTAAATTTAATAAATCTGTTTTCCAATACCATTGGGTATATGTATTTAAAGTCAAATTCATCCTTGCTAATTCTCTAGCTAAACCTTTTTTATTTTCATCAATGGTTGATCCATCGTACCTCTCATTGAGCATTGTCTCATAGTTGTCATAAGTTCTCTCAGCATCATTTTTTAAAAGTTCTAAAACTTCTTTAGCTTGCTGCCCCTCAAGTACATCTCCTCTACCTTGTCTGTTATTTGTTGATTGTGCAGCAAGATTATCAGATGTTGGTAAATAAAATTCTTTATCTAAAATAGAATATCTTGCAGAATACTCGTTTACATTAGCAGTTCTATGTCTTATCCATTGACGAGCAATAAATATTGGTAATTTAATATGATATTTTATTTCACACATTTCAAATGGAGTACTATGCCAATGACGCATCAAATATTTTATTAAACCTTTATCTGTAGAAACTTGTTTTGTTCCTTTACCATAGGAAACTCTAGCTGATTGTACAATTGAAGTATCATCACCCATATAATCAACAACTCTTACAAATCCATGATCTAATGCTGGAAGAGCTTCATAAAGTATCTTTTCTAGCTCTGGAACTGTAACTCTTTTAGTCGAATTGCTTTGAGATTGTTGATTCTTTATTTCTGCTGATTGTTCTTTAGTTAATTTCATGATTGTTATTGAATCTATTGTAATTCCTTTTATATTAATAAGGTTGGTTTTCCAACTATGACGATAAATGAATTTCGTAATAACCATCGCGGACGTGGGGGCAGTACCCACCACCTCCACCATTTACAACTTATGGGGGTGAACCAGAATCGACGGGTGACTAAAGGCTATTCTTTTGTTCGGAATTGCTCCTCCGTAAAGGGCTAATTTATAACTGCTAACGAAAGTTACGCAATTGCTGCTTAATTAACTTTGTTAATTAAGTAAACGGGGTCCGGGGCACCTGGCAACAGAACGCCCCTAAAAAAAAGTATTTTTGTCGCTGATAATTTTAAAAATTTATTTAGAAAAAATTTGCTCTAAGGTGTATGACGACTTTAATGAAAATTAAATTAAATTATATCTACAT
Source organism: Pelagibacteraceae bacterium AG-325-E08 (assembly GCA_003282985.1). GTDB lineage: Bacteria > Pseudomonadota > Alphaproteobacteria > Pelagibacterales > Pelagibacteraceae > Pelagibacter. The sequence goes on from QBYE01000029.1 coordinate 3,719, forward strand.
AATTATAATCACTTTTTTAATTTCTTTATTGATCATTGGTTATATTCTTAACAAAAACAGTTCGGCATCAAAAAAAAATGAAATT
>QBYE01000030.1 GCA_003282985.1 Pelagibacteraceae bacterium AG-325-E08
TTTTGATATTGTATTTCAAGAAGTTTACAAGATTTTATTTTTACTAGTTCCAGTTTTAGTTTCTGTAGCAATGATTGTTTGGTTAGATAGAAGAGTTTGGGCATTTGTTCAAAAAAGACAAGGACCCAATGTTGTTGGACCTTTTGGATTACTCCAATCCCTTGCAGATGCTTTAAAATATATATTTAAAGAAATAATCATACCAGCTAGTTCAAATAAAGTTATTTTTATTCTTGCACCAATAATAACTATGACGCTAGCTTTAATAGCTTGGGCAGTTATTCCTTTTGATGAGGGTCAAGTTCTAGCAAACATCAATGTTGGAATTTTATACATATTTGCAGTCTCATCTTTAGGTGTTTATGGAATTATAATGGGTGGTTGGGCCTCAAACTCAAAATATCCATTTTTAGGAGCTATAAGGTCTGCAGCTCAGATGGTATCATATGAAGTGTCAATAGGTATAATTATAATTAATGTATTATTATGTGTAGGTTCATTAAATTTGAGTGATATTGTATTAGCCCAACAAGAAATGTGGTTTATAATTCCATTGTTTCCCATGTTTGTTATTTTTTTTATTTCATCTTTAGCCGAAACTAATAGACCTCCATTTGACCTTCCTGAAGCAGAGGCAGAATTAGTTGCTGGATATCAAACAGAATATTCTGGAATGATGTATGCAATGTTTTGGTTGGGGGAATATGCAAATATTTTATTAATGTGCGCACTAGGATCAATTTTATTTTTAGGAGGCTGGTTATCACCTATAGATATATATCCTTTTACTTTGGTTCCTGGAGCAGTTTGGTTAATATTTAAAATTCTTTTTTTGTTTATTCTTTTTGCTCTAGTTAAAGCAACTGTTCCAAGATATAGATATGATCAATTAATGAGATTAGGATGGAAGATATTTTTACCTTTTTCATTAATTTATGTGGTATTAACAGCAAGTTATCTTTTTTATTTTAACCTTTTGCCAACAAACTAAATGAAAATTGCTAGATTTATTAAAACTATATTGATGGTCGACTTTGTAGGTGGATTATTAATTGCTATTAAAGAGATGTTCAAATCAAAAAAAACTATTAATTATCCTTTTGAAAAAGGAAAAATTAGCCCAAGATTTAGAGGTGAACATGCTTTAAGAAGATATCCAAATGGTGAGGAAAGATGTATAGCTTGTAAATTATGTGAAGCAGTATGTCCTGCACAAGCAATCACAATCGAGTCCACACAAAGAGACGATGGAAGTAGAAAAACAACTCGATATGATATAGATATGATGAAATGTATTTATTGTGGTTTATGTGAAGAATCTTGTCCTGTAGATGCAATCGTGCAAGGACCAAATTTTGAATTTTCTACTGAAACTAGAGAAGAACTGTATTACACTAAGGAAAAGCTCCTTGATAATGGAGATAGATGGGAAAATATTTTAGCTGCAAATATTAAGTCAGATAATCCTTACAGATAATTAATGATAGCTCACGCAATTTTTTTTTATGTTTTTTCTTTAATAGCTATTATTTCTGCAATAATGGTTACGGTCTCTAAAAATACTGTTCATTCAGTATTTTTTTTAATTTTAGATTTTATCAGTATTTCATGTCTTTTTATTATGATCGGAGCAGAATTTTTAGGTATGATCATGTTAATTGTCTACGTTGGTGCAGTAGCTGTTCTGTTTTTATTTGTTGTCATGATGTTAAATGTAGCTCAACAAAAAAATCAATGGTTATTATCTGAGGACAGTTCAGGACATATACCTATAGGGCTCATTATAAGTGCTTTAATATTCTTTGAATTAATTATTGTTATTGGTGGTTGGAAGTATAAGCCAGATTTATTTAATTCAAATAATTTAAATACATCTAGTGAACTTAGTAATACTCATTCTCTGGGGCAAATTTTATATACAGATTATATTCATGTTTTTCAAATAAGTGGAATGATCTTATTAATTGCAATGATAGGAGCGATTGTCCTTACTTTTAGACAAAGAGAAGGTGTAAAAAAACAAAGCTATATCAAACAAATTTCTAGAGAAAGATCTGAAGGGGTAGAGGTTTTAGATGTTCCATCTAATAAGGGAGTAAAAATTGATGATTGAAATTGGCTTGGGACATTATTTAACTTTAGGAGCAATAATTTTTACAATTGGTATAGTTGGAATTTTTTTAAACAGAAAAAATATTATTGTAATTTTAATGAGTATTGAGCTTATTTTGTTAGCAGTTAATATAAATTTAGTTTCGTTCTCAATATATTTAAATGATTTATCAGGACAGGTCTTTACTTTATTTATTTTAACTGTCGCCGCAGCTGAGGCTGCTATAGGTTTAGCAATCATAGTTGTTTATTACCGAAATGCTGGAACAATCCGAGTAGAGGAAATTGATAATTTAAAAGGTTAATATGGAAATTGCAATTATAGCATTACCTTTAATAGCTTCAATAATATCTGGTTTTTTTGGAAAATTTATTGGTGATAGAAATTCAGAAATTGTTACTAGTTTTTTAGTAACTATTTCTGCGATTTTATCCGCAGTAGTTTTATATGAAGTTATTATCAATCAATATCAAGACAATATAATTATAGCTAAATGGATTAGCTCTGGATCATTGGATGTTAATTGGTCAATGAAGATCGATCCTTTATCTGCCGTGATGTTAGTAGTTGTAACTTCTGTTTCATCCTTAGTTCATATTTACTCTATTGGTTATATGTCCCATGACCCTCATAAGCCAAGATTTATGGCTTATTTATCTTTGTTCACTTTTGCAATGTTGATGTTAGTAACTTCTGATAATTTTATTCAATTATTCTTTGGTTGGGAAGGCGTAGGTCTATGTTCATATTTTTTAATTGGATTTTGGTTCAAAAAAGATACTGCTAATTCAGCTGCTATTAAAGCCTTTTTAGTAAATAGAGTAGGAGATTTCGGTTTTGCTTTAGGAATTTTTTTAATTTTCTATTTGTTTGGTACTGTAAATTATTCAGAAGTTTTTGAGTTAATTCCAACTATTGTTGATAAGAATTTATTATTTCTAGGCATTAATGTTAATGCTATTGATTTGATTTGTTTGCTTCTATTTGTTGGAGCGATGGGTAAGTCAGCTCAGATTTTATTTCATACATGGCTACCAGATGCAATGGAAGGTCCAACACCAGTTTCAGCACTTATTCATGCTGCAACTATGGTTACAGCAGGTGTTTTTTTAGTTGTAAGATGTTCGCCTATTTATGAATATTCAGAACTAGCATTAAATGTCATTACAATTGTAGGTATGAGCACAGCCTTTTTTGCAGCGACAGTTGCACTTGTCCAAACAGATATTAAAAAAATAATTGCTTATTCAACTTGTAGTCAGCTTGGTTATATGTTTTTTGCTGCAGGTGTAGGTGCATATAATGTTGCGATGTTTCATTTATTTACACATGCATTTTTTAAAGCTCTTTTATTTTTAGGATCCGGTTCAGTTATTCACGCTTTTAAAAATGAGCAAAATATAAATAAAATGGGGGGAGTTTGGAAAAAATTACCTTATACCTATACATTAATGATAATAGGCACTTTAGCTTTAACTGGCTTTCCT
>QBYE01000031.1 GCA_003282985.1 Pelagibacteraceae bacterium AG-325-E08
AGCTGAAGATAAAGCAATTGCTGCAATTATATTTTTTTGATTATCCAAGTTTAAATCCTATCCTTTCTTTCAACAGGATCGTGACCTCCATGACCAAACCATGGATTACATCTTATTATTCTTGAAAATGATTTAATAATTGCTTTTATAAAATTATATTTTTCAAAACATTCTAAACAGTAGCTACTACAAGATGGTTCAAATTTGCATGAGTTATAAAAGAATGGACTTAAAAAAAATTTATAAAACTTGATAGGAATGATAAAGATTTGATTAATTATTTTCATTATTTAATTCTTTCAAATTCTTGAAATAGAGTTTCCTTAATATTATTAAACTCATTATTTAGCATAGGTGGCTTAGCAATAACAAGATATGAATAGGTCAATTTTATTGAGATTTTTTTAATTGCGTCGTTCATAATGTTTCTAAGACGTCTTTTTATTTTATTCCTTTTGACAGCATTTCCTAATTTCTTTTTTGCAACAAATGAAATATTCAATTTACTTCTATTTTTATCATTTAAATTTCCAAAGAAAATTGTAACATATTTATTAGACACCTTTTTCTTTTTGAGAAGTTCTTTAAATTCCTCGTTTTTAGAAAGAGCAAGTATTTTGCTTTTCATTGAATGAATTTATTTTCTTTTCTTTTTCATAGTAGAAGAGACTGTTAAATTTTTTCTTTTTCTAGTTCTTCTTCTTTTTAATAAAGCTCTGCCACTTTTGGTTTTCATTTTTGAACGAAATCCGTGTTTTTTTTTTCGACGGCCAAATTTCCTTTGAAAAGTTCTTTTCATATTCTGTTTTACTTAATTAATTGATAAAATTTCGCTCTTTATAGTAATTAAATATATAAATAGCAAATAGAAGATTTTATAAATACATTCATGGATAATGGAAAAAACTAAACAAATTAAATTATTTCTGGGATTATTTTACTTAATCTTAATTGTCTTACTTTTATATTTCTTTTTTTCAAAATTTACAATTCAAGAGATAACAAGTTATGAGTTTATTAAGAATAATAGAAATTATTTTTATGATTTAAGACAATCAAATCTATTTTTATTAGGAACATTATTCATTCTATTTACAATTATATGGATATTGGCACTTGGGTTTCTTTCTCCACTTGGTTTACTGGCTGGGTTTATGTTTGGTAAATGGTTTGGATTAATTTTTTTGATATCTGGAACTGCCATTGGTGCAACCCTGCTTTATTTGGTTGCGAATTTTTTTTTTAAAGAAATAATTAGAGATAAATTTTTAAATAAATTTAGAAATCTAGAAGTAAAATTTAAAAAATCAGAATTTTTTTACTTACTTATTTTTAGATTTATCGGTGGGACCCCATTTAATTTACAAAATTTATTACCATGTATATTTAATGTAAAGGTCTCCAATTTTTTTTGGTCAACATTTCTTGGAATAATTCCTCAGGTATTTTTAGTTGTATCAATTGGAAGTGGCTTAGAAAAAGTAATTGATCAGAACTTGGTTGCTCCAGGAATTTCGGATATCATAAAAACTCCTGAGATTTATATACCTATTATTGTTTTTATTTGTTTAGTTTTAATATTAGTTCTTCTTAGGAAAAGATTTTATAAAAATTAGTGGTGCTCCGACCATGTACTGACCATGGAACTAATCATTACCAATGACTTGTTTTTCCATTAAAACTACCGGAGCTATTCAACTAAAAAGCTAGTCGCTTATTATTGCCATATTGTCTTATTAGTTTATAAATGAATATGCAATAATCAAAACCATGAAAATTTATACTAAAATAGAACTAGATAAAAATAATAATTTGATCTCAGAAGAATTTTTTGAATTTAATGGAAATATTGCAAGCGCCATGGGTATCCATTATTCCTATAAAAATACAAGATCTGCTAAACTTATGGAAAAACAAGCTAAGAGAGCAAAAAAATTGGCAGAGAAAAAAGAAAAAAAATTAGCAAAAGAGGGTTCCAAAATTGAAGAAACAAAATCTAAAACTTTAGATACTTCTAAGCCAATTACATTAGATTTTTTAACAAACCCAGATAAAGAATGAGTCAAAAAGATAAAAACGACCGACTTAGTTTAGCTCTTAAAAAAAATCTAAAGAAAAGAAAAATATTCCAAAAAAAAAATAAAAAAAAATCTAAATAATGTCTATTCAACCAGATTCATGGATTAAAAAAATGTGCAAAGAGCACAAGATGATCGAACCTTTTTTAGAGGAGCAAGTTTCTAAAGGAACAATTTCAAAGGGACTTTCCTCGATGGGGTATGATGTTTCTCTTTCCGATGAATATAGAATTTTTACAAATGTAAATAATTCTCTAGTAGACCCAAAAAATTTTTCTGAAGATAATTTTGTAGCGAGAAAGGGTCCATATTGCATAATACCTCCTAATAGCTTTGTTCTTGGAAAAACTGTTGAATATTTTCGTATTCCTAAAAACGTACTTTGTATATGTGTAGGCAAAAGCACATATGCTCGATGTGGCGTTATAGTTAACGTCACACCAATTGAGAATTCGTTTGAGGGTAATATTGTAATTGAGATGTCAAATACGACACCAAACCCTGCTAAAATTTATTCTAATGAAGGTATTGCTCAATTTTTATTTTTTAAATCAGATACGGATCCAGAAACAACCTACAAATCTAAAAACGGAAAATATCAAGGACAAACATCGATTCAAGTTGCTAAGATAAAGTAGATTATGGACAAATTTCTGATTAAAGGTCCAAGTATTTTAAAAGGTGAAGTTTCAATATCAGGCAGCAAAAATGCGGCGCTCCCAATCCTTGCCTCAACTCTTTTATTTGACAAACCAGTAATAATTCAAAATCTTCCAAGAGTACAAGATTGTGTCACAATGCTTAATCTCTTAAGGTCTTTAGGTTCTAAAATTGAATTTTTTGATAATAAAAAAAAAGTTAGAATTTCTAAAACAAAAAAACAAAAATATTTTGCTTCTTATTCGCTACTCAAGACAATGAGGGCAGGCATTTTAGTTCTTGGTCCTCTTATTGCAAAACATCAAAAATCTATCACAAGTTTTCCAGGGGGTTGTGTTTTAAATGGCAATTCAGGTAGACCGATTAATTTACATTTAAATGCATTACAAAAACTGGGTATGAAATTTTCAATTAAAAACGGGTACATTCATGCAAGTTCTAAAGGAAAATTAAAAGGAAAAACTATAAAATTCCCAACTATTAGCGTTGGTGCCAGTCAACAACTTATTATATCCTGTGTTCTGGCAACTGGAAAGTCGTTACTTTCGGGTTTAGCAATTGAACCAGAGGTAAAAGATTTAACAAACTTTTTAAATAGTGCAGGTGCAAAAATTAAATGGGTTGGAAAAAGGACCTGTCAAATTATTGGTGTAAAGTCGTTAAAAGAAACTAATTATTCTGTTATGGCAGACAGAATTGAAGCAGGCACTTTTTGTGTTGCAGCTACATTAACTAAAGGAAATCTGTTAATTAAAGGTTTTGAT
>QBYE01000032.1 GCA_003282985.1 Pelagibacteraceae bacterium AG-325-E08
TCTGACATTATTGTTAATTACTTACCTTTTTTTCTCTTTTTTTATTGATATTTTTTTCATTATGTTCTATAAATGTTCTATTGATTTAATGTTTATATAGTATATTAACTTAAAGCGCATACAACATATAGTTGTTTTCGTACAAATAACAAATTATAATACTTAAAATATGAATAAAATTCTATCGCAGGCCCTGAAGAAAGCTGTCTCCGAATATAGCCCAGAAGTCAAAGAAGTAGAAAGAAATAACAGACCTGACCTTTTTTCACTAAATAGTGAAACAGAACTTTTTCAAAATGAGAAAGGTATAATTATCAAGATAGATCGTTCTAGAGACTCTAACCTAACTGATTTTGGCAAAGCAACTTTAAAAGATAGATACCTCGGTCAAAATGAGTCTTTTCAAGATTTATTTGCGCGTGTCGCAAGTTCTTATGCAGATGATAATTTACACGCTCAAAGAATTTACAATTACATAAGCAATTTATGGTTTATGCCAGCAACACCAGTATTATCTAATGGTGGAACTAAAAGAGGACTGCCAATTTCATGTTTTTTAAATGAAGCATCAGATAGTCTTGGTGGTATTTTAGATCTTTGGAGTGAAAATGTTTGGTTAGCTGCAAAGGGTGGAGGTATTGGAAGTTACTGGGGTAACTTAAGATCAATTGGTGAAAAAATTGGCAAAGTTGGAAAAACTTCTGGAATAATTCCATTTATAAAAGTAATGGACTCTTTAACAATGGCAATCAGTCAAGGTTCATTAAGAAGAGGTTCTGCTGCTTGTTATCTTCCAGTTGATCATCCTGAAATAGAAGAGTTTATAGAGATGAGAAGACCTACAGGTGGTGATCCAAATAGAAAATCATTAAACTTACACCATGGTGTTTTACTTTCGGACGCATTTATGCGTGCAGTTGAAACAGATGAGCAATGGGCATTAAAAAGTCCTGCAGATGGCACAGTACAACAAACTGTTTCAGCTAGAAACTTATGGATTAGACTATTAACAGCTAGAATTGAAACTGGGGAACCTTATATTATTTATATTGATACAGTTAACAGATTAATTCCTCAACATCATAAACTTGCAAATTTAACAGTTAAAACATCGAACTTATGTAGTGAAATAACTTTACCTACAGGAATAGATAAAGATGGCAATGATAGAACAGCTGTTTGTTGCTTATCTTCTTTGAACTTAGAAAAATATGATGAGTGGAAAGATGATCCAGATATGATTGGAGATGTAATGAGATTTTTGGATAATGTTTTATCTGATTTTATTAATAAAGCTCCAGACCAGTTTAGAGATGCTAAATACTCAGCTGAAAGAGAAAGAAGTGTTGGTTTAGGTGTAATGGGTTTTCATTCTTTTTTACAAAAAAATAGAATTCCGCTTGAGTCTGTAATGGCAAAATCCTGGAATAAAAAAATATTTAAACAAATTGATGAACAGGTTAATAAAGCATCAAAAAATTTAGCTGAAGAAAGAGGTGCGTGTCCTGATGCAGCAGAATATGGTTTTCAAGAAAGATTTTCAAATAAAACTGCAATTGCTCCTACAGCTTCTATTTCAATTATTTGTGGTGGTGCTTCACCAGGTGTAGAGCCTATCGCTGCCAACAGTTATACTCATAAAACTTTATCAGGGTCTTTTAATGTTAGAAATAGATATCTTGAAGAAATCTTAGATAGTCATGGAAAAAATGATAATGAAACTTGGTCTACAATTACAACTAATCAAGGATCAGTTTCTCATCTAGATTTTTTAACTGATTTAGAGAAAGATGTTTTTAAAACTGCTTTTGAGTTAAATCAAAAATGGATTATTGAGTTAAGTGGAGATCGAACACCATTTATTTCTCAAGCTCAATCAGTTAACTTATTTTTACCAGCAGATGTTCATAAAAAAGAATTACATAGAATTCATTTTGATGCATGGAAAAAAGGTTTAAAAAGCCTTTACTACTGTAGATCAAAATCAATTCAAAGAGCTGAAAATATCAATGATTCAAAATCAACTGATGTTACAGCTAATGTATATAAGTCTAAAAATCAACAAACTAACGAAGAACCAGAATACGAGGAGTGTTTATCATGTCAGTAGCAGAAAAAATAAAAACAGAAAAAAAAGAAATAATCCAACCAAGGAAAATGGGACTATTAGTTGAAAATCCTGTTTATAAACCATTTAGATATCCATGGTGTTATGATGCATGGCTAACACAACAAAGAATTCATTGGTTACCAGAAGAGGTTCCATTAGGTGACGATGTTAGAGACTGGCAAAAAAATTTGTCTCAATCAGAAAAAAATTTATTAACTCAAATATTTAGATTTTTTACTCAAGCAGATGTTGAAGTAAGCAATTGTTATTTGAGACATTATACAACTGTGTTTAAACCAACAGAAGTTTTGATGATGATGACTGCTTTTGCATCAATGGAAACAGTTCATATTGCTGCTTACTCTCATCTTTTAGATACAATTGGTATGCCTGAGTCTGAGTATTCTGCTTTCATGAAATATAAAGAAATGAAAGATAAATACGATTACATGCAAAATTTTGATATGAGTTCAAAAGAAGACATAGCAAAAACAGTTGCAGTTTTTAGTGCATTCACAGAAGGTCTCCAGTTGTTTGCAAGTTTTGCTATTCTTTTGAACTTTCCAAGACATAACAAGATGAAAGGTATGGGCCAAATTGTTACGTGGTCTGTTAGAGATGAAACTCTTCATTGTAATTCAATGATAAGAATTTTCAAAGAATTCATCAAAGAAAATCCTGAGATTTGGAATGCAAAACTTAAAAAAGAACTTTATGAAGCATGTAGAACTATCATTGAACACGAAGATGCTTTCATAGATCTTGCATTTGAAATGGGTCCAATGGAAGGTCTTACAGCAAAAGAAGTTAAAGACTACATTAGATTTATTGGAAATCGAAGATTGGTCCAGTTAGGGTTAGAACCAATTTATGATGTTCAAAAAAATCCATTAGGATGGTTAGATACTATGTTAAATGCTGTCGAACATATGAACTTCTTTGAAGGTAGAGCAACAGAGTATTCTAAAGCATCAACACAAGGAACGTGGGTAGAAGCATTTAGTTAATGTGAAAAATAAATTTGTAATTTATTTAATTTTACTTCTATTAACAAATTGTAATACTGTTACTGGCACAGTTGAAGGTACTGCTAGAGGAATTTACAAGGATGTTAAAACTACACACCATTACACCACCTGTATATTTACAAAAGTTCAGTGTGGAGATTTAGATTTAGACTAATAATAATGCAAGATTTTGGATTAGTTGTAATAGGAGCACACTCTGGCATACATTTAAAAAATCTTATATCTGAATACAAAGATCAAAAAATTTTATTAGTTGAACCAGTCCCCTACAACTATCAAATACTTGAAAACGAATATAAAGATCAAGAAAATAT
>QBYE01000033.1 GCA_003282985.1 Pelagibacteraceae bacterium AG-325-E08
TCTATAAATGGTACGAAGATGGGGTAACAAATACTTGTTATAATGCATTAGACATTCACATTGATCAGGGTAATGGGAAAAGAACTGCACTAATATACGATAGTCCGATCACTGGTAATAAAAGTAAATTCACTTACAAGGAATTAAGATCAAAAGTCTCAATATTTGCAGGGGCACTTAAAGACCAAGGCGTCAATAAAGGAGATAGAGTTATCATTTATATGCCTATGATACCAGAGGCAGTGGTTGCTATGCTTGCTTGTGCAAGAATAGGAGCAATACACTCTGTGGTCTTTGGTGGATTTGCTTCTAACGAGCTCGCAAGTAGAATTGATGATAGTAAAGCAAAAGTGTTAGTCACTGCTTCATGTGGTTTTGAGCCTGGAAGAACCGTAGAATATAAACCACTGGTAGATGAAGCAATTAAACTTGCTAATCACAAAATTGATAAAATGATTTTATTTCAAAGATCAGGTCATGATGTAAAATTAAATGCTCCAAAAGAGGTAAGTTGGGAAGAAGTAGTTTCAAAAGCAAATGAAGTTGATTGTGTTGAAATGAATTCAAATGAATTTGCCTATATTCTATATACATCTGGAACCACGGGCACTCCTAAAGGAATAGTAAGAGATATTGGTGGTCATATAGTTGCATTAAAATGGACTATGAAAAATATTTACAATATAGATGCTGGGGACATTTGGTGGTCAGCAAGTGACATTGGTTGGATTGTTGGGCATTCGTATATTGTTTACGCTCCTTTGTTTAAAGGATGTACGACAGTTCTATTTGAAGGTAAACCAGTAGGTACTCCAGATGCTGGAGCATTTTGGAAAATCATTTCTGACTATAAAGTAAAATCTTTATTTACTGCTCCTACTGCATTTAGAGCAATCAAAAAAGAGGACCCTGAGGGAAAATTTTTTTCTAAATACGATTTATCAAAATTTAAAAGTCTATTTCTTGCTGGAGAAAGAGCAGATCCAGATACAATTAAATGGGCTGAAAATTTATTAAATGTTCCTGTTATTGATCACTGGTGGCAAACTGAAACTAGCTGGGCAATCAGTTCTAATTGCACAGGAATTGAAATGATGGAAACGAAATATGGTTCAGCTTGTAAAGCTGTACCTGGTTATGATGTAAAAATTATAAAGTCAGATCAAACTTTGGCTGAACCTAACGAAATGGGAGATATAGTTGTAAAACTACCTTTGCCTCCTGGAACTTTTCCAACACTTTGGAATGCTGATAAAAGATATAAAGAAAACTATATGTCAAACTATGATGGTTATTATCAAACCTATGATGCGGGGCATATTGATGAGGATGGTTATATTTGGATTATGTCACGAACTGACGACATCATAAATGTAGCTGGTCATAGATTATCTACAGGTGCAATAGAAGAAGTTTTATCTGAACATCAATCGGTTGCTGAATGTGCAGTCCTTGGTATTGCAGATAAGTTAAAGGGTCAATTACCTATAGGGCTTATTGTATTAAAAGCAGGTGTTGAGAAAGATAATGAAACAATTTCAAAAGAATGTATCAAAATGGTAAGAGACAAAATTGGTCCTGTGGCTGCATTTAAAGTTGCAATAGTGATTAAAAGACTTCCAAAAACAAGATCAGGAAAAATATTAAGAGGTACTATAAGAAAAATTGCAGATAATGTTGAATATAAGATGCCACCAACAATAGATGATCCAGCAATTTTAAGTGAAATTAAAGAAGATCTTATAAAAAATAATATTTTAAAAGGTGGTTAAAACTTATTTATTTCTTGTAGGTGCGATTTTTTGTGAAGTAGCTGGTACAATGCTTCTTCCTGTATCACAAAACTTTACAAAACTAATTCCAACAACTTTATTAACAATTTTTTATTTGAGCGCCTTTTATTTATTAACTTTTGTAGTAAACAAACTTCCTATTGCAATTGTTTATGCAACATGGAGTGGACTTGGAATATTCACAATAGCGATACTAGGTTACATATTCTTTAAACAAACTTTAGCTTGGCAAGCAATTTTAGGAATGTTTCTAATTGTAATTGGAGTTGTGCTTGTTAATACGTTTACAGTAAAACTTAATTAAATTTTAGGGGAGTTCCGTCTGGTTCTCCTAAAATTTTACCATCCTTCATCTTTATTTTTCCAGCAACAATAGTTGAAACAGGCGTGCCTTTAAATTCTACACCATTAAAAGGAGACCATCCACACTTGCTCTCTATATTTTCATTTTTGATGACAATTTTTTTATTCATATCCACTATTGTAAAATCTGCGTCAAATCCCTCTTTAATAAATCCCTTATTCTTTATGCCAAAAATTTTAACTGGATTTTCACAAACGAAATTCATCAATTGATTTAGAGATAACTTTCCATCATTAATATGATTTAACATAACTGGCATTAAAGTTTGAACACCAGGCATACCAGACGGTGAATTTGGATATTCTTTATCTTTATTTACTTTTAAATGAGGTGCGTGATCAGAACCTATGGTATCGTTAAAATTATTTTTGACTGCATACCATAATCTATCATAATGAGACTTATCCCTTATTGGAGGGTTCATCTGAGCATAGGTACCAAGTTTATCATAACAGTCAGGTGCATAAATTGTTAAATGCTGTGGAGTAATCTCAAAAGTAATATTTCCTTTATGCTGAGACAAGAAATCGATCTCTTGCTTTGTCGTTATGTGTAGGATGTGCGCTTTTTTATTATAACGCTCAGCAATGCGAACTATCCTTCTTGTTGATGAAATTGCACATTCATCACTCCTCCAAATTGGGTGAGAGTGAACATCGCCTTTTTTAATTAATTTTTTATTAATATTTAAAATTGCTTCATCTTCAGAATGAACAGCTACAACTTTAGAACTATTTTGAAATACTGTTTCAATATCTTTTTCATCAGCAACTAAAAGATTTCCTGTTGAAGAGCCTGCAAAAAGTTTAATCCCACAACAACCTTCTAAATTTTTTAAATCTGCTAAATCATTAGGATTATCTGCTGTTGCACCAAAATAAAAAGCATAATTGCAATACATTCTATTTTTTGCAAGGTCTAATTTTCTTTGGAATTCTTTTTTATTCGATGTTGGGGGATTAGTGTTTGGCATTTCAAATACTGCTGTTATCCCTCCAGCAATAGCTGCTCTACTTCCTGAGTGTAAATCTTCAGTATCTGTGGATCCTGGCTCTCTAAAATGAGTTTGAGTATCTATACATCCTGGCAAAACAGTTAGGCCTTTAGCGTCTATGGTGTCTTTGGCTTCTTCAGTGATTTTACCTATGTTTTGAATTTTACCATCTTTAACAGAAACATCGACATCTTTAAGCTTCCCATCAATATAACACTG
>QBYE01000034.1 GCA_003282985.1 Pelagibacteraceae bacterium AG-325-E08
TTATAAATCAGGTTTTTTTAATCCCTCTTTAGAAGTTATCTTAAAAAATTATGAGGGAATAATGAACATCATATTACCAACTTTAGGAAAAGAACGTCAAAAAACTTATAGCCCTTTTTTGCCCATATGTCCTGAGACAGGGAAAGTATTAGAAATTCCAGTAAAAGAGATAAATGAAAAAAAATCTATAATTATTTTTGATAACAAAGGAAAAGATCTAGAGTCTAGTGTTCTAGATGGAAATTGTAAATTACAATGGAAAGTTGACTGGGCTATGAGATGGTATGCTTTAGATATTGATTTTGAAATGTATGGAAAAGATCTTATAGAAAGTGCAATTTTATCATCAAAAATTATCAAACTAATTGGAAAAACTAATCCGTCTGGTTTTGCATACGAGTTATTCTTAGATGAAAAAGGGGAAAAAATATCAAAATCAAAAGGAAATGGTATTACAATTGATCAATGGCTTCAATATGCTTCACCTGAAAGCTTATCATTATACATGTATCAAAATCCTAAAAGAGCTAAAAAACTTTATAATGAAATTGTTCCTAAAGCTGTGGATGAGTATCTAGACTCAATTGAAAAAGCAAAAAATCAAGATGAATTACAATTATTAATGAATCCTGCTTGGCACGTCCACAATAGTAATGTTCCCCAAGAAAATATAATTATGTCTTTTTCAATGTTATTAAATCTTGTTGAGACTAGTAACGCAGATAATAAAGAACTTTTATGGAAGTTTGTTAAAAAATATAAAGAAAATATCTCAGAAAAAGATCATCCTATTTTTGATAATCTAGTGGGTTATGCTATCAAATATTTTAATGACATAATCAAAGCAAAGAAAAAATACAAAACTCCAAATTTAGAAGAAAAAAAAGCCCTAGAGTCTCTAGTCAAAACTCTAGAAACTTGTAATGATAAAATGACACCTGAAGATATTCAAACATTAATTTATTCAACTGGTAAAGAAAATGGTTATGCAGAAAATCTTAGAGATTGGTTTAAGTTGATTTATCAAGTGGTATTTGGTGACGAAAATGGTCCTCGAATGGGTTTTTTTATAAGTTTTTTTGGTGTTAAAGAAACAAAAGATCTTATAATAGATAAAATTAAATAATGTTTTCAAATTTAAGATCTTTAATTTTCAAATTAGATCCTGAGACAGCTCACAGTTTAGCTATCAAATCTTTAAAATTTAATTTTGCTCCAAACATTCTGGATGAAGATAAGAATAATCCTTTATTTAACACTAAATTATTTAATAGAAATTTAGAAAATCCAATAGGAATAGCGGCAGGTTTTGATAAAAATGCAGAAGTATATAATTCATTATTTAAGCTTGGTTTTGGTTTTGTTGAAGTTGGCACAGTAACGCCCCTCCAGCAATATGGAAATCCTAAACCTAGAGTTTTTAGGCTAGTCGAGGATGAGGCCCTGATTAATAGACTTGGTTTTAATAATTTTGGATCAAAAAATGTTTTAGATAGAATTAAATCTAAAAAGCAGATTGGGCTATTGGGTGTAAATATAGGTCCAAACAAAGATACTAAGGACCGAAATGGTGATTATATTAAATGTTTGAAAACTTTTTGTGAAGTAGCAGATTATATTACAATAAATATTTCCTCACCAAATACAGAAGACTTAAGAAGTTTTCATGATGAATTTAAATTAGATGAATTATTAAAGACGATCGATAAAGAAAAAAAAATTTTGAACTCATTAATTCCAATTGTTGTGAAAGTTTCGCCTGATATAAGTGATCAAGATGTCAGTAAAATTTCTGATGTTCTTTTAGACAATAATGTTAAAGCTGTAATTATTTCAAATACCTCAGACTCGACTAGAGATCGATTGAGCAATATTTTAAAACATCAAAAAGGTGGTTTATCAGGCAAACCGATTGAGGAAAAATCTACAAGTTTGATTAATAAATTTTATAATGTTTTAGAAGGAAGAATTAAAATTATAGGAGTGGGGGGAGTAGACTCAGGTATGAGTGCTTATAAAAAATTTTTGGCAGGCGCTGATTATGTTCAGCTTTATACTGGGATGGTTTATAGAGGTCCAAATATAGTGGGTATTATCAAAAAAGAGTTAAAAGAATTACTATTGAAGGATGGTGTTAAGAATTTCACTGAGATTATAGGAAAAAAAAG